>CAZWSU010000027.1:0-6683 GCA_964636755.1 uncultured Desulfurococcaceae archaeon
CAAAGACTCCCCACCGATCCCCTGGGTTGCCTGTTGATCCGGGGCCTCCGTTACCTATAGCGGCAACAGGCACTATATTCGTTAGCAGCATTGCCTCAATGGCTGGGAATAAATCATTCCCATAATATCCTTCAGCACCAAAACTCATTGAAACTACATGAGCTGGTAAGCCCGTGTAAACTATTTGTCCTGTAGCCGGGTCTATGTAGAATGGATCCACAGTCCACTGCATTCCAGCCAATACCTGAGCGAATGTACCGCCACCTCCGGGTAACACTAAGCCATGCATGAGTGTCGCGCCGGGCGCGACGCCTATCAGTATATAACTCGTGTCTCCTCCTAGAGCAGTGCCGCTACAGTGCGTCCCGTGACCGTGTGTGTCATGCGGGGTGCTCAGTACTGGGTTTCCAGCACCGTCGAACTCCATCCAGCCTCCTGGGTAGTACGGGCTTGTCGGGTCTAGAGTCAGCATCTTCCCGGCTAACGCAGGGTGAGTTACGTCAACGCCTGTGTCCAATACCGCTATCCTGACTCCCTGACCAGTGTAGCCCAGAGCCCACACTTCAGGTGCTCTAATCTTGAAGATACCCCAGCTAGAGACTTGATTACTCCTCACATCAGTCTCTTCCTTAGTGACAGGCTCTATTATGTGGACTTCGAAATTCTCGAAGATCTTTACTACTTCAGGTAATGAAGCTATCTTGCTGATCTTCCCTGCAGGAACTCTGGCTAGCACCACGTTATCTAGCCAGAACTTATTCAGTACTACTCCACCCTCACTCAAGATTAAGTTGATTAAATTCCTCTGAGTGTAATCAGCCCAATTCTTGAGGGTTTGAACAGCGAGTCTGTAGTTACCTCTCACATAAGTGCTTAATTCTTTAGGTATGGACTTAAGCCTTATAACAACCTCAACTAACTCATCTTCTCTCATACCTTCTAGCTTACTCAGCAAGGGCGGCGCTATCTTGTACGACGCATCATCAGCTACCGCATCAATAGCGATTCCAGGCAACCAACTTATTATGGATATGAACAACAAGATCGTTAAACCGGTGACGAGTATATTCTTGTAGTTCATTAAGTCACCTCAATATAATCACGAGTTAGGGGTTAATAAATTTTAGTTTGTTTTTTTATTTCGTAACTCGGAAAATGTTTTTACATGTATATAATATTTTTATATAGGCTCAATTTGCTTTTAATGAAAAAGTTTAAAGATACTCAGAGTACGCAACTCTTTATTTCTCAAAAACCTATTTCTTGTAAGTGGGTACTCTGAAAAATATTTAGAGATCACTAGAACTTTATGAGACTCTAACGTAATCTTGCAGGGAATAACCCACGTTTCAAAAGACGCTAATATAACTCATTATCTAGTGAAGGCTTCCTCTTTAGGATAGGGAGCTCATAGCTCGTATACTTCGCTTACGTCTTACATCAAGAAAGATTTAAGGACATAAGGTCTACGAGCTTAAAATCCTCCTCATAGTTAATGGACAGAGGTTCTTAGCGTTATGTTAAACCTTTGATTTCTTTAATGTTTCTGATTTCCCCCACACCTTGGAAAGCGAGGTTTCTGGTAGAGCAGGGAAGTTTAGGTTACGCCTCACGGCTCGCAAAGCTTAGTGTAAGATGGTTTTTAGTTAACGCTGGGCGTTAACGTCGTCTCTACAGGAATCCGTTATCTCTATACCATTTTATCGTTTCTTCAAGTCCTCTTCTTAAGTCATACTGAGGTCTATAACCTAGTTCTTTCTGAGCTTTACTTATGCTATATGCTCTATGTGTTGTTACAGCGTCTACTATAGACCTCCTGAGTATTAGGTTTTCACCCCCTCTCAACCTATCATAGATCTCCGTAAATGTTAGCAGGAACTTGGCTATCCTAGGACCTAGCTTTATTTTCGGGGGTTCCTTATTGAGTAGGTGTGATAGCATCTCATATACTTCTTTATAGGTATACGCTCTCTCATCACTTACTATGTAGGTCTGGCCTACCGAGACCTCAGGTTTTTCTAGGACTAGTGTGAATCCTTGAACTACGTCTCTTACGTGAGCAAACTGGACTAGGTACTCACCGCCTCCAATCATGAATTTAGATAAGATGCCTCCCTTAGCTAAGGCCGTTATGAACCAGTAAGCGACGTCATCCACGTTTTTAGGGCCGTACATGCCTGAGGGTCTCACGATGGTGTACTCAAGACCTGAACTACTTAATTCTCTCACCGCTTGCTCAGCCAGTAGTTTAGATCTCCCGTACTCGAATTGAGGATTTGGTGGGGTGTTCTCGTCTCCTGGGGGGTCCTTCACAGGGCCTATAGCTTCAGTAGAGCTACAGTAAATAAATCTCCTAACCCCGGACTTGAGAGCTGCTTGAGCGAGTGCGCGAGTGCCCTCAACGTTCACTAACCAATACATTTTCTTAGAACCCGTGAAGGTATAGTATGCTGCTAGGTGGATGATTGCGTCAACCCCCTTAACTGCTTGAGGCAACGTATCGTGCTTGATTAAGTCACCGTAAGCCACCTCAACGCCTAAGCTCCTTAAGTAGTCTGCCTTTCTTAAATCCCTGACCATCCCCCTAACAACATACCCTCTACTAACTAATTCCTCGATTAAGTAAGTTCCTAAAAAACCTGAAGCTCCGGTCACTAATACCTTCACACACACCACCTAGCACTAACTACTTTAAGTATAAAAAATAAAAACGTACTTAAGCTAACTCCTTCTGTCTTCTTTGAAAGTTAAATTTATATCCTGTGGACGCATAAAATATTTGAGGGATTATTAATGCCTACTCTCGAAGACCTAGGTGCCACATTATGGAATCAGTTAGTAGCTATGATTCCCGGAGTCATAGCTGCCGTAATATGGATCATCTTAGGCGTGATAGTAGGCATTATAGTAGGTGGCATAGTTACTAAGATTCTCAGGAAGTATGTGGAGAGACCCTTATCAGCAACTCCTTTCGGGAAGACTCTCGCTACGATGGGTCTTGAGTTCTCAGAACTTATAGGAGGTCTTACGAAAGCTTTCATAATATCTGTCTCCCTAGTAGCCGCTATAAGCTACATACCCTTAGGCGGGGAGGTCGGGGAACTAATATATAGTGTGGTATCCTACCTGCCTTACTTGATAGGCGGTATAGCCGTGATAACGTTAGGCTTAGTACTGGCTATCTCGCTAGCTAGGTATATAGGGTCATTATTGAGCACAGGCTTTAGCGAGACGTATAAATCCCTCGTAGCCTTAATAGAGAACCTGCTGCTCGTAGGCTTAATAGCGATAGTGTTGACGGTAGCCTTCACCCTACTCAAGCTACCGTCAACACTCATATACCCACTCCTAGTAGGTGTCACGGCAATAGCTATAGGTGTCATCATAGTCATAGAAGTATTTAAGGCCATCACAGAAGCACACCCAGATTTCAGCAAGCTCGCGCCCTTCCTGCAATTCATAATAGTGTTTGTGTTCGTGTTCGTCGGGCTTTCAGCGATATTCAGTGAGTACTCGGTGGTAGGCGACGTACTCAGATCGTTGTCTTTCGGCGTCATGATAGCGTTTGCGGTAATACTAATACCTGTAGCGTTCTACCTAGTTAAGAAGGTCTTAATAGAAGCTGAGAGAAGACCTAGTAAAGGAGAATAAATCAGACTCAAAACCTTTTTGCTTAAAACGAATCCACCTACACACTTCTCCTAACCCTGAAGTAGGACGTGTAGGTGAAGTAGCGAGGGATATACTCGCCATCGTATGGCTCGCGTGGAGTTCTGAGAAATGACTCACCAAGAGGAACAACTCTATACACGCCTGCACTCGCTAACTTCCTTACGTAGTAACTCGCTTTCCTCTCATGAACCCAGAGAGCTACTGTCTGAACCCTATCTACTCCTGCGTACCCCGTAGTCCTAGGTAATTCTTTAATGAGTTTAACACAATCTATCAAATCGTTAACTACTATTATCTCTAAGAATCTCTTTCTAGAGTGAAGATCAAGGGGCACCAGCCTCAACCCAGTAAATGAAGACTTGCTCTTACTCACGACTACCGTGTATGGATTACGGGGATCATCAGACCTAAACACCTTAGCTCCTTGAAATTCTAGAGCTTTCCTGAGAGTATTTAGGTTATAGAGCCAGCCCTCCGAAACCTCAATCTCGTACGAGCTCCCTAAAATATCTAGATGCTTACTAACTTCCTTAGCTAGCTGGATCGCTCTCTCGTAATTCCCTATGAAGAGAGCCATAGTAGGCGAGCTACATAACTGCTGATCATACATTAAAACCTCCATAGCAAGAGCTTCGGAAACCTCACTTAAAGAACTATCTATTGAATCACCGTCAATAACCGCGACCCCAGTTAAGGGACCGTTAACGATTAACTTAGGCTTATAAGGATTCTCAGCCACAGCCCTATACACCACGGTTCTACCAGGCTCGCCACCCCAATAATTCACTACTCCTAGAGGAGCTTCCTTAAGCAAGTATTCCAGTACCTTACTATTGTGACTCAAGTATGTTATTAAGAGAGCGTTACCTAAGACCAGCGCTTCATCACCTAAGTCTTCGAGAGTTTTGAAGATTTCTTTAATGACGATATAATTGGTCAGTGAAGGTCTTAAGATGGTTAAGTTGTTAGTAATTAACGAAGTAACCGTAGGTATTAACGGCGGGATCACGGAATTACCTGAAGCTATTATGAATGCAGGACCTGCAGGTAAGTTAGAGACGTACTCCCCTGGAGCAACCTCAACAAAATCGTCAAGACTTCCCACACCTCCTTCAAGACCCGAATTTATTAAGGAATCAATATTTTCTTTCTTAAAAACCTCAGCGACAAACCTAAGATCTTCCTCAACCATTAACTCACTATATCCTGTGTTCTTCACCAGCTCTTTCTTCAAGACCTCGAGAGAGCCGCTCTCCAGCTTCTCAGTCCATACCCTGCGAACACCCTCCAGTAACCTAACGCGTTTCTCATAACCTAGACTCCTCAACTCCTCCTGAATTGCCTTAGCTTGACTCAGATACTCTCTAAGCCAGCTTATCTTAGGCTCAAGATGCTTAAGAGGTTCCTCGACTTGATCAGCTGGCACGCTCTCCTTGATTGGATGTAGGGGTTCTATGAGAATCAAGCAGTACTCCTCCTACTCATGAGTTCCTCGAGAGTCCCCCCACAAGCTCTCTGAAGATCCCACCCCTCATCCTTAGTCAATCTCCTGACATAAACGTACTCCCTGCCGTAATACTTGCTTGACTCAACAAACTTCATGATATCTCCGGGGAGGAATACCTCAAGCCATGATATTGCTAGCGGGTCATAAATACCTAGAATACCTTCCTTACCAGGCTCCTCAACGAGCTTATAAGTCTTAGGATCAAGCAAGAAAACCTCCTGCAGGGGGTGAGGAATCTTATGCATAACACCGTACTTATCTATGAGCGCCGTGAGAGTCTCGGTCATCCCTAAAACATCCATGAAGGGCGTGGGCGCTTCCCTACCGTCAAAATCCCTGGACTTAAAGAATTTTCTAGCGTTCTCAACTATGACATCATATGGCGGTAAATCCGTAAATCCCTTAGTACCGCCACCCGTGACTATTACCCCGCCAGTTCCGAGATCTACTGGCGGCACACCAATTAAAAACTTGCTAGCAAGTCTCTTCAGTAGACTCATGCCCTCGAATTGCTTCGTTAGTAAGTGCACGCCCGCAGGAGCTGTGAAAAGTAGTTTTGGCTCCTCCCTACTTTTAAGGAATTCCGTTATAGACTTCTTATTAGGCACGAGCCTCTGCCATTGAGACCCACCACTAACCTCTTTTACTAAGTCCATCCCGTACAACAGCTTTATCTTCTTACCTTGAAGAGCTAAATCAACGAACGCGACGAAGTTAAGCTTATTCCGTAATTCCCGCGCAGCTAGGAAGAGAGCTAATCCAGCACCCTCCCTCAACACGTTACCGTAAACATACTCAAATAACAGAGTGTTAGCTCTAGTCATCATAGCTAACTCTAAGAAACTCCTATAAACCCTGACTGGACTGCTACTCGTAGTCCCGCTCGACGAGAAAACAAAGCCTTCCTCATCAAAGTCTTCTATGAGGAATTTCCTATATTCATCACCTCTCAACATATCCGAAGGCACTGCTAACTTGATTAAATCCGTTAAATCTGCCGCGTCAGGATCTATCTCAAGCCTTTCTAGTAAGTCAGCGTAAAAACTGCTGTGCTTAACGAAAAACTTAAGAGAATCTCTTAACAGACTCCTTCTAAGACTCTTCAGATACTCCGGTGACTTACTGAATAACGAGCTATCTCCTGAAAGCTCCCACAATCTCTTAATGTAGGGGTTGTTGAAGAACTTGCTTCTTTGTGCTCCTGAATATATCTCTTCTATAGTGGGTAGCTCGTTAGCCAAGTATCTAACACCACTCAATAGAAAACTATATAATAGTTTTTATTGTTTTGATCATACCCTTGACTTTGAAAGATCGCCCCGAATACACGTTAGGGAAACATCAGCATGCTGAAGAGTATTACGGCGTAGAGTGGTAGCGAGATATCCATGCTGTACTCAATCACGGAACCCTCCATAAACACCTCACCCCTAACCACGCCGAAATTCAGTAGGGTGAGTACTATGAGCGCTCCTAAAACCTTAGATAGGAGTCGGAGCGGTAA
>CAZWSU010000028.1:0-8326 GCA_964636755.1 uncultured Desulfurococcaceae archaeon
ACAATGATTCACGAGAGTTTTTAAGTATTTACGCGTGTTCCGTGATTAAGAAATGAGTTTAAATATTATGTAACGACTAGATAGTGTTTGGAGAGCAAATGATAAAGTCTTTGATGGATCTAGCTACGTACTATCACGAGCTGAGCCCCGTTAAGGTAGCTGTTTTTAGAGATTTGGGTAAGCTATCCATAGGGGAATCCACGGAGCTCTTAAGTAAAGGTGTTGAGGCGACGATTCCTTTCTGGCTAGCGGAGCTCTTGAGTAAGGACGGCTCGGTGGAGATTAAGGAAAACACTCTGGAGACCCGTGACGTCGCCATGGCTTTAATAAGTGAGAAGGGGAGTGGTGAGAGAGATTTCACGAAGCTAAAACCTAGCTTCTACCCTGAAGCACGCAGGCTCTTAAGTAAGGTGAGGGAAGCTTCCCTGAAGGAACCTGAAGCCGCCGTCAGCTTAATCAAGCTTGAAAGCAATCTCGACGACTTAATCCAGTACAGGTTAAGGAAGTTAACCAAGATAGCGGTGTTGTCTAGGGAGGAGGAAGCTGATGAGTACATAGATAAGGTACTCATCGAGGAAGCTGTTTTCTTAAAGACCCTCAAAGCACTAATTAGCGAGTGGAGGTGGGCTGTTAGTGGCCGAAAATAATGAAGCCGAGAGTCTGGAAATGCGTGAGGAAATCATAGAGCATAAGGTAGACGTAGAGCTCATCAAGTCTTTCTTAAGTAACTTCAAGAGCGGTGACGGCTCCTTCAAGTATAAGGAGAGGATAAGGAGGATGATAAGAGAGGGGGGTAAGTCCCTGCTGATAGATTACGAGGATCTAGCGACGTATGACGTTAACCTCATAGAATTCATAGAGAGAAACCCTGACGAAGCTTTCGATGCATTCAACAAGGCTTTAAGAGACTTAATAAGGGGTGAGTATCCCGAATACGCTGAAAAACACGAGAAGTTTTACGTTAGGCTTAACGGTTGGGTGAGGACCACAACCATAAGAGGGGTTACCAGCGACTACCTAGGGAAGCTAATAGCTGTTGAAGGCGTTATCGTTAAGGCAACACCACGTAAGAGCAAGCTCTATAAAGCTCTGTACGTGCACATACTATTAAACGGTGAGAAACACGAGTTTTGGTGGCCGCCTGAGGAGAGGGAGGAACTGAGAGATGAGTTGGAGAGACCTCCGTACTGCCCTGTCTGCGTCAGCGAGGTATTCGAGGAAGAACGTTTTAGGAAAGGAACTATCAAGTTAGAACCTGAACGCTCTAAGTATAAGGATTGGCAACTAGTAGTTATTCAGGAAAGGCCTGAGGAGGTCCCTGCAGGCCAGATACCTAGGTCTATAGAAGTAATCTTAACAGACGACTTAGTGGATGCCGCCAGACCCGGCGACAGAGTCACAGTGATAGGCGTAGTTAGACTGGGTAGGCCAGGCACCAGATCAAGCAAGTTTGAGAGGATCACCTACACACCATACATTGAAGCAAACAACATCGTCGTTGCTCAGAGACTACTTGAGGAACTAAAACTCAGTGCCGAGGATGAAGCTAAGATAATTGAGCTTTCTCGGGATCCCTTGATAAGACGTAGGATAATAGCTAGCATAGCCCCAACAATTTACGGGATGTGGGACGAGAAAGAAGCCATAGCGTTAGCTTTATTCGGTGGTAACTCCAAGATCACGCGTGACGGGACCAGGCTGAGAGGCGACGTGCATGTCCTCATGGTAGGGGATCCGGGAACCGCTAAATCACAACTACTCCAATACGCTGCCAGGATAGCTCCAAGAGGGATATACACCACGGGTAAAGGCTCTAGCGCCGCAGGTCTTACGGCCACGGTGGTTAAGGATAAGCAGACTGGCGAGTACTTCTTGGAGGCTGGGGCGATGGTCTTAGCTGACGGAGGGATAGTGAGTATCGACGAAATCGATAAGATGCGTGACGAGGATAGGGTAGCTATCCACGAAGCTATGGAGCAAGGCACCGTAAGCATAGCTAAGGCAGGGATAGTTGCTAGGCTAAACGCTAGGACGACAGTAATAGCCGCCGGGAACCCTAAGAGAGGTAGGTACGTAAGCAGTGAGAGCATAGCGGAGAACATCGACTTACCGGTAACGATACTCTCGAGATTTGATCTAATATTTGTGGTGAGAGACCTGCCTAACTTGATGAAGGACACGTCATTATCGAGCTACGTTCTGAAGACTCATGAGAAAGCCGGTTATGTTGAGTCGGAGATTCCGCCGGACCTCCTGCGTAAGTACATAGCTTACGCGAGAAAATACGTAAAGCCGGAACTAACCGAGGAAGCCGAGAGAATAATTAAGGAGTACTACATAGAGTTAAGAAAGAAAAGTGCTGAGAGGGAGGACGTCCCACTAGCCATAACAACCAGACAGTTAGAAGCACTCATCAGACTTGCGGAAGCACACGCTAAGATGAGGTTGAAGAGCAAGGTAGAGGCTGAGGACGCTGTAGAGGCTGTGAGGTTGATGAACTCCGTCTTAGAGCAGGTAGGGATGGATGTAGAGACCGGAACTATAGATGTAGACTTAATAATGACCGGCAAGGCTAAGAGCATGCGTGACAAGGAGGTCACGGTAATCAAACTAATAAGGGAGGTCATAGAGGCTGGCGAGGAATGCGTTAAATACAAAGAATTACGTAAGAAGGCTTCAGAATACGGGATAGACGAAGAGGTTCTTGAGAAAATAATCAGGAATCTAAGACGTAATGGTGAGATTTACGAGCCTAAAGCATCGTGTTACGCGATAACCGATTAAGGACAAGCCTTTAAGCAGTTACAGGGAATCCCAGCACGGGATTGAGGTGCGTATATTAGGTTGGTAATAAAAACACTTAAGCTTCAACAGGTCCTATGACTTCCTTTCCAGCCAGCTTATTTACATAAGCTACCTGTTCATCAACAAATTTCTGGATAATGCTGATTTCCTCCTCCGTGAGATGTCTGAACCTTCCCTGAAGCTTCAGGTACTCCCTCACGGGTTTTCTCTTAGGTACTGGGGTAGTCACGTTTAAGACGCCGTTCTCTATCTCGTAGTTAATCCACATGCCTGTCTGCACAGCCATCTTAGCTATCGTTATAGTTAGTGCCGGCTCATACCTCCAACCAGGCACGCAGGGAGAGAACGCGTGTATTAGCTTAGGTCCTTTAATACTCATAGCCTTACTTACCTTGACGTAAAGGTCAGGTAGGTAGGCTGGGTTCACCGTGGCTACGTACGGAACCCTATGAGCCAGCGCTATCCCTATAATATCCTTCTTACGTCTCCACTCACCATGCCATACCTTCCCTACTGGCGTGGTGGTGGTCCAAGCGCCGAACGGTGTGGCCCCGCTCCTCTGAATACCCGTGTTCATGTAAGCTTCGTTATCGTAAACTATATAGAGGATGTCATGACCTCTCTCAAGCATTCCTGAAAGTGCTTGAATACCTATGTCGAATGTACCGCCGTCGCCTCCTATAGCCACAACCTTCACCTCCTTCCCAGGAGGTAATTGTCCTTTTTTCTTAAGAGCCCTAATAGCTGCCTCAACCCCTGAAGCACCGGCTGCGGCGTTCTCAAACGCTATGTGTAGCCACGGATACATCCATGAAGTCTCAGGATATAGCGTGGTGGTGACCTCAACGCACCCAGTTGCTTGAACTATTATCGTGTCCTTAGGTAACGCCTTAGTTATGTGCCGCATCAGTATGGCCGCGCCGCAACCCTGACACATTCTGTGACCGGGTGCGAATCTCTCCTCACGAGGTAGATCCCTGATAGTTAACGCTTTACTCATTCTCTCACCCCAATAAACAGAGGTTCTTTAGGTAGTTCGGAGGCAGGCTTGTCCTTAAGCTCGGAGAGCTTGCTGAACATCACGCCTATGTGCTCGTGCGTTACAGGCCTCCCGCCAAGGCCGGAAACGAAACTCAAAGTCTTGGCGTCGACCCCGTGCTTACGCAGCGTCGCAACCACCTCTGAGTGTAGAGGTCCTGGGGACGCGGAACCAGGTATTAAAGCTCTATCAATAACGCCGACAATCTTAACACCCTCAAGGTACTTAACTATTAAGTCCTCCGGGAACGGTCTGTAGAGCTTTATTTTGAGTACCCCCGCCCTAGAATCCTTACCCCTAACCCTACTCAAGTAAGCTTTGACGTTACCTACCACGTGACCCATAGCCACCAACACTACTTCAGGATTCTCGTCACCGAAGTACTCAACCGCGCCATACCTCCTACCAAACACTTTAGCAAACTCGCTAACGCTCTTCTCAAAGACCTCCCTGGACTTCTTCATAGCTTCATATTGCTGCCTCTTAAACTCGAAATACCATTGCGGATCCCCTAAAGCACCGATGGTTACAGGCCTATCAGGATCTAAGGTAAACCAAGTCTTTCTCTTCGGTGCGAAACTCAACGCATCATCTTTCTCGATTACCTCAATAGGTTCAATAGTGTGGGTCATGAAGTATCCGTCGAGAGCCGTAGCCACGGGCAGGAGCACCTCCGGATCCTCCGCGATCCTGTAGGCCAGTATGACGTCATCATGTGCTTCCTGATTATTCTCCGCCATCATCATGATCCAACCAGTGTCTGAGACAGCCATGAAATCACTGTGGTCATTCCATATGTTTATAGGTGCTGAGAGAGCTCTCGTTGCTATGGTCATGACGATAGGTAATCTCAGAGAGGAAGCTATGAACATTATCTCATACATTAAAACTATCCCCTGCGAAGACGACGCGGTATAAACTCTAGCACCGGTGGCCGATGCTCCGACAGCCGCTGAAAGTGCCGAATGTTCGGATTCTACGTGAATCATTTCAGCATCCAGCTCACCGTTAGCTATGAACTCCGCTAACTTCTCAACTATCGTGGTCTGAGGTGTTATGGGATACGCAGAGATTACGTCCACGTCCGCTGATTTAACGGCGTAGGCTACGGCTGAATTACCTGAGAGCGGAACTATCTTTCCCATTCACCTCACCTCAGGAACCATCTCTATAGCTTTAACAGGGCATTCCTGCGCGCATATACCGCAACCCTTACAGTAATCGTAGTCTACCATGTAAGTGATCTCATATTTCCTGTTAGTTGAGGTAACGTAGGGTTTGTCAACCTCCAGTATCGCTGGTTCCGGACAGTAAGACCAGCATATACGGCACCTAATGCACTTGTCCTGGTTAATGACAGGTCTTAAAGTCCTCCACTCATGGGTCTTGTAACGTCTTGAAGATCCCGGCTCTAATATCACTGCACCTATCGGTAATTCCTTCCATGAAGGCAATCCACTACTCATGGTCTCATCACCTTAAGTAACTTATGCGACTCATTAATTAAGTGTATGTTGGCTTCAGCTAACCTCTCGGGGAATCTCTCCTTAACTACCTCCACCACATTATTCAATGGTATTATATTTGTGGCAGCTACTAAAGCCCCTATCATGGCGGTGTTGACAATGGGTAACTTAAACACACTCATCGCTATACTCGTTGCATCAACCGTCGCCACAGTGATTCTTAAACGTCTTAAATCCTCTATCTGATCCAGTATTTCCGAAGGTTCCTTGGTAGTGTTAGCTATTAGGTAACCGCCTTCCTTCAACCCGGCGAGAACTTTAGGTGACGATATCATGAATGGATCTAAAACCACCACAATATCCGGGTTGGTTATGGGGGTTCTGTCATAGATGATTTCCCTATCAATCCTAGTATATGCAGTGACCGGAGCACCCCTCCTCTCCGCACCGAATTCAGGGAATGCTAGAGCGTAGAACCCCGCCTTAATAGCTGCGGAAGCCGTTATGTCGGCGGCCGTGACAGCCCCCATACCGCCACGCCCATGCCACCTAATCTCGAACATCTTATGTTAACCCCAAATATACTCTACGATCTTTAATAAATAGGTGCTTCAATCAGGGAAGCCAAGTTTTTACGGTAGGTCCCTATAAGAAGGGTGAATCCTCATTTCCCTGATGAGTTTCAAGTATTTCCGTACTAGGTCCAACCTTACCGAGCGATCCAGCCTCTCTATCTCGACCTCGAAGACTGCTGGCTCGTAATCATTATAGAAATCAACTACTTCGCCAGAACTATTGACTAGGAAGGTTGGTTGCTGAAGCCTCTTACTAGCTAGGTAACCCCCTAACCCAACGAGGGGTATGTTGTTCTCCACCGCTCTCACAACACCTAACTTAAGAGTTAGGTCCGGGTCACGCTTCGTTAGTAACGGCGGGCTAACAGCCACTATAGCGTCGCTCCCCAAAAACTTACATACTCTCGCTGCTTCAGGAACCTCAAGCTCATTCAAGTAAATGAAACATAGTCTAATCCCGCCAACCTCGAATACCTCTGGAGTCTTATTCGATGATATCTTATCATTGATAGGCAGTATGTTACCTGCTTTAAAGACTGGCTGCCCTAGAGGGGGTATTATAGCTGTAGAGAAATGTGCTTTAGCACCCCCCTTCCTAATTAGGGGAGTTATTATGATGGAGACATTCCTTCTCCTAACTACGTTAAGCAATTTCTTAGTAATGTTTCTCACGTAATTCCTATAGTTACTATACCTCTTGCGCCCATTAATGAAGTCGTAAAGAGAGGTTACTGAGGAGAGGCATAAGAGTAAGGATACGTTGCTCGATATCTGCTCCAAGACATCACTTATAGTTTCCGCGTACATCCTAGAACTAGTACTTAAGTCCAGCCTCACTACAGCGACTGTTCTCCTATAACTCATACCCAGTCACTCCAAGTAATTCGTTAGCTCTTAACTCCTCGTATAATTCCCTGAGCAAGTCGTTATAAAGAGACTCATCACTTTCCACACTACTCATCTTGCTCTCTAAAACCCTAGTCCTCTCTTCACTAACTAAGCGAGCATACTTCTCTGTAAGATAGTTATACACCTCCCTACCCAGCAACGACGGTATTAGCTCCCCCCTCCTCTTAGAGAACGCGTACCTACGCTTAAGTATGGTCTCAACTATTTTAGCGTAGGTGGAAGGTCTTCCAATACCTCTCTCCTTCATGGTCCTCACGACAGACGCTTCAGTGTGTAAGGGTACCTCATACACTGACTCAACGTAGTACTTGAAGTCAGAACCCTCAGAACTGTAAAGACCGTCGTCAGGAACTTGATAGACCCTCAAGCTCTTAAGGACTTTATTAAACCCATCGAAAACAACCTCAGATATTATCTCCTTACTAATAGGCGGTAATTCAAAACGTCTTGAGTCTCTAGTAATCACCTCTACACGGAATTCCACACTCCTCTTCCTAACCAAAGCCTTAGACATTTGAGACGCGATAAACCTCCTGAATACCATGTCGTAAACCCTGAAATGCATGTTATGAAGCCTCCTTGGAATCTCTATAACACCCTCACTAATTAACTCCCTAAGCGTCTCGGCATCAATAGGCCTCGTAGGCCTTATACACTCGTGAGCCCCGCCAACCCCCCAAACTCTTCCCTCAAAAAACTTATCCCATGACTCGCCGAACTTCTCGCTTAAATACTCTCGCGCGACCTTAATCCCTGCATCCGAAACCCTCACGCTATCAGTCCTATGGTAAGTTATCAACCCAAACTCGAAAAGCTCTTGTAAAACCTTCATTACCTGAGACGCTGAAATGCCTAAAACACTTGAGATTTCTGAGAGCGCTGTATCCGTGGTGTACGGTGGCGGCGGGCTCACCAGCTCTTCAGACACCCCACGACCACTAACATCAACCCGAACCTCGCTAACATTGTCTTGAGTAATTAGGTCTCTTAAGCTCTCAGGAACTTTAACCATTATCTTCAGGTCTTTAAAGTGTAAAACCAGGTACTTAGATAAGGATCTGCGGTGAGCCTCGTAACTTTCTATGATCCACCCTAGAACAGGGCTCTGAACCCTCCCAGCACTTAATCTTTTGTAAGACTCCCTATACTTACTGCAGAGAAGTAAATACTTGCTGGCCTTCCCAGGCCTAGAACTACCGGGTTCTTGATGAGCTGACGTGAGTCTGGAACAGAAGTAATTCCTCCAGAAATCATTTTGTAGCTTGCCGGAAAGCGAGAAACCTATCCACCTATCCTCTATCCTTCTGAGGAGTTGCGCCTTAACAAGTCTGAGGTTAAGATCACGGGGGTTGCTCAAAGCTTGAGTTACTGCCTTACGAGTTACTTCATGAAACTCTACTCTCTTTATGTTCCTATTATAAGGAGTTAAGACTTGGTAGAGGTCGTACGCTATCTTCTCGCCCTCAGTATCTGGGTCAGTAGCTATTAAAACCTCGTCAACTTCGTAAGCCACCTCCCTCAACGACAGATCG
>CAZWSU010000029.1:0-9005 GCA_964636755.1 uncultured Desulfurococcaceae archaeon
ACAAAGTCTACGAAGCCGGGCTAACACAGAACGGCGCGCTAGTAGTTAACGAGCTAGACGAGTTCATACTAGCCACCAAAGCACTCAGCTGGCTACCACCCCCGCAAGGCGATAGAGTAGCTATAGTGACGAACGGCGGGGGCGCCGGAGTCCTGACGACAGACGCCGTAGAACTCCTCGGCCTTCAGCTCGCTGAACTATCTGAGGAAACAAGAAATTATTTGAGGAGTAAGCTACCCCCAGCAGCCTCACTAAACAACCCCGTAGACATACTTGGTGATGCACCGCCGGAAAGATATGAGGTAGCTACGGAGGCGGTGATGAGGGACGAGAACGTCGACATAATAATAGTTATAGGGATAATGCAGTCACCGGCGTTTAAGCCTATGGACGTGCTCGCGAGCATGAAGAGGCTGCTGAGTGAGTATAGGAAGCCGATGATCTTCGTAGCTCCCGGCGGGGAATACACCGTGAGCAACTTGAAGAAGATAGAGTCTGAAGCTAAGATACCCACATTTAAGTCTCCTGAAGAAGCCGCCAAGGCATGCTACTTCCTCACGAGCTGGTACAAGAGCTATAAGACCCTAAAAACCCTGTCCGAGAGTAACCCAGGATAGCCTAGTGAAGGTATTCATCAAATGATTATTCAAGGAGACCTACACATCCACTCCTACGTGAGTGACGGGGAAGCAACCCCGGAAGAAATCGTTAAGTACTCTATCAAGAAAGGCCTCAACGTCATCTCGATAACAGACCACAACACTTTTTTAGGATCTTTACTAGCGATACGTAAAGCCAAGGATACTAAGAAGCTGCTCGTCATACCGGGAGCTGAGGTAAGGACTTTCTGGGGTGACGTGTTAGTCCTATGCCAGACACCCATTAGGATCGCGGCAAACCCCGTGAAGCTTTGGGAGGAAGCTAGAAAGAAACACTGCCTGCTAATACCCGCACACCCCTTCGATATCCTGAGGTTGGGCATAGGTGCTAAGTCTAGGTATGTCTCGTTATGGGATGCTTACGAGGTATTCAATTCCTCGTCAGACCCGCTAACAAACCTGATCTCATTCCTCTACTTAAGAGATTTAGGTAAGCCAATGCTCTCCAACTCAGACGCGCACACGCTGGAGGGGGTTGGGTCCTCAAGAAATATCTTCGAGGTAGGCGAGCTAAGCGTGGAGGGAGTGCTTGAAGCAATCCTTAAGAATTCCGTGAGGTTAGTGCCTACCTACTCCATCCCCTCAACGATAGCTAAATTAAGGTGGGGCACGAGAATCAGGCGTTTCTCGAAGAACCTGAGAGAACGTTACGAGCTCTATCTGAGGTTAGGAGGATTACCCCCTCATCCCTGAGCCTCAGCAATTCCCTCACAGCTCTCTCCTGACTCAACCAATTCCCACGTGCCTTACCGCTACCGATCAACCTCATCAACTCAATCCTCAACCATTGCGGAATCTCCGAAGGGTTCCTCAGCGCGTACGGAGTCCCCGGCAAGGGTATGAAGTAGTGGATGCGGATCTTCCCACCCTTACTGATTACCTTCCTCATATGCTCGATCGTTAACCGCTTATCCTCTAAGGTCTCGTCAGGCAACCCAATAATGTAGTCAACCTCAGCCGTCAAGCCAGCGCTGCCGAGCGCTTCCAAGGCGTTCAAGACGTCTTCTGATGAGTGACCCCTCCTAATTCTCTTCAGTAACTCGTCAGAACCTGATTGAGCCCCTATATTGACCCTCTCGTTATCGACGTGGGTCTTCAAGAACCTAGCCACCTCATAATCTATTCTCTCAGGCCTAATCTCCGACGGGAAGGTACCGAAGTACACCCTCCCACCTAAGCGTCTTAAATTATTTAACTCAGTCAAGAGCTCGACGAAGCCCCGGCCCGTCCCGGGATCCCCGTAAGAGAGGGCGTCAGGGGTTATGAACCTCAGGTCCTTAATCCCCCTGCCCAGTAAGTACCTACACCAGAACACCACGTTCTCCACGCTCCTATGCCTAATCCTAGCAGTATGTATGTAGCTGACTTGACAGAAGCTGCATGAGTGGAGGCAACCCCTAGTTATCTCCACGGGATTGAATAAGCCGAGTCTCGGTGAGAATGGCGGGTACTTATCTAACTCACCAGTAAACCCCCTGCCCCTAAACACGAACTTACCGGAGTCAAGGTAGAAAACCCCGGTAACGCTTGAGGGATCCCTCTCACCAAACCCTAACTCAATTACCTGCGGGAGCACGTCCTCTACCTCACCTAGGAAAGCATACTTAAAGCCTAGTGAGACCACCGTGCCGAAAGGATCCCCAGTCGCGTGAGGACCTCCCGCAATACTCACGACGCCTAAGTCACGCAGTTTCTTATTGATTTCAGTGATTCTCCTATGTTTCGTTAAGAGATCCGTAGTAAGTAGTGTTTGTATGTACGCGATCCTCGAGTACTTGACCCTAAGATCGTTGATCGTGCTCAGCAAGTTATCTAGTGAGACTAGGTAGAAGACCACGTCCTTGAGTAGCCCGTGCTCCTCAGCAGCACCTAGTAATACGTGCACACTATACCTAACGTCTCTCCAATACCCTACTACTACTGCTTTCCCCCTCATTTCCGAGAACCTGTCATACCGCTGCGTGATCTCCGCGGAATCCTAGCGTCCAGCACCATTATTTAGTTATTTAGATCTTTTAAGTATTAGAGTAAGGTTGAGTTAATTGCGTGTTGAGGAACTGAGACTCCCTGACGACGTCATAGAAGCTTTGAAGAAGAGAGGGATAACCACGCTCACACCCCCTCAAGCAGAGGCTGTTAGGAAGGGCTTGCTTGAGGGACGTTCCTTAGTAGTGGTAGCTCCCACAGCTAGCGGCAAGACACTCATCGGGGAGCTAGCTCTGATTAACACGTGGCTTAACGGGGGTAAGGGGGTTTACGTATCGCCCCTGAAAGCGCTGGCGGAGGAGAAGCACGAGGAGTTCAGGTTTTGGAGTAGCTTAGGGGTTAAGGTAGGCATAACCACGGGCGATTACGACAACCCGGGCGAGGAACTCAGGAAGTATGACTGGATAGTAGCTACCTACGAGAGGATGGACTCCATCTTCAGGCTTAAGCCTTCCTGGCTCAGCGAGGTGAGGACCGTAGTTATAGACGAGCTACACATGGTTGGTGACGAGGACAGAGGACCCATAGTTGAGTTACTGGCTGTCAGATCACTCCTCGACAACCTACAGATCGTTGGGCTCTCAGCGACGGTGGGGGAACCCCAAATACTCAGTGAGTGGCTGGGGTCAGAGCTAGTCGTTAGTGATTGGCGCCCGGTAAAGCTAATCGAGGGCTTCTACCTATCCAGGAAAAACCTCATAGTCTTCTCCGACGGACGCTTAGAGGAAGTGCCGAGGAAGCAGACCCTACCGCAACATTGCTACATGAAGGCCGTAAACGAGAATTACCAGCTACTAATCTTCGTGCAGGCTAGGAAGAAAGCCGAGGAGCTCTCGTCGAAGCTAGCTTCATTAAACCTAGAAGAGATACCTGAGACCAAAGACTTAGTCAGGGAGCTGGAGTCTTCTGAAGCGCCTAGAACGGAGGTTGAGTCCCTGTCTAAGATGGTTTTGAGGGGGCTCGCGTACCATCACGCGGGGCTCTCCCTAGCCTCCAGGAAAATAATAGAGAAAGGGTTTAGGAACAGGATACTCAGGGCAGTCGTAGCCACACCCACCCTAGCGGCAGGCATAAACCTCCCCGCCAGGAGGGTGGTGGTCTACACTAGGAGATTCGAGGGCTTCCTAAAACCTATTACGGTAGCGGAATTCAAGCAGATGGCTGGTAGGGCCGGCAGACCCCAGTACGACCCCTACGGGGAAGCAATAGTTGCTGACGTGTCCTCGGAGGAGGAGGGGTGGGCCTACGTGTTAGGCAGGCCGGAACCCGTCAAGTCCGCGCTACTGCAGGATAGAGCAGTGAGGATCAGTACCCTAGCCTTAATAGCTTCAGGAGATGCGAGAACACCTGAAGACCTCGTCAACATCTTCGAGAAGACCCTGGCATGCTTTATGAGGGGTAGGAAACTCAGTATTAACATGGTTAGGTACGGGCTGAGGTTACTGAGAGATGAGGGAATGATCGAGGAGAGCGGTTCCTTACTAAGAGCTACTAAGCTAGGGGCTACCGTGTCGAGGATGTACATAGACCCGCTCACAGCAGTCATAATACTCAATGATCTAAGGAAGATCATAACCGCCAAACCCCTCTACTACCTAACACTAATAGCTCTAACCCCCGACTTCGGCAGAGTCAGGGTAACGAATTACCGAGTATACTCAACTGAAGCACGCTCCTCACTCACCATGGGCTTAATCCCCGAACCCCCTGAGGACGTGGAGGAGATAGGGTACTATGATTGGCTACGCGCCTACAAGATAGGCAAGATACTCAACGAGTGGATCGAGGAAGTCCCTGAAGACGAGATACTGAGTAGGCACGGCATCGGGTCCGGGGACTTGAGGGTCTTGGTAGAGACTGGTGAGTGGCTAACCTACGCAGCATCCAAGGTATGCGACGTGGCCGGCTTAAAAGAGCATTCTAGGAGACTTGAGGTATTGAGCGCTAGGGTTAGTCACGGGATTAAGGAAGAATTACTTGACTTAGTTCGTGTTAGGGGTATTGGGAGAGTGAGAGCTCGAGTTCTCTACGATCACGGAATTAAGACAGTTGAGGAACTCGCTTCCACAGACCCCTCTAAGATAGCTAACCTCAAGAGCTTCGGACCTAAGATAGCTAACAACATAGTTGAGGAAGCTAGGAAACTCGTTGAATTCACGAAGAGAGTGTAGAGAACAGCTTTACCACGTCTACCTCAGCCACGGTGGTAGGGATGAACACACCTAAGCTAACCAATACCTCAGGACTCACCTCCCCAACAACCCCTACCAACTCACCGTTAACCAAGATCTCGGCAGCCCTACCATCTATCAGTAACCTCCTCGACGTCTTCCTCAACTCGTAGCTAACCCCGATAGTCTTCATCAACGACTTTAATACTACTAACCCGTCAGTCAAGGTATAGCCATCACCGGCAAGCCCATAAGCAAGTTTCTTCGTATACTTCGGCCGCATGTTTTCGTCAAGCTTAACAACATCACCTATCTCGAATATCTCTAACCTCCTCCTCTTAGAGCTATTAGTCTTCACGGAGGTGAGTATTGTGGGTAGTAGGGAATTCCTCACAGCCGAGTAAGTCTTCATCTTAGGGTTCCTAACCCTCACGAACTCCTCCTCACTAATTAAGGTGAGTACGTCAGGGTCCGTTAACATGAAGTTCAGCACTTCCTGCAAGCCCAGGCCCAACATAACTTCCCTCAAGTATTCTGAAAACCTCTCCAACGGGTTTATCCTGCCAAAATGCGGTGGGTTAGAGATCTCGCCGCCGAGCTCGTTATACCCGTAAGATATAGCTAGATCCTCTATGACGTCAACATACGAGAGCACGTCCACCCTATAGGGAGGAACCTTAACCACCACGCGATCCTCACTCAAGTCCTGAACCTCGTAACCCATAGACTCAAGTAGTCGCGGACCCTTAACCTGGATAGGGTCAATACCTAGTAATGAGGTCACGTACTCCCTCCTAACCTCCACCACGCCCCCCTCCAACACCGGGCTGTATGGGAAGAGTGAAGCCCCCTTAATACTGACCCTCCTAATCACAGGATTCCTCGACCTCTCACTAACGGATGTGGTCACGACGTTCAGTATCTTCATCATGAGATAAGGCTCAGTCCCAGTCACGTCTATGACTACCCTGCGCGTCCCCTCAGTGACTTTATTGTCTTCCGCATTAAGTACTGGAGGGAATGAAAGCACCTGCCCCTCAGAATCTACTAAGAGTGGGTAGTGGCGGTGACGTACTAGGTGAGCGTACTTAAGCCCCTTCTCAGTCATACGTAATATCTCGTCTAAGCTCATGACGCTATCGTAGCCTAACGGCCTGTAACTAGCGTTCTCTACCTCAACATACCTTATGGGCGGCTTCACCTTATCTAGGTCGTAGAGACCTATCGAGACAAGCTCCCTATCACCACAGTATGTGGCGTGAAGCTTCTCCTGCAACTGAAATATCTGCCTGACAGCTTCCTCATCCAGCTCCAGATTCTCCACTATAGCTAAGAAAGCGTACGGCCTATATTCAGGTGCCTCACTAACGTCCAAGTAGGTTGAGGAATCCTCGACAACGTACTTAATAGGCTTCCTAGAACCTTTGTATACACCTACTGACCTGCCGAGACCCTCAGCGGAGAACATGTCAGGCCTGTCGTGGCTAGCCTCATAAACTATTGTATCACCCCTCACCTCCTCTAAATCGCTCTTCAGGATCTCCAGCATCCTCGTTAATTCTTCTAGGGAAAGCGGCGTCTCCGCTATCCTCTCAACATCCCATAACTTTACCTCAACCTTAGGCATGCTTCAGAATCACCCCAGGTATTTTCGTCGATTCTATGAGGTCTAGATCACACGAGTAAAGATTTCTTATGTCATCAAACCCCAGAACTATCATGGCAAGCCTGTCTATCCCTATCCCCCAAGCAGCTACCTTATAGTCTGTGGGTAAGGCCACGCTAGCTAGTACTTCAGGCCTGAACATCCCTCCCGGGAAGACCTCGATCCACCCCAGCCTAGGGTGCTTCACGAATCCCTCAACACTCGGCTCCGTGAAGGGGAAGTAAGCCGGCTTGAACCTAACCTCCTCCATCCCCAAACGCTTAGCGAGTTCCTTGAAGAAACCCAGTAATTCCCTGAAGGTCACTCTCCTACCCACTATGATGCCCTCCAGCTGGTGGAACTCCATCAGGTGCGTAGGGTCAGGCGTGTCAGGCCTGAAAACCCTGTCGAAGGAGAACACCCTGTACTCCCCCGCACCACGCTCGTATATGGTCCTCAAAGATACTGGTGTCGTGTGAGTTCTGAGGACAGTCATCCGGGCAACGTCCTCCCTCCAACCATACCTCCAGACCTCCACATGGACTTTCTTAGTCCTCTCAAGCACGTCAACCTCCTTAACTTCTGCTTGAGCGTTATCAACGTAGTAAACATCTGTTTCTTTTCTTGATGGATGGTACTGAGGAACGAATAAAGCGTCGAAATTCCAGAGGCAGCTCTCCACGTAAGGACCCCTAACCTCCTCAAACCCCATCTCAACCAGTATCTCCTTAACGTACTTCATGAACAGCGTGTAGGGATGTCTCAACCTAAGCGTGCGTGTAGGTACCTCGACCCCCACATCAAACTCCTTGAATATCGCTTTCTTCCACGCCCCGGTGACGAGGGCTTCGGAAGTTAAGTTAGTTATTAGAACGCCCTCAACAACCCTCCCCTCACTCAATAACTTGAGTAGGTCTTGAGTTGGGTAGACCTTAATGATCTTGACGTCATCTACGTCTACAAACCCCCTGCGTTTCAGGTCAGTAACCCAGTCCGGTAAGTTATCGTAGGGTACTGGCCTCACGTGATTCCTCAATATCTCCTTAACCCTACCCACCTCACTTAAGAAATCGCTCAACGCTCCCCCAACTAGAAGCACTAAACCACCCTCAAGCCTAACCAGCCCATACCTCCTTAAACGACCTAGGGAAGCCCTCAACTCATCCTCGTCTAAGCCCGCGGAAGCTAATTCTTCCAGACGCGCTCTCCCGCTACCGGACATCAAGTACCTCAACACCCTCTCTTCAGGGAGTCCTAACTCAAGATACTTAAGCCCTAACCCACTCGTCTTAACCAAGTACCTCAAACCCCTCTCCAGCCTTATCAGCCGCTTACTCTCCAACTCCGCAAGATCCCTCATCAAATCCGATTCCTTAAATCCTAGAGAGTTACTGACTTCGCTGACGTCAACACCCTCACGAACCTCACCCAAGTACTTAACGATCCTGAACTGCCTCGGAGGCAATACCAAGCTCTCAAGCACTCTCAACACCGCTACATGTGTATTTAAGGAAAACTAATAAAATTATTAAGTTGGGTGCACGTACGTTTTAGGAGGGAAGAGTGTGTCCTTCATCGAAGCATACCCTAAAAAAGATGAGGGAGTGCTTGTCTGGTTTCCTGTGGCCATAGCGGAATTCCGCGAGTGCAATCCCCGCAGTGATAGGCTAGTCTTCGAGTGTTACTTAAGCAGCGTTCTTGAAAACCCGTTAATCAGGTTCCTCACGATAAGGAAGTTGAGTAAGAACACGAAAGTCTTAACATACCCGAGCGTCGATGCGGTGAAGCTAGCTCACACCACATGCAGCGAGTACGAGTTATTTAAAGACGTTGAAGCAGCTGAGGAAATATTAAGCAACGAGGAGAAAGCCAGGAAATTCTTCGGTGACTTAATATCCGGTGAAGCACCTCAACAAAGAACTAGGAGGTGGTGGAACCTAGAGTTATTTAGACCTCCAAGAATAGACATGCGCGAAATACTCCTCAAGAGTAATATAGCCATAGTCAGGGAAATCCTCAAGAACCTATGTCTAGATAAGCGTGTGAAGCCTTCTTACTGGGTCCCCGGATACCTCTTAATGAGGGTGAGCCGGAAGTCCGGTCAGGTCTCGATAATAGAGAGGGATAGGGAGGAAATCTCTAAGATATACTCGAGACTCTTCATGCACGAGAAGCTCGCGAAAATCTTTGAAGGTTTATGAGAAAGGTCATTAAGTCTTCCTAAGCTCGTAGAGTAGGTGGCGCGCCTCAGGCATTATTAGTTTTCTTAAAGCTAGCTCGACAGCGTCCGGCGATCCGGGCAGCACGAATAGTAGGGCGGTCCCCGACACACACGCGAAGCTTCTTGAAGCTATCGCCGCGGACCCGTACTCAGTGAACGTTAAGTACCTGAAGAGCTCGCCGAAGCCTGGCATGTCCTTACCGCAGTAACTCTTAAGGGTATCTACCGTGATGTCGCTAGGACTTATTACGGAACCCCCAGTCACCACTATGGCGTTACTGCAATCAACTCCAACAAATCAAAAATTACCAATATCCTAAATA
>CAZWSU010000030.1:0-26973 GCA_964636755.1 uncultured Desulfurococcaceae archaeon
GGGATACCGCCTGAGGAAGCCTTCGTTGAGGTCCCGGTCAACCTAGGTCAAGCCTTAGTAGGTTTAACGCTCTCCTCACCCGTCATCACATTCGTTAATAGAGCTAGAGGGTAGTGCATAATTTGATAGAGGTAAAGGATCTCAATGTATGGCTCAGCAACTACCATGTGTTGAAGGATGTTTCCTTCAACATCGACGAGCATGGGATAGTCTTATTAGTAGGGCCTTCAGGCTCCGGGAAATCAACCCTGATGAAAACTTTAAGTGGTGTAATACCTTCAGTTGTTAAAGGAGTTGTCAAGGGTTTTTCTAACCCGCCGCTGAAGGCTCTTAAGAATAAAACTATGTACGTACATCAAGAACCTTGGTTCTTCATCTCGACACCCTATATCTGGTCGGAGATCGTTGGCTACACCTCGATAAAGTCTTTAAGTAATCTTAGGGAGGTTCTCGAGGAATTCAGACTCGGTCACCACGTTAATAGGACTACGTACACTTTGAGTGCTGGCGAGGTCCAGAGGCTTGCTTTTATAATAGCGGTGAATTCAGGGAAGGAAATACTCTTACTAGATGAGCCGACATCATATCTTGATAAACGCAATTCTGAGACTCTGGTGAGGTTTGTCGCCAAGCTCAGTAAAGACTACGGCAAGACGTTTATCATAGTGGATCACGACCTAACACTGTGGGGTAAGCACGTAAGTGAAATACTATATCTGAGTGAGGGGAGGCTTACCAAGACCCGGGAAAACCCTTTTGAGGAAGTCATCAATTATATGTCCAGTAAGTTAAGTCCCGTAAACTCGGAGTGTAATGAATGTCTGAAAATACGCGTTGATAGTTTTAGGTTTCCTGATTCGAAGGAGCCTCTACTAACTAACATTTATTTTGACGTGTGTAGGGGGGAGGTCGTGGTGGTCAAGGGCTCTTCTGGTTCTGGTAAGACAACCCTACTCAAGTTGATAGCTGGTGGGTGTCTTAGGGGTGGTGGGGTAGTCAACGTCGGTGGGAATCGATGTAAGGCTGTTTTTGTGCCTGATAACCCGTTACTCTACCTGAGTTCCCCTACCCCAGCTGAGGAGGTTGGTTTGGAGGGCTTGAAGTACCTTAAGTATCTAGGTCTCGCCGGTAAGGCTGAGACCCCTATCATGAAGCTTAGTAGCGGTGAGAGGAGGAGGTTAGCCATAGCTTCAGCTCTTTCAAGAGGTTATGAATACGTCCTCGTGGACGAGCCTACAGCTGGTTTAGACCCGTTAAACAAGCTCCACGTTATTGAAGCGATAATTAAGGCTGCTGAAATGGGTGTGGGTTTTGTGGTAGCTTCTCATGACCCGTTCGTAGAGATGATAGCTAATAAGGTGGTGTGTATTGAACCTTGTTAAGAGGGTTACTGATTTCTTGAGATTATTTGTTTCGTTGTTGTTTAGATCTATCTTTATTCATGGAGATATTGAGGGGAGGCATGTTCCGTTCTTAATCAACCTAATTTTATTGATAGTCCAGGTCTTGGTAGCTAGAGGTGGTGTTGAGCGTGTATTGATTGTTCTCTCATCGGTTTTACTCACTTACCTTGCTCGGGGTTCTAGTAGGGTGATTGTTTACTCCGGTGTTTTAGGGTTAATACCTAGCACGTGGTATTTCATAGCATCAATGCCTTTCACACGGGATTTCTTCGCGTCGGCTTTAATAGCTTTAAGAGTGTTCACCATAAGCCTTTCTTTCATTTGCTTCTTCTACTTTTTCAACCCTGTAGAGATCTCGTACTTACTGAGACTGCTACGCCTGCGGAACGCGTCTCTATATCCTGCCCTCACATGGAGGGTCATACCGCACATAATGAGAGATATGGAGACAGCACTGCTTGTTGGTGAGATGAAGGGTGCTGAAGCTTGGAAGAGTTTAGCTGTTACTGTGCTGACTACTGAGGAGTACGTATCACTATATGAGGAGGGCCTGTTTAGTAAGCCTGAGTATGAGCCTTCTTACTACTACAGCGTTAAGCACACGCTCATCACCTTGAGTATCTTGACGTTTTTGACGGTTGCGGGCTTCCTTACTTAATCCGCACGCGCACTATTCTTATAATACCTAAAATCTATTCATAGTTTGATTGGTGAGCGGGGATGAGTCTGGCGCCTGGCATGAGGTATGTGAGGAAGTACGTTACAACGCAACAACACTCCGCAAAACACGTAGGTTCGGGGAGTGTGGAGGTTCTTTCAACCCCTTCCATGATCCTCTTCATGGAAGAGACGTGCCGTGTTTTCTCTGACGAGCACTTGCCTGAGGGCCAGACTACCGTGGGAGTTCACGTGGATGTCTATCACGTGCGCCCAGCACCTATAGGGAGTGAGGTGGAGATACGTTCAACCCTCTTACAGTTTGATGGCAAGAAGCTAGTATTCTGGGTTGAGGCTTGGTGCTCAGGCACTTTAATAGGTTACGGATTGCATGAGAGAGCTGTGGTAGATAAGGAGAAGTTCTTGTCGAGGGTTAAGGGGTAGTTGTGTAGCGGTTCTGCGGGAAGACCATCCCTAACTTTATTTTTTACCCTTCATGTTTTCTAGTTAGGGTGTGCGTGTGTGGATATTGAGTCGAAAATCAGGTTAGTCACCAGGGATGTGGCTGAGGTAGTAACTGTAGAGGAGTTGAGGAATCTCCTCGAGACTGGGGGAGGGTCTGGTTATTTAGGTTTTGAACCTAGCGGTATCTTCCATGTAGGCTGGTTTGTGTGGGCTCTAAAATTCAAGGACTTGGTTGATGCCGGAATTAAGATGAATCTCCTCGCAGCTACCTGGCATGCGTGGGTTAACGATAAATTAGGTGGTGACATGGACTTAATCAGGACAGCGGCTAAACACGTTGCCGCAGTGATTGATTCACTAGGTATTGAGGGCAGGTACAGGCTTGTTTACGCGGAAGACTTAGTCGATAATTCGGGGTACTGGGCTACCTTACTCAGAGTGGCTAAGTCAGCTAGCTTAGCTAGGGTGAGGAGAGCTCTAACAATACTTGGTAGGAGATCGGATGAGGGTGAGTCAGATTTCTCTAAGCTAATATATCCGCTCATGCAGGTAACCGATATCTTCGAGTTAGGGGTTGACGTAGCTCTGGGAGGGACTGATCAGAGGAAGGCACACATGCTTCAGAGGGATGTCGCGGAGAAGCTGAAGAAGCGTAAAGTGATAGCTATTCACACACCCCTAATACCGTCACTCCAAGGACTTGGCAGGATGGACTTAACAGGACTTAGTGAGGAAGCTCTCGAGGAGCTCATGATGGAACACAAGATGAGTAAGTCAAAACCTGAATCAGCTATTTTCGTGACAGACTCGGATGAAGTCATAAGGGATAAGGTGCTTAAAGCCTACTGCCCGCCCAGAATAGTTGAGGGCAATCCCGTGATAGAAATAGCTAAACACTTGATATTCAGGGGTGAGGAGAGGAAGCTAACCATAGATAGACCGCAGAAATTCGGCGGACCAATAGATGTGTGGTCACAGGAAGAACTGGTAAGGCTGTACGCGAGCGGGGTGATACACCCCCTGGACCTCAAGAACGCTGTAGCTAACTACCTAATCGATTTTATGAAGCCTATTCGCGAGAAATTATTCAGTAACAGAGAGTATAGAGAGGTAATTGAGGTAATATCGAGGTCTGTGTCTAGGTAGTGTTTTAGAAGGGCCGGGGGTGGCCCTCCCCGCCTCACAATACCCCGATACACGGGGAACTTCAGCGGGGCCGTAAAAATAATTGAATGAGGATTATTAAGCTTTAACCTGCTGATTCTTGAGGAGAGGTTTCCTAGTCCTGGCGAGGAGGTTCGGCGACTCCAGCTCCTCTAATCTCCTCTCCAGGTTATCTAGCTTATCAAGTAAGTCGTTCATGAGTCTCTCAATCATGTATATCTTACCCTTAACGTAGGTGAGCTCGTCGTTATAATCGTTTAATTTCTGAAGTGTTGGATTCTCGACCTGTATGTTCCCGTAAAGTCCTTGCTTAATAAATATTTTGATTAAGTCTGTTACTTGAATACCCATACTATTAGCTAACTGCCGTAACTCCTCATAGAGTTTGTCCGGGAGTGATAGGTGTACTGTCGGAATAGTTCTTCATCCTCAAGAGTAATATTGTAAGAGGAGTATATAAAGTTATCTTACTTATGTCTTTTAGTTGTAAGAGGAATCCATGGAGTGATTATCTGCTGTGTATTGAATACCTCTTAAGAGTAATCATTTAATGGTGGCACGATGAGGATAGTGACTTTCAAATTAGATGAGATCACGTTGAGGAAACTCGACGAACTAGCTTCCAAGCTAGGTATTTCTAGGTCAGAGATAATAAGGTTGGCGCTCCTCAACTACATGTCTAAAGAAAACATAAGTCCCAAGAAGCAAGGAGTTAAGATAAGACACGTTGTTCTGACTTAAAAGAAAATACTGTGTTAAGTATTCTTATTTCAACGAAAAGACTACTACTTTAGTTTCTACCCACTCCTCCAAATCTCTTAACACGAAGTTGAATTCTTTGCCAACCCTCAGCACTTCGTATGGGGAGAGCTTAAGGAAGTAGTCGAGTGGTTTGAGAGGTAGTGTCGTGCCTTCAAGCCAGTAATGCATGGGTACTACTGCCTTAGGTCTAACACTCTTAATCAGCTCTAGAACTTCTTCAGGTTCTAGGGTGAAGGTCCCCCCAACCGGGGCAAACATCACGTGCGGTTCTCTAATTAAGTTGATGTCCCGCGGGTCCGGTGCTTCCCCTAAGTCGCCCGTGTGGAGAAACTTGATCTTATCCACCTCAATCAAGTAGATGAGGTTCTTACCCCTCCTCCTACCCTTAAACTTATCATGATATGATTCTACGCCAACTACTTTATGCTTACCTACCGTGAACTCCCCCTTACGCATGCTGAATACCTTGGTTTCCTCACCTCTCTTAACTAATTGGTAAGCGTTATGATCGAAGTGGTCGTGAGTTATCAGCACGGCATCAGCCTTAGCTTTAGGTGCAGGAAGCCCCACACTAGCACCGTCATGAGGGTCAATAACTATCGTGAAACCCTCCTCATCAACTAACTCGAAACATGCGTGTCCATGCCACCTGACCAGAACCATAAGACATACCCATTAAAAATTCTCTTCGAGTAAATAAATAACGTAATGAAACCGCGTTGTGGTTGATTCCGGAGGTTAGATCCTGCAAGTTCTTATTAGTTCCTGCAGGGATGTTTCCTCTTCGGGGAATCCTATAGACCATAGCTTCGCGATCAGGGACTCCAGGTCGCTTACTTGATCCCTTACCCTTAACTCTCTTATGAACTCACATAATTCCCATGGGAACACAACCCACTCGCTAGTTTCTTGAGCGAAGAAGTCCGGTCTGATTATGGATTTAGGCTTATAAAACAAGACCGCGGTTCTGACGGATCTAGCACCCCTCAACCTAACCTGCTCGGTAACTATCTCTAAAGTTCTTCCTGAGTCAACGACGTCATCCACTACCAAGATGTTCTTTCCTTTAACGTCGGCTGTTAAGGGTTGGGTTATTATAGGTCTCTCAGCTCTTTCCTCGATCCCTTTATAAAACTTTACCTCAACCACCCCTATGTTCTCGGTCCCGAGTATATCGCCAAGTATTCTGGCAACTATGTACCCTCCCCTCAAAATACCCACAATCAAGTCTATTTCCAGCCCCTCCCTAGCTATTTCTGAAGCCAGCTTAAGAGAAGCTTCATGTATTTTCTTCCAAGTCAGTATGAGAAACCCGCTCATAACCTACCCCTACCCAAGATGTGTGAGTTCTACTAGAATAATCTAGGTTTAAGTAATTAAGTTTAAGTAATTAAGCCTTAAGTATTGATCCCCCGGGTATTAATCTTGGGTGGGAGGTACGAGCCTTACGTTAGCGGAAGCTTTAAGGTCTTTAGAATCTGTCGCGGTGATTGGCGGTTCCCCGATAAAAGGTAAGGTGGGTAACGTAGTGCTTGAGAATATCTTAAGGTACGGTTTTAGAGGAAGGGTTTACGTAGTTAATCCGAAATATGATTCTGTTCTAGGCATAAAGTCTTATAAGAGTCTTAGGGAACTTCCTGAGATACCTGACGTGGTCGTAGTCGCCGTTCCTGCTGACGCGGCAGCGCAGGTAGTTGAGGAGGCAGCCGTTGCTGGGGTAAGACTAGCTGTGGTAATCTCGTCAGGTTTTAGCGAGGATGAGAGAGCTAACCTACAGAGAAGGCTGGAAAGCGTGGTTAAGTCCCGCGGTATAAGGGTCGTAGGACCTAACTCTGCCGGAATAACCATCAGTAACTCCCTTCTCCACGCGAGCATAGAGGTACTCCCTACTAGGGGGAGTGTCGGCATAGCCGCGCAAAGCGGTGCCGTGGGCGGGGTAATAATCAGTGAGTTAAAGAAGTACTCATCAGGCGTTTCATTTTTTGTTAGTCTAGGCAACTGCGTTGATGTGTCTCCTGAGGAGGTGTTAGATTACGCTGCAGAGGATGGAAGCACCGACGCGCTGATACTATACCTTGAGTGGTTACGTAACGGAAGGAAGTTCGTGGAAAACGGTCTTAAATTACTGAACGCCAGGAAGCCTTTATGCGTTATTAAGGGTGGCACAGGTAAGCAGAGTTCAGAAGCCGTCAGATCTCATACAGGGGGCTTAACACCTACTTACGAGGTTTTTAAAGCCGCGGTCTCTAAGATCAGAGGTTACCTAGCTACGGAGATTCAAGACGCCGTAGAGGTTTGCGAGCTTGCTAGACGTTTAAGAGGCCTTAATCCTTCCAGGGTTATGATAGTCACCAACTCTGGCGGGTTAGGAGTGCTCACGGCGTCACACCTAGACTTAAGCGGTTTCGAAATTCCTAAGCCGCCGTCCAAGCTTGTTGAAGCCTTAAGTAGGTTAGGCTTAAGGGGTGCCGCGTCCAACCCGCTAGACTTAGGTGGCGACACGTATATTGAGACCCTAACCGATGTTTTAGCGTTGAGAGAGCTTAAAGAACACTATGATTTAGCGGTACTTGCTTACGTCCCGACAGCTGCTGAAACTTACGAGAAAATATCTAAAGTTATTGAGGAAAGATACCGAGATTTTAGCTTACCCGTCATAGGGTACTTTGCCGGCGAAGGTTCTTACGATGTCGTTGTCAGGGTTTCGAGGTTTATACCGGTGGTTTCCTCATCTTGGATCTTAAGTAAAGCATTAATATTCATGAGAGGATTTAATGTGGGTGTTGAATCGTGAGTAACTTAAATCCGTTGAAAGCTCCTCCCGGCACGAGACTCGCTCTCATGGGTAACGAGGCTATAGCTAGAGGCGTTGTTGAGTCAGGTATTTACGTCGTGACAGGGTATCCGGGAACCCCTTCAAGTGAGGTATTAATGACTATTCACGAGTATGGTAGAGACTTAGACATATACGCTGAGTGGGCCGTGAATGAGAGGGTGGCTTTTGAGGTCGCGTTAGGCGCCTCATTAGGTGGCGCCAGATCTCTCGTGACTATGAAGGGACCGGGCATTAACGTCGCTTCAGACCCTATCTTATCAGCAGCTTACTCAGGAATTAACGGAGGTCTCACAATACTGGTGGCTGATGACCCAGGACCCATAACAACACAGACAGAGCAGGACAGCAGGTGGTACGCCAAGCTCTCTAAACTACCCATGCTATCCCCCTCATCACCGCAGGAAGCAAAGGATTTCACAGTGATATCTCAGCTTTTCAGCGAGGACATTATGCTGCCGGTCATACTGAGAACCACTACTAGAGTCAACCACGCGGTGAGCGAGGTAGTAACGGGTGAGGCAAGCCCTCCTAGAAAGTACCGTGAGTTTCGTAAAGATCCTCCCAGATACGTAAGAGCTGGTATGGCGTGGAACTTAGAGAGGCATAAGTGGCTTAATAATCAGCTTAAGATGGCTGAAGACCTAGCAAGGAAGTACGGGTTGAATAAGGTATTAGGTGAGGGCTCTGTCTGCGTAGTCGTTGAGGGGGTGAGTTATAATTACGTTGTGGAAGTGTTGGATAATGTTGAGTCATGGGAACGTAAAGTTAAGGTCATTAAAGTAGATATGTTATACCCGATCCCAAGAAATTTCCTGCTTAACTCTTTAAGTGGTTGCAGTAAGGTCTTAGTAGTTGAGGAACTGGATCCGTACTTGGAGGAATCGGTTAAAGCGTTGCTACAAGAGCAGGACCTGAGGGTAGAGGTATTCGGTAAGTTAAACGGTTACCTACCTCTGGAAGGAGAGCTTAACACGCGTGTGGTGTCTCAAGCAATTTCAAGAATTTTAGGTTACGATCTCGTCAAGCCGTCTCACGGTGAGGTGGTTAAGGGTTTCGACGTCCCTTCCCGACCACCCCCCTTATGTCCCGGCTGCCCTCACAGGAACTCATATATTGCGTTGCTCCTCGGCATAGCTAAAGCAGGTTATAAGCGTGATGAGATACCTATCTTCGGGGATATCGGTTGTTACGCGTTAAGTGTTAACCCCCCATTAAACGCTATATGGACTGAACACAGTATGGGAGCCAGCATATCGATGGCTATGGGTCTTAAGGTAGGGGGTTTCAGCAAACCGGTGGTAGCGACCATAGGGGACTCCACGTTCTTCCACGCAGGACTCCAGCCGTTGATTGAAGCAGTTAATAAGAGAGTGGATTTACTTGTTTTAGTGCTTGATAACTCCGTCGTAGCTATGACGGGACATCAATCAACCCCTGCCTGGGAGGTCACGGAATCCGGTAGGGTGGCGAAACCCGTGGATATAGTTGAGTTACTGAAGTCTATCGGTGTCGACAACCTGGCAGTGGTTGATCCTTTCAAAATAGATGAGATGATCAGTAAGGTGAGTGAGTTCGTTAAGAAGCCTGGTGTTAACGTGATAGTGGCTAAAGCGCCTTGCGCCTTACTTAAGGTTAGGAGGGAGGGTGTGAGGAGTAGATATACCGTCTTAAGCGATAAGTGCGTTAGTTGCTTAGCCTGTGTGAGGCTGACAGGCTGTCCGGCCCTATACATAGGGGACGATAATAAAGTCAAGATTTCATTAGATGATTGTGTTGGGTGTGGTCTCTGCGCTAGGTATTGCCCCTACAAGGCTATCGTTGAGGTGAAACCTCATGAGTGAGGGCAGGGTAGTCAATATACTTATATCGTCTGTTGGTGGTCAGGGAGGATTAACACTATCTAGGATTATAGCGATAAGCGCTGTTGCTTCAGGGTATTACGTGAGGACCGGCGAGACTTTAGGCATGGCTCAGAGGTTTGGCAGCGTGGTTAGTTACGTGAGGGTGGGTGTTGGTAAGAAGGTGTATTCACCGCTGTTTGATCTTAACGAGGCTCATTACGTCGTTTGTATGGAGGTAATAGAGTGTGCGAGAACGCTAAAGTACTTACGTGATGACGGCGTATTAATATTAGATGACGTCATAAAGCCGCCGACATCGATGAGCTTAGCAGGCAAGAACTCGTCCTTGAAAGAGCAAGTAATTAAGCAAATCCTGGAGGTAGTGAAGCCCGAGAGGGTTGTCGTAGTTCCAGCTAGAGACATTGCTTCGGGTCTAGGTAGTTCTAGGGGAGCTAACATGGTTCTGTTAGGGGTTCTAAATAGGATCTCGGGATTATTCGATAACGGGAAGGTAGAGGAAGCTATATCAAGCTTTTTCGAGGGCAGGGCTAGAGAGCTCTCTTTAAGAGCGTATAGGGAGGGATATAAATACTTGGATAAGCGGTAATCACTTAGACAGCTAACGAGAGTTTGATGAGGGTTGAGGAGCTTGCCCTGCGAGATAGGCGTGACCGCTTTCGATATGGACGGGGTCTTAACTAAGTGGAGGTCTTCCTGGAGGGCACTACACGAGTACTTCGGTTCAATAAACATAATCAACGAGAGCAATGACGCGGAAAGATTCTTGAAGGGGGAGATAACTTATGAGGAGTGGATGCGGAGAGACTTAGAAGCTATAATCAAAGCTCTTGGGAGGCCTCCATCTAAGGAAGAAATAATTAGAGCGTTTTCTAAGTATGAGTTAGTTGAGGGCGCTAGAGAGTTGATCAACTTCTTGAAAAAGAGAAGGGTGTACACAGCGATTATTAGCGGGGGTATAGACCTGCTTGCCGAGAGGGTGAGGGAGGATCTAGGTATAGACGTAGCGTTCGCTAATAAGTTAGTCTTTGATGAGAAAGGGTATTTAATACCGAGAGGTATCGAGGTAGTTAATCCGCTCAGGAAGGGTGAGATCCTGAAGAGCCTCTCGAAGCAACTTAAGGTGCCGCTCAGAGAGTTCATGTATGTAGGCGATACTGAATGGGATTTTGAGGCTCTCGACATTGTGGGTTTTCCGATCCTCCTAAACTATGGTGGGGTAAGGCTTCCGGCAAAGCATAAGTATATAGTAGTTAACTCTCTTTACGAAGTAATAGAGCTTATATCTAGGTGTTTCTGAGGAGCGACCGAAGGGTGAGGAGAGGTTCTGAAGAGTGCAGAACCTGTTAGTGCTACGTTTGTAGTACGTATCTATTTATCTCTTCCTCGACCACATCCATTAGTCTTTGAGGAATCTCCTCAGGCCCTCTTGACGTCTGAAGCAATAATTTCATAGCTAGCGTAATCCTCTCTTTAAGTAATTCATCGAGTAAGCCTAGCTTAGAGACCTGTTCCTGAGCTATGTACTCGAACTCTCTACGAGCTCTTTCAGCTTGAAGCGGTAATCCTAAATTCTTGGAGTAAAAGTGTATGTACGCAATCAAGGTTAGGTCTACGAAGTGTAAAGGATCAAAATATTTAATTGTTTCCCTTAAGAAGGAGCTGAAATACGCTGTTAAGAACTTCACGTAATTCCTTAAAGAATTCACTAGCGATGACACGCTCCTCCTCTCCACGGCACTCGTGAAAGTTTTTATGTATTTCGCTAGAGCCTCGCTAAGCTCCTTCATCTCCAACGACGAGAGCGTGTCATTGAAATCCTGTAATATCTTTATTAACTCCCTGTAAAATCCCCATTGCGGGATGTTACCTTTAGTGAGTGATTGGAGGATCTTAAAAGCTAGCTGAATCAGAAAAATGTAATTGTGGAGATTTCTCATGATGGTTTCTCTAATGTTCTGTTGTTCCTTCGTGAAGTAGTAAAGGAACATGAAGTATTCTACGTCTTTCCTCACTAGCTCGTTGATCAACATATTTACCACGTCACCGTCCACAGTTCTTATCTCGAGCTTGCCGTCAGGAAGTCTCGCCACTTCCTTCACGTTTTTGAGATGTATTCTCTTTACCTCACCCAACATCTCAAGATTCTCTACTACTAGTGAGGCGTCGCTAGCTCTCACAATACACTTATACTCGATTTTATTATTTCTATAACACCTAGTGGTCAACCTTAACCCCTCCCCTCCTTTAAACGTACTACGCCTTCATAAACTTCTATGTCGCCCCTACTCATTAAGAGTACCCAAATGAGCTGTACCGAAACATCCGTAGTGAAAGGCAATTCGTTGACGTTGATAGACTTCTTCTCCATGAGCTCTTGCACTATGTAATCACAGAATAAAGCTAGGTGCTTGAATAAATGATTGAGGATTACCAGTCTTTCCAGAACAACTACGACATTCTCAAGTATGGCAGGTAGCTCTAGAAGTAAGTTTTCAATACCTTCCACTAGGTTTGCAGGGGATCTTATACTGTCTTTGCTTATCTTAGATCTAATAAGATCTACGTTTCTCTTCATTCTACCCAAGAGCAGATCCTCTATCTCCACGTTCTCTCCGTAGATAGCTCTTATTTTCAGACTTACTTTCTCTAGATCTGCGTCGAGCGTATTAATTAATTTATCTAAGATTATTAATGAGTTGTTGTAGGTTGTCGAGTACCTCCTCAAGTATGAGAGTACTTCTAACTCGCTAAAGATTTCAGATACCTCGTCTAGCTCGCCGTATAGCTCCTCTAGAATAGCCGGGGATTCAAAACCCTCCAACGTCTTTTTCTTCAGTTTCCTTAGCTTGTCATCCACTAATCCTTTAATCTCTATGTATTTGCTGTGTAGTTCCCTAAGCTTGGGCAGGGTTGTATTAATTATGTTGTCGTAACTCTCGAGCATTAAACGTAAGTCATCCAGTAAGGACCTACTAGCAGAGCAGTCTATTTTCTCTATCTTATCAGGCTCTATTGAGGGAAGGGGTAGGTGTTCTGAAACAGTTATGTAAGTGTTTAAAACCAGGTTTTTGAGTGTGGAACAACTCTCTCTTAGTGTGTTGGCTACCAAGCCTACGTATTGAGGTATCTCATCAATCTTCTCCACCTCCTCAAACTTCTGGGAACCCTCCCTGAAGCGGGTGCTGTAGGGGGTTGCTAGAACTAGAGCTACTATCTTGGAGTGAGTTATTAATGCATTAGAGTACATAGACTTCATGTGCTCCGAGATCTCACCCAACCTCTTTCTAGTATTCTCGAGAACGTCATTAATTAACTGAAGCTTGCTCACAGAAACGAACCTCTTTGAGAGGCTATTTCTAGAGATTATCAGCTTATTCCTTGAGTCATTCAGTTTTCTCTCTACCTCCCTAAGCGTTTCTTCAGACCATAGACCAGTCTTGTTCATCTCGTTATAGACTACTTCAAGACCGCGTAGCTCCCGCTCTAAGATTTCTAGGAAAGAGCTAAGGTACTTCCTCTCCTCCGACGTCGTCCTCAGATACAACGTTGTCGTGGTTATTGAAGAGATTATTATAGTTATTAAGAAAGCCGATGTCAGGTTATACTCTAGGTACCCGTAAAACGGGGTTAAAAGAATGGCAGACATCGATACGTAGAAGATCCCGACGAATGTTAATGCGGATATGAAATATCTCATGAAGAACAAGACTAGGTTGACAGTCTCCCTACCTCTGCTCACTATACCGTAGGAGATTACGTTTGTGAAGGAAGCTACAGTAAAGCTGACTAAGAGAGATACGTAAACATACATAAACTCTGTTGGAGACCCTACGTTTATGTGGGGTACTCCAGTAAGGTCGGGTAACACGTAGTAAAGACCTAGGAAGACTAGGAGTGAGGACGAGAGGCTCATGAAACCTGAGAAATATGTTTTGAAATTCTTAACGACTATGACGGAAAGAGAGAGTAGCCATATAAACTCGTAAACGCTGAAGCTAATTCCCCACAAACCATCACTTAACGTGAACGTTATGAAAAAGAATATGGGTAGGTGAACACATAACTCCCAGATACTAAGTTTTGAAACTAGATTCAACGCAACCACAGCGGATAATAAGAGTGTTGAGAAGAGTACGTAGAGACTCCCCAACAACGACAACTTAATGCTTGGTAGTGAGAAAACCGCGTTAATGAGTAATATGTAGCTCACGAAGAGCGGAGAGAAAACGAGTGAGTCGTAGTAGGGCAGGTCTCTAGAGTAAATCAGTGGGGCGATCATAGTTAACGTTACGAGAGCACCAGCGAGCGGTATCCCTATAGGTTCTTTCATTAATCCTAGCGCGTAACTAGTTAACACTATCCACAAAGAAATCAATAGCGATACCCAAATAACCTTAAGTCTAGATCTCTCAGCTTTATCTAGCTTCGACTCGCTCATCAAGGCCCCCTCTCGGTCCTACTTAAGAACTCCCTGGTTAACTTTATTAGCGGAATTAGGACTCTTAAATCTCTTTCCTCCTCACTCAATACTGACATAGCGTCCCACACATCTCTCGACAATTTTAACATCAAATCATCACTGCTCTCACTAATGAGGACACGTATACGATCTTCTGACATGGTTTTAGGTGTGAAGACTTTGTAGACTGTCCACCCGCAGGCCTTAACCATATCGTTAACATTGACTTGATTAAGTAGTTCCGCATTACCTTCTAGGTATGCGTAACCCATAGTCCCAGCGAACGTGGTCCCCCAGGTAAGAAACTTAGCTAGCTGTGAAGCCCCAGCTAAGTTCTTTATTAGTAGGGAGGCTTCTTCGAGACTTACCAGCGATATGAAGTACAGGTGTCTCATCTCTCTGGTGTCGATCATTAAAATGTCTTCACCCAAGCTTTCTGAGTAGAGTCTCAAACCCCAATCTAAGAGCTCATTAATTGTCTGGCTCTCGAAGTATTTGTAGAATCTGTCAATCCTTAATAAGCTCACCTTACTGGCTAATCTCTCCTTTAAGACCTTAGCTAAGAATGTGACTAAGTTAAACCTGTTGATGAGAGTGAGTTCTCTATCCACTACAATTAAAATTTCTGCCCTGCCGACACCATTCTTGAGGGACTTAAAGACTTCAAGAGCCCTGTAGACTATGGATAAGTCTCTAGCCTGAATCGAGGAAAGCAGAAATAACTTATTAACGTCTTCCGTTATTAAGGAGGAAAGCACCCCCTCCTCGAAAGTCATTTCTTGAGTACCTTCCTCCCTCAAGTAGCTTACCCACACGCTGTATCGGTAGGCTTCGTTCGAAGGTCTTGAAATCACGTAAGTGTTAGGCTTAAGGAATTCCAAGGATTTCTCAGAACCTTCCCTAACCTTAATAATTAGGTACCCCTTATACGCCAGAACCTCACTCAATATTTGCTCTATAGACTGTGGAGAGACCATGAACACAGCTACCTTATCATGATCTATGAAGTCTAGAGAACTCACGAAGCTCTCAAACGTGTTCATAGACCATATACTCACTAAAACTCACCAACCCTACTAATATAACCACACCATATCTATAAATCTTTACTATAAATTTATGAGCACGATCATCAACATTGTTTAAAAAGTTTCCTTCAACGCAGGAATTCCTGAGATTACTGGAGGGTAAAGAGATCCTGATCCCACACCATTAAATTAAGTGCGTGTCTCAATCGAGTTAAGTTCCAGTGCAAACCTCCTCGACAGGTTCCTTAGCAAGCCTTTCTTTAAGTGATATTATTAACTTTAGCGCTTCAACGAACACCTCTACCTCTTCTAACGTGTTATATACGTAGTAACTTGCCCTAACAGACCCGTTAAATCCTAACCTGTAGTGTAGTGGGTGTGCACAGTGACCGCCTGTTCTCACAGCTATTCCGAATAGATCTAGTGCCTTGCCAACAGTGTGGTGGTGTAGGTCTTTAACGTTGAAAGCCACTAGCCCAGTCCTTGAGCGGGGATCCTTAGGTCCTAGAATAACCAGCTCATCTTCTAGTTCCTTAAATCTCTTCAGTGTTTCACTTACTAAGGCTACGTCATGTTCCCTCACGTTCTCCATCCCTAACCTCATTAAGTATTTAGCAGCTTCTGCCAGCCCTATCATTCCAGCTATATTCGGTGTTCCGGCCACAAACCTCCAGGGCAGGTCATGCCACACTACTGAATTCAGTGTCACATCTTTTATCGTGTCACCGCCAACCCTGAAAGGCTTCATAGATTCTAGGATGTCTCTCCTACCCCATAAAACACCTGTTCCGGTCGGCCCGAGCATTTTATGACCGCTGAAAGCCATGAAATCTAGTTCTAGATCTCTAACATTTGTGGGTACGTGTGGAACGTACTGAGCCCCATCCCCGACAGCTATGGCTCCTACCGAGTGGGCCAGCCTCGCAATTCTCTTCACGTCATTTATTGTTCCGACGACGTTGCTCGCCATCGGGAAAGCAACTACCTTAGTTCTCTCGCTAATCATTTTCTCTAGCTCCTCGTAATCAAGCATTCCCTCCTCCGTGACGCCCACGTACCTAACCTTAGCACCTGTTCTCTCCGCAACAATTCTCCACGGGAGCATGTTGCTGTGATGATCCATGACCGTGACTATCACTTCATCACCGGGCTTCAGGTTATCCAGCCCCCAACCCCAAGCAACGAGATTTAACCCGTCCGTAGTGTTTGACACGTCGATTATCTCCTCCCACGAGTAGGCGTTAATGAACTTAGCTAAGACTTCGTGCGTCTCCTCGTAAGCCTGGCTAGCTTCCTGAGAAAGCGTGTGGAAACCTCTGTGGACGTTGGCGTTGTAGTTAAAGTAGTACTTAACTATAGCCGCCACAACCTGCCTCGGCTTCTGAGTTGTTGCGGCATTATCCAGGTATATGAGTCTTCTCCCGTTGACCTTGCGCTTAAGGATTGGGAAGTCTTCCCTAATCTTCTCAACATCTAACGTGCTGAACACCCCCTGCCAGAACCGACCTCTCAGTACATCCCTCCCTTCAACAACTTACTTAAGAGGCTTATGAGCGTGTCCTCCTTACTCAACGGCGGCTTAACATGCTCCCCCCTCAGGAACCTGCTGACTCTCTCAGGGAAGGATGGGACGACAGTCCTCAAATCCAAATCGCTTAAGACGCCATCATATTTCTCCTTATAGACTACCTTACCATCCATCCAGCTCAGAAGGATGGTGGTGGGTGACGAGTGGACATCGAAATACGTGAAAGTAGCTGAAGCAACTAAGGACTCACAATCTCTTGCAAACCAATTACATAAGATTATGTAAAAACTAAACTCGTTATTCTCGTTGCTTAAGCTTCTAACGAAAGGAAACCAATATATGTCGTACCTCCTGCACGCACTACACTTAGCGTTGTCGAAGTACATCACCGCGTACTTATCTTTGGGTATGAAAGGATCTAACCCCTCCACGTCTAGATAAACCCATGTATCATCTTCTCCTGAGTACTTGTATACGCCGTGCTTGTTTTCAGGGCTTATTTCCTTAAACCTCAAGCCACTCACTCAATTCACCAAGAATAATACCGTGTAAGGACTAAATTAAAAACGAGTTATGGTAATTAACTCGGTGTCTAATATTGAGTAAGATAGATAGGTTGCTTCAGGAGTACCCCCCGAGATATGGTCCTGAATGGGGTAGTGGAGGGATCTTCGGGCTTAAGTACTTTAAGGGAGTGCTTTACTACACGCTCGCTTTCGAGGCTTCAGCGTATTTCGTGGATGATGAGATAATAGAGTACAGGTTCAGTGAGCTAGGTCCCGGCCCCGCCTCAGGAGGGGACACGTATAACGCGGTAGACGTGGTTGATGATAAGATATATTTCGGAGGCTGGGTTCATAATCCCGCGGTCTTTAAGGGTAAGAAGGATTTCGCTGGTGAGATAGATTTCAGGAATAAGTATAGTCACGTACACGAGTACGACATAAAGGAAAGGAGGGTGAAGTTGCTTTGGAAAGACAGTATTCACGATGAGTTCAGGTGGGCTGGGGAAGTGTCTCAGATAATCTACGACCCGGTGAAAGACGTTCTGCTGATAGGTAGGTCGGACGGCATGGAGAATTTAGGTGTTTACGAGCTAAGCAGGGATGGGGGGAGCTTCATCAAGTTAAGTGATGTGCCGGCGCTTAAGGGTTCTCTCTACCTTGATTACGCGTGTTTCGATATGCAGCCTAACTGGATGATAGGTGTTGACGGCATTCAGTGTCTGGATCTGGTTAGGAGGGTGTGGGTAAGGCATGAGGTAGGGGACTGGGCCGAGTCTTCTTTAGATGGTTACGGGGTTCTCTATAGGACGTCTGGCTACGCGGTGAGCGCTTATACCAGGTACTGGCACTTCATGAGAGGAGGTGTTTTAGTAGGTAATCCTGTAGAACCCGAGGTTGAAAAACCTGTTTTCGTAAGATTGTTTGATTTCGGCATGAACGTTTACGCACCGCACAGGAGTAACGCACTCAACTTGGGTGGGGGTATATTAGCTGTGTTTAACGCTGGTACGCATGGGTTCATACACCCACATGAGGGCAGCCCTGAGGAGGTTGATCTCAGGAGGTATTTTAACACCATAGCCGCGCCTACGACGTTAGTTTACATAACACCTCCTCAGGCAAGGATATTAGCGGTTTTCGGTGCCAGGATAACCAGCATGACTAAAGCAGGTAGTAGGATACTCCTCGCGTATAACACAACCCCCAACCTCGGCGGTAAAGACTCAACCCCTATAGATAGCGGCGTGAGGGGCATTATGTCAGTGGATGAATATTCCTTAGTAAGTAGTAGTAACCCGCCACTAACTATCAGGGTTCACGGCTGGGCAGTAGGTGATTCCTGCTTCGGGGGTGTGCCGCTCACCGGATATAAGGAAGCTGAGTTAATCATAAGGAGCAGTAAACCTAATGAGATAATCATTAACTCTTACGACATCGGTTTACCGCCACTGAATTACGGCTCGGAGAGATATAAGTTAAGTGAGGGAGTGAACAGAATAGATCTGAAGGGTTACAGGAACATAGTGTCTTTCAAGCTGGAGAAGCTGGATGCGGACGCGTTAATTAACGTTTACTTGAGCTAACTAACGCTCCCAGAACGGTTAATTTAGTCTTGTGAGATATTTACTCAGTGATGAGCGGTATGGATTTGAAGACTAGGTTGAGAGAGCTTTTCGTTAAGAATCCTGAAACGCCTGAGATAGTTAGGTTGATAAGGGAGCTGGCTCGGAGACTGGGCGGTGAGGTAGTTAAGATAATGGATTTCTGCGGTACGCATGAATGGACCATAACTAGTTATGGTTTAAGGAGCTTAATGCCGGAAAACGTGGAGTTGATCGCAGGTCCTGGTTGCCCTGTATGCGTGACCCCGGGACATTACGTCGAGGGTTTGGTTAAGCTAGCTCTTGAAGGAGTTAATGTCTTCACGTATGGTGACGCGTTTAAGTTGCCTTCAGTTAAAGGAGCTAAGCCTAGGAGCCTGACCGAGGCTAAGATGCTTGGGGGTAAGGTCACGGTGGTTTACAGTTTCTTAGACGCGATTAAAGAAGCTGGTAAGAGAGAAAATGAGGAACACGTCTTTTTCGCCGTGGGGTTTGAGACCACCATGCCTGCCGTAGCTGAGCCCGTACACAACCGGGTAATCCCTAAAAACCTGACTGTCTTGAGTGCTCACAGACTCACGCCGCCAATCATGAGGTACCTTCTAGAAAACGTACGTGAGGTAAGTGTGGACGGCATCATAGCGCCCGGACATGTCTCAGCCGTGATAGGGTATAAGGAATGGGAATTCCTAGTAAGAGACTTCAGTATACCTACCGTGGTTTCCGGGTTTGAACCCGTGGACGTTCTCCTAGCCATACTCGCGGTGCTTAAGTGTAAGGTTGAGGGGAAGCCCTCCTTAATTAACGAATATGTTCGGGTTGTTAAGCCGGACGGTAACCTTAGAGCCAAGAAGATAATCAACGAAGTCTTCGAGGTAGTTGACTCATACTGGAGGGGCATAGGCGTCGTTCCTTCTAGTGGTGCTTTGCTTAAGGAGAAGTTCGCGGATTTCGATGCTTCATTGAGGTACGGGATAGTTGAGAAACCCGACTTCAGCGACGTCTTGCCTGGGTGTAGGTGTGGTGAGGTAACGTTAGGTAGGGCAAAGCCTACTTCATGCCCACTCTTCATGAAGACCTGCACCCCAGAAAATCCTTACGGTCCTTGCATGGTTAGCTCAGAAGGTACTTGCAGGATATGGGCCGAGAATCTCCACACCATACTGACGGGACTGTGAGGTAGGTGTTTATTTTCAAATGGGTTCAGGGGGAGAGGTTTCCAGGATAGCTTTCCCAGTACTCGTGGGTATGGTGCCGGACTCGATAATAAGTCTTGTCGCGATGATTACCGCATCGAAGATCGGTACGGAAGCTTTAGCCGGTACAGGGCTTGCGTCATACCTATTCATAATAATAAATGCCGTGGCTTCAGTCTTCATGGTTGGTTTACTGGTAATCACTTCCCAGGCCTATGGAGGCAACGATTTGAGACTGATTGAGAGAGCTTTCGGCGAGACGCTCATGACGTCGGTCATTTCCTCGCTAGCCGTGGTCACTACCTCACCACTCTGGCTACCTATCTATACAAGCTTGCTCTCAGGAGGTCAGGAATCGGTTAATGAAGTGGCGGTAACTTACTTAAGTCTGAGAGTGTTTTCTATACCTGCACTAATGCTTAACTCCGTGATAGCTACTTTGTTCAGAGCTGTTGAGAAGCCGTGGCCCCCCACGTACTCTTCTATCAGTATCGGCGTGTCTAGCTCTGTACTCATACCATCCCTCGCGTTAGGCTACTTGGGGTTGCCGAGGTTAGGGGTTTCCGGTATGGGTTTGGCTTCCACGATCTCGCAGTATATAGGCTTACTCGTATACGTTTTCTTAAGACCCCCGGTTAAGGTAGGGTTTTACATACCCTCAAAAATAACCGCTAAAATCTTAGCGGTAGGGATCCCTGCATCCGCTGAGAGGTTCGTCGGGAGTGCGGGACACAACATATACATAAATGCTGTCGCTAGGTCAGGTGTTGAAGCTTTAGCAGCACATAACATAGGGTTGAGCGTGGAGAACCTGATCATAGGTCCGGTCTTCGCGGTTAACATAGCTGCTTCCGCTAAGACAGGGCACCACGTAGGTTCTAACAACATCGGAGATTTGGATAGGGTGGTTAAGGAAGCCCTGAGAATAGGCGTTTTATGGATGTTTATAGCCACGTTAATACTCGTCAGCTCATCACCCTTCGTCGGCAAGTTCTTCACGGATGATGGGAAGGTGGCTGAGCTAGTTATGATTTACTTAGTAATGGCTGCAATCTCGGAAGTCGGGCTTGGTGCATCGCAAGCACTTTACGGCGTGTTTAGGGGTGCTGGAAGTACTTGGGTACCGCTCGCGATAAGTTCTATGACGATATTGATTTTCAGGGCAACGCTAGCTCAAATCCTCCAACCAATTTACGGGATTCACGGTGTTTGGTTCACTCAAATAACCGATATGTATAGTCGATTTCTCATATCTTACTTAATATACGTTAAGCTCAAGTCGAGACTCCTCGTTAAAGTAATCTAACCCTTCGTAAGGAGCTCTCCTCAGGGCCGCCCCACAATAACTATGGTGTGGTTGGTCTCAACACCTTATTAATTACGGCTCCTATTATTTTCTACATGGTGTTTGAGTGATGCATGAGTGGGCTTTGGCGGAGGGTGTGGTGCGGTACTTGTGTAGTGTTGCGGGTGGCGGGAAGCTTAAGAGCGTTAAGATAGGGTTGGGTGAGTTGCAGTCTATTGATGAGGAGGTTTTCAGGTTCGCTCTAACGGAGCTAATGAGGGTTGAGGGTTGCGAGCTTAGTGAGGACTCGGTGGTTTTCGTTAGGAAACCGGCGACGTTTCAGTGTAGGAGGTGCGGGCATTCCTGGACTCTTAATGAGATGAGTCTTAATGATGAGGAGAGGGAGGCTATTCATTTCATACCTGAAGTAGTGCATGCTTACGTGTCGTGCCCCGCATGCGGCTCAAGAGATTTCGATGTTGTTGGGGGTAGGGGTGTGGAGGTGATGGAGGTGGTTGTTGAGTGAGTGGCTTGAGACGCCATGATGAAGATCCTAGGAAATTGCTTATAGAGAGGAGGCTTGCTGACGTTAATAACGTGATCCCGGTTATGAGCCCTAAAGGCGGTGTTGGCAAGACTTTGATCTCAACGCTCATGGCTTTAGCCATAGCCGAGAATAACCTCAGCGTGGGGATACTAGACCTAGACGTGACTAACCCGTCAGTTCACGTAGTACTGAACCTGAACCCAAGCGTGAAGCCATCGGAGGATAAAGGCGTGATACCTCCTAAAGTTCACGGAATTAAGGCGATGAGTATCGCGTACTACACCGAGGGAAAGCCACTACCTCTAAGAGGCTCCGAAATAACTGAGGTTGTTAGGGAAATCCTAGCGATAACTATTTGGGGTAACCTAGATTACCTCATAATAGATACGCCGCCCGGGATGAGTGACGTGCACCTAGAAATAATCAGTAATGTAGGTAAGGCAAGACCCCTGGTAGTGACAACCCCCCACACACTCTCGGTTTATTCTGTGAGAGCCTTATTGACAATACTTAAAGAAAGTGGAATACCTATCGTAGGGCTCGTGGAGAACATGAGCGAGAACCCGACAGATATGGTGATCGATCTGTGTAGAGAGTTTAAGATTAGGTACTTAGGTAACGTGCCGTTAGAGTCTCTGATCGCCTTAAGCGTTGGTAACATGACGTTAATGAAGAGGACAAAAGCATACAGTAAGGTAGCTAAGATAATCAAACGCTTAAGTTCTTGAAAACTCCTACCTAAGACCTAGCTTCCTCCTGCAAGATTCCGTTATGGTTATCGCATAATTAAGTAACTCTAGTTTTTCTGACGCCAGCACTTTAATCAAGCTAGCATGTTTTTCTAAGTCTTCCTTACTTAGCATGTTCACGCTCATCACGTGATTTCCAAACCTTATCTCTAGGGTCCTACCCCCAACGCCTATACTTAATCTCTTATTGCTTACCGTTACCTTACCCTCCCTGCTATCGTACGAGATCGCGGTGAATGGTGTTCTATGGATTACTGAGGTTACGTGATTATCGTTAACGTACGTGAGGCCCTCACATAATTTAACTACGGGAGGCCTCGAACTCTCCAGAGAACCCTCGATTACTGAGAGTGTGGATATTAACGCCCTCATTTTAGCGAGTACCTCACTTATTAAAGCAGCCCCGATAACCCCTACCCTACTGAGCTCGGAAGACTCTCTGGTTCTGACCTCCTCGTAGGCTCTCTGAACTTCCTCAATTACCCTCAAGGCATCCCCGAACATACTCCCTTCAACACCACTAAAACATTCGGGTAGGTTTTTAAAGCTTTAAAGAACTTACGTGATTGCTTGTTCTTAGATGATCGGAGGGTCTTTCCGTTGTTCGATAAGGTGTTTTAGAAACAATAAACATAGATGACGAAATCGTTATCTGCCGAGAAATAACTCGGTAATTAGTAGTCAATCGTGAAGGAGTTTTTCAAGAACAAGAGTGTTTCACGTGAGGTATGAACCCTAATTCTTAATGTATTATGAGTAATCGCGCGTTCTTGATAGTGGAAGACTTGAGCTTACCACCTACTCTTATCTTCTCACTACTTGGGTTAAGATTATGTGTTGATTTTTTGAGGACTTCGTCTATGTATTCTCTCACGGCTTCTCTTATGAAATCACTCTTAGTTGGGTAGCCTAAGTCTCTGTAAGCCCTCTCAAGCAGGTCGTTAACCCTTGCAGGAACTCTTAGTGTGAGAGTCCTGGTTCTCCTAACGTCAAGCTCCATCACAAACATTAGTATCACCATTATATTATTTACATAACTTCATAAAAACACCATAACCAGAATTTGTTAAGGCTCTAAAGAATATTAATCATTGAATGTTGAATAATACCTAAACATCTTTTCATTGTCTGTGAGGCCTGTATTATTAGGGTTAATGAGTATTACTCTACTAGGTTTCACGAAGGAATCGCGGAATCATTGACCAGGAATACTCAATCTTAATACTTAGGAACGAACCCCCGTGGGTTGAGGGAGTGTCATCGTTTAGTAGAGAGTGCTTTGTTGTGTTAGCTATCAGTGCTTAGATTTTTAAGCTTCAATACATTCTAGTAGTATTTTAGGGTGGGTAATACAGGTATAGAGTCATGGCTATAGAAGCTGTTTTCAGGGGTTTGTGCCCTAATTGCGGGGGCGACATAGAGTCAAGTAGGTTAGTTAGTGGACTACCTTGCAAGAAGTGCTTACCTCGTAAGAACTTGAAGACGGAGGTTATTAGGGAGGGGTATCTACGTAGGCTTAAGATCATTGAAGAGAAGGTTGAGGAAATTGATCATATGTTTCTTAAAGTAATTAATTCTAGGATGTGGGGTCTTCAGAGACTCTGGGCACGCAGGTTCTTCAATAACGAGAGTTTCGCTATGATAGCTCCTACAGGGAGCGGTAAGACAACGATGCAGATTATATTAGCTCTATATGCGGCGGCTCGGGAGGGGAGGAAGTCACTGATACTTGTTCCGACTAGCTTGCTAGCTAATCAGGTATACGGTAAGACTGTCTCCATCCGTGATAAGCTGGGGTTAAGTAACGTGAAAGTAGTAGCTTACCATAGCCTGATGACTGAGAAGGGTAAGAGGGAAGCTCTCGAGAACGTGGGTGAGGCTTCCATAATAATAACTACCCCGGCCTCACTGATGAAGAAACCTGAGTTGAGGCAGTCGATAAGCATAGCTTTCGTAGACGACGTGGACAGCTTCCTCAGAAGGAGTAAGAGCGTTGAAATAGTTTTGAGGATGCTTGGAGTGACGGAGGAGGACGAGGAGCAAGTCAATACGATACAAGAGCTTGAGAGCGAGGCTAGGAAGCTAGCTCCGGAAAACCCTGATGAGGCTAGACAATTACTTGATGAAGCACATAGGCTGAGGGTTTCCCTCCAGGAGAGAGTTAAGGGGCTCGTGGTGGTTAGTGGTGCTACGCAAACAGCTCGAAGAACGAAGAGTGTGAGAATGCTTAACACGCTCTACGGATTCTCAGTGGGTGGTAAGACGGAGATGGGGAGGAACATCGAAGACTTCTACATCAGACCTAACGGGGAGACTATCGAGGAAGTGGTGGCCAGGATTGTTGAGAAGGCTGGTGGTGGGGGCCTCATCTACGTACCAATGGATAAGGGAGCTGACTACGTGAAGAAGTTAGCGGAGTTCCTTAAGGGGAGGGGTCTTAAGGTCGAGGCTTACCTAGGTTCTAGGAAGAAGGTGTTTAACGAGTTTGTTGAGGGGTTGTTAGACGCCTTAATAGGTATTGCTTCCTACAGGAGCCCCCTGACTAGAGGCATAGACCTCCCTGAGAGAGTAAGGTATGCCGTATTCGCGGGAGTCCCTAAGTTCAGGCTGAGAATAAGTGTGGAGGATTTCCAGCCGAGTAGGTGGCTAATACTGCTTAACGAGATTAAGGATGCTGTGTATGAGAGGTACTCGGAGGAGTTTGATAAGGTTCTTGGAGGGCTGATTAAGATTAGGACCGCGAGTAGGGAGACTTTAGAAGCTGTGCGCGAGGCTTTGAGGAACGGCAAGGAACTCAGCGGTTATCAAGAGTTTGTGAGGAGGGTTGCTGAGGAGTCGTTGCGCTTCATGAACAAGGTGTTGAGGGATCCTGAAGTAGTTGATAGACTCAGGAAGAGCAAAACCATAACTTTTGGTGGTAGGGAGGGTGAGTATTTCTTCATAATACCTGATGCGACCGCTTACATCCAAGCGAGTGGGAGGACGTCAAGGCTTTACGTAGGCGGTCTTACGAAGGGTTTAAGCGTTTTAGTAATTGATGAGGAGAAAGCCTACAACGCGTTATTAAGAGATCTTAAGTGGTTGCTAGAAACTCTCGAGTTCTCTGAGTATGATGAGAGCCGTGTCACTAAGGTCTTAAGAGAAGTGGATAGGGATAGGGCTAAGGTAAGGAAAGCTCTTGAGGGTAGGCTGAGAGTTAAGAAGAGGGAGCTCATGAAGACGACATTGTTCGTCGTTGAGTCCCCTAACAAAGCTAGGACCATCGCTAAATTATTCGGGAGACCTACTAGGAGAGTGATTAACGGCTTGCAGACATATGAAGTACTCACCGAGAACAGGTTAATGGTCATCACCGCTACCGGAGGCCATATCCTAGACTTAGTTACTGACATAAGGAAGTGGTTTGGGGTTGCCGTGAGAGATTCTTCGTTTAAGCCATTCTACAAGCCTATAAGAAGGTGTGTTAAGTGTGGGAGGGAGGTACCTGAGGAGGAGGTCGTGTGCCCGTCATGTGGTGGTAAGGTATTCGTAGAGAGTAGGCCCGTCATAGAAGCTCTTAGAAAGCTGGCGTCACAAGTTGATGAGGTTTTAGTAGGTACGGACCCCGACTCCGAGGGGGAGAAGATAGCTTGGGACGTGACCCTATTACTCAAACCATTAAACAAGAATATCTACAGGGTTAGATTTCATGAAGTTACGCGCAGGGGTTTGATTGAGGCGCTTAAAAACCTAACGTCGGTTGACGAGCACTTGGTCCACGCTCAGATAGTTAGAAGAATTGAGGATAGATGGATTGGTTTTAGCTTAAGCCCCATACTCTGGAAGGTCTTTAAACTCAACTTCCTCTCAGCCGGTAGGGTACAGACCCCGGTCCTTGGCTGGGTTGTCGACCGCACGAACATCCACGGAGCTAAGGCTGAGTTAGTCACTCTAAAGCTTGAGGGGATGGAAATTCCTTTAATCTTTAAAGCTCCTAAGGGCTTCGCTGACGCCGTCAGGAGCGCGGGTAAAGTCCTTATAACCGATGTTAGGAGGAGTCTTCAGGAGGTTTACCCACCGCCTCCCTACACCACGGATACGATGCTCTCAGAAGCCACTAGAGTGTTGAAGGTTTCCGCGGTCAAGGTTATGGAGTCCGCTCAGAGGCTTTTTGAGGCAGGTCTCATAACTTATCACAGAACTGATAGCACTACCGTTAGTTCCCTAGGTATTTCCATAGCTAGAGATTACATTGAGAGAGTTTTCGGGCATGAACTCTTCCATGGGAGGAGGTGGGAGAAGGAGGGTGCTCACGAGTGCATAAGGCCTACGAGACCTCTCGACTCCAAGCAAATCAAGACTTTAAGAGCTGCAGGCGTAATATCTTTCGCAGTGCCTTTAAGACCTGACGATTATAGACTTTACGACCTCATCTTCAAGAGGTTTATAGCTAGTCAAATGATTCCGTCGAAGATAGAGAAAACGTCGTTTAAGCTAGTGTTCAACGACTTCAGTAAGGAATTTACTTTCGTTACTCAAGTGGTGGAGGAGGGGTTTAGTAAGCTGAGTAGGTATTTCAACGTCGTTGATTTAGGTGGGTTGAGGGAGGGGGAGTATCTCGTAACTGAGGTCACTTCCAGAGCCGTGCCCGAACACCCGCTATACACGTACAGCGACCTGGTAGATTTAATGAAGAGTAGGGGTATAGGAAGACCCTCAACATACGCCAAGATCCTAGACACTCTTAAGAGAAGAGGCTATGTCGTGGAAGTAGGTAAGGGTAAGCTAGTAGCTACCCGTAGAGGGAAGGAGGTATTCAAGTTCTTGAACGAGAGATTCAATAACTTAATCAATGAGGAGAGAACGAGGAAACTTCAGGAGAAGATAGATTTGATAGAAGCGGGTAAGGAAAAAGCCGAGAACGTCTTGAGAGAGTTTTACGAGGA
>CAZWSU010000031.1:0-5048 GCA_964636755.1 uncultured Desulfurococcaceae archaeon
AAAGCCCCGCCGGGCCAGCCCCAATAATCAAGACATCGAAGACCTCCGCTTCACGAGGTTTTCTCGGAATCCCCAGCCTGAAACCCATCTCAAACCCTCAATAACTAGTTATTTGAGGAGAAGTAAATAAAATATGTGAGACTGGTGCGAGTTCATGAAGTATCGTGAGCTACTCTACGACCTACTGTTTAACTACGTAGGAGCTCTTGAGTGCAGGAATCTCAGCGTGACGGTCAATAGACCGGATATTAGGCAAGAGCTAATTAACGTAGTTAAGTCGCTGAAGGCCTCGGAAGGATTAAGGAAGGATCTGAGTTACTACACTCAAGTCTATAAAGACTTCTTAAAGAATTACCTTAAAGCACCGTACAGCAAGACCGGGTACTCACCTGAGAATCTAGCCAGAACATTCATGAGGAATCCCCTCGCCAGAGTCAAGAACGATCTTGAGGGGATTAGGTACGTGACGGAGCTGAAGACATTCATACCCATGCTAATAGTGGATAGCGATAAGGTAAGCCTACCCCTAATACTCCGTAAAGCACTTAAACGTGAGACCATCCCCAGCCTTAAGTCAGTCTTAGAACTCTCAGGGTATGAGCTAGTCCTGGCTGACAGCATGAACAGACCTATCTACGTACTCTTCTCGAAGAAGAACAAGCTCTACACGGTAAGCAAGAATACTGCGAGGGTAATGGTATTATCGTTTGGGGTGCCCGGAGTCCCCAGATACTTCGTTAACCAGTCAGTCAAAACCTTCAGGAAATTAGTAGCTATGTACTACCCTCAAAGCGTTTGCGAGTACTTGAACGTAGGGTCAGTAGTAAAGACCCCCTGAAAACCCCTCACGGCCCCGAAAAACTTATTTGATATTCTCAGACTTTATGAGGGGATCTTCAACGACGATTAAAGTGAACTCGCCGTACATAACAGAGGATGAGGTGCGGGAAGTAGCTAAGGTTCTGGGAAGTGGTAATCTAGCTGCAGGAGAGTACACTCGTTTATTCGAGGAGTCGTTCGCTAGGTACTTAGGGGTGAGGCACGTCCTCACGGTAAGCAACGGTACGGTGGCTCTCTACCTAGCCCTCAAGGCCTTAGGCATTGGTCCTGGGGACGAGGTAGCTGTGCCAGATTTCACTTTCTTCGCGACCGCCTCCTCAGTAGTTCTAGCGGGAGGTAAGGTGATTCCGGTAGATATAGATCTAGAGACCTACAACATAGATCCTAACGACTTAAGAGAAAGACTTACTGAGAAAACCAAGGCCGTCATACTCGTTCATTTATACGGTCAACCGGCGGACGTGGATGGTGTGAGGGAGGTACTAGATGACAAGGCCGTCTTCCTAGTTGAAGATTGCGCGCAGTCACACGGGGCTGAGTATAAGGGGGTTAAAACAGGGTCTCTGGGCGTGGTATCGGCTTTCAGTTTCTACGCTACGAAGAACTTGACTATGGGTGAGGGGGGTGCTGTAGCGACTAACCGAGATGACATAGCTGAGTATGTTAGGCTTCAGAGGAATCACGGGCAGGTTGAGAAGTATTTCCACTCAGTGATTGGCTGGAACTTCAGGATAACCGATCTTCAGGCAGCCCTAGGTTACGTTCAGCTAGCCAAGCTAGATAAGATGAATGATAGGAGACGTGCTATAGCTAAGATATATAACGAGGAACTCTCAGGAATTAAGTTTCTGAGACTCCCCGTCGAGAAGTCATACGCTAAACACGTTTATCATCAATACACTGTGTGGGTTCACGGCGACGGCGTCAGAGATAAATTAAGTGAGTTTCTCAGGACTAAGGGAGTGCAGACAGCTGTTCACTACCCTAATCCCGTTCATAAGCAGCCCGCTCTCAGAGATTACTTAATCATGAGTAAAAAGTTAGTTAATTCTGTGGAAGCGTCTAAGCACGTCCTCTCACTCCCCATGCATCCGGGCTTAAGCGATGAAGATGTTTTGACCGTCGTTGAATATATTAAGGAGTTTTTCAGGGGTCTTAAAGTTTAGACTTCTCTAAATTTTATTTTCTCTAGACTAAGTTATACTTGGTGACGGGATGAGGACTGGACGTATGAGTGAGTCTATAGAAGACTACATACTTACGGTGTACCGCTTAGAAGAGCTTTGCGGAGTAGCTAAGACATCCCAGATTTCTAAGGAGCTGAATCTGAGGGAGGGTACAGTGAGTAAGGTTTTGAAGAAGCTACGTGACGAGGGCTTCGTCATCTTGAGTAAATATAGGGGGGTTAAGCTGAGTGATTTAGGTAGGGAGGTGGCTGAGAAGATATTGAGGAAGCACGCGATAATTGAGGTCTTCCTCACGGATTTTCTAGGTTTTGATAAGCTTAGAGCACACTACCTAGCACATAAGATGGAACACCTGCCTGACGAAGTGGTTGAGGCCATATACTCTAAGTTAGGTAAGCCGAGCTTGCGTTACCACATATCGTTCGTGAGGGAATTAAGTGAGGAGGATTATAAGCAGGTCATACCCCTAACTAAGGTCACTCCCAACAAGTGTTATGAGGTTATCTACCTCTACGTCGAGTTAAGCACTGTTCTCGAAAAGCTTTCTAAGTCTAATTGTGGGTACCCCTGCGTGGTACGGGTTGAGGGCTTAGGCTCTAAAGGAGTTTCAGTGAATGTTTCAGGTGTTGAAATAGTCTTCACTAACCAGGAAGGGGAGTCTATATTCGTTAAGGAGGTGCAGTGCGGTGAGTAAGCAGGTTTCTCCGCTCTCCAATGTACCGGAGGGTTATAGAGTGCGCGTGCTCAGAGTGTGTGCTGGAAGAGGTCTCTCAACAAGACTCTACCAGATGGGGGTAGTGCCCGGTGAGGAGATATTAGTGAAGCACAATAATAAAGGCTTCATCATACTAGAGGTTAGGGGGGTGGAAATAAGTCTTAGTAAGGGCATAGCCTCCAAGATAGAGGTTGAGTACTTGACTAACTATCTTTAAACGTTATACTTATCCAACAACGCGTGAGACCCCCCGTTTTAGCCTGTTTAGTAGAAACAATAATTATTAACTCTATCCACGAAACCTAATTGGTGGATGCTTTGAGTCAGGAAAGATTAAATAGTAAGGTAATTGATGAAGTCCGGAAGATCGTCTGGCCGAGAAACCTCAAGCTCTTCACAGCAGGTCCTGTCGCTTGCTTCCCCGAAGTTCTTGAGGTCATGAAGTTTCAGATGTTTAGTCACAGGTCTAAGGAGTATAGGGAGCTACATAAGGATACTGTTGAGAGGCTTGCCAGGTTTGTTGAGGCTAGTGAGGGAACCGTCCTCTTATTCCCGAGCAGCGGCACAGGCGTCATGGAGGCTAGCGTGAGGAATTTCGTCTCGCTAGACGGCGCCGTTCTCACCACGATAATAGGTGAGTTTGGCTCCAGGTATAGGGAGGTGGTTGAGAGTAATGGTAGGAGGGCAGTCGTTTTAGAGAAGAACGCTGGCGAGCCTGTTTTCCCCGACGAGTTAGACGAGGCTCTGAGGAAGCATCCTGAGGTGGAGGCTGTGACGATAACGTATAACGAGACCAGTACAGGCGTCTTAAACCCTCTTAAGGAGTTAGCTGAGGTTGCTAAGAAACACGGCAAGCTAGTCTTCGTGGACGCGGTCTCCGCGATGGGGGCTGCTGAGATAAAGTTTGACGCGTGGGGTCTTGACGTCGTGTTCTCAAGTAGTCAGAAAGCTTTCGGGGTACCTCCGGGCTTGGCTATCGGGGTCTTCAGTAAGGAAGCTCTGAAGAAAGCTGAGGCAATACCTAGCAGGGGCTGGTATTTTGACGTGCTGAAGTACTTACACTACCAAGAGAAAGAGTGGTCTACTCCCTCAACACCGCCAATACCTCAGATAATAGGTCTGAACGTCATGTTGAGAGTTGTTGATGAGATGGGTGGTAAGGGTGCTTGGCTCTCCATGTATTCTGAGAGAGCCAAGATGGTTAGAGACGGGGTTACGAGGCTCGGGCTAGAACTCTTCGCTAGGAAAGGCTACGAATCACCTACTATCACGTCCGTTAAATCTCCTGAAGGTATTGACGGGTATGAGGTCTACAGCAGGGTTCGTGAGAGAGGTTACGAGATAGCGGCAGGTTACGGAAAGTTTAAGAAAACCTCCTTCAGGATAGGGCACATGGGTTACATGCCTAAAGAATACATAGAGGAGGTGCTGGAGGTAATTAAGGAGGTGTTAGCCGAGCTCGGGTGGGTGGGCAAGAAATGAAGGCGTTAATAGCTGCCCCCATCCACAGAGACGCCATAAAAATGCTTGAGGACGCGGGTATCCAAGTAGTGTATAAGGAGTACCCCTCAGAGAAAGAGTTAAGTGAGTTGATAGTGGACGCGGACATCTTATTCGTCAGGAGCAAGCCTCTGGTCACGGCTGAAGTGATAAGCAAAGCCGAGAAACTAAAGATAATCGCTAGAGCTGGTGTAGGGCTTGACAACATAGACGTTAAAGCGGCTGAGGCTAAAGGAATCAAAGTAATTAACACTCCTGAAGCACCGACGAGGAGCGTGGCCGAGTTAACCATAGGCTTAATGCTCTCCGTAGCTAGGAAGATAGCTTATTCTGACAGAAAGATGCGTGAAGGTAAGTGGGTCAAGAAAGAGGCGGAGGGAATAGAACTTAAGGGCAAGACGTTAGGGATAATAGGGTTTGGCAGGATAGGGAGGGAGGTCGCCGCGATAGCTTCTAAAGGCTTTGGCATGAGAGTACTGTATTACGACGTTTACAGAGCGAGTCCCGAGATAGAGAGGGAATTAGGTGCTACGTTCGTGGACTTAGAGACCTTAGCGAGGGAGTCTGATTTCGTTAGTGTTCATGTTCCTCTTACTCCTGAGACTAGGTGGTTGGTTGGTGAGGGTTTGCTGAGGTTGATGAAGAAGAACGCGATATTAGTGAATACTTCTAGGGGTGGTGTAGTAGATACTAAAGCATTAATTAAAGCACTACAAGAAGGATGGATAGCCGGCGCAGGACTAGACGTATACGAAGAAGAACCACTACCACCAAACCACCCACTAACGAAACTCGATAACGTAGTT
>CAZWSU010000032.1:0-2664 GCA_964636755.1 uncultured Desulfurococcaceae archaeon
CGGTGACTTACTGAATAACGAGCTATCTCCTGAAAGCTCCCACAATCTCTTAACGTAGGGATCGTTGAAGAACTTGCTTCTCTGCGCTCCTGAATATATTTCTTCTATAGTAGGTAGCTCGCTAATCAAGTATCTAACACCACTCGATAGAAAAATATATAAAGGTTTTTATTGTTTTCAATCAAAAACTTATCTTCAAAGAATGACTTAGGGACGTGTCAGGGAAACATCAGCATGCTGAAGAGTATTATAGCGTAAAGCGGTAGCGAGATATCCATGCTGTACTCGATCACGGTACCCTCCATTAACACCTCACCCCTAACCACGCCGAAATTCAGTAGGGTGAGTACTATGAGAGCTCCTAAAACCTTAGATAGGAGTCGGAGCGGTAATGAAATCGGGTGTTCCCTAAGTAACGAATTCGCTATGCCTATGCCGGTGAAGAGAGCGAAAGCAAGTAACCAGAGTATAGGTGTTTCTAGGACTTCAGCATCCGGGAATATTTTGGAGAATAGAGTTGGGAGTAGTACGACGTAAACGAAGTAATAAAACAAACCTGTGAGAATCCCGACTACTACGGAACTCACCACTTTCTTAACCTTGCTTCCCTCACCCACTACCCAGCACCTCTGATCCTTAATTCAAGACGGTAAATTCCTGCAATCTTCAAGCTTATTAAGACTTCCGGGTATTCAGGAACCGAGCTAAGGTTGAGTATTATGTGCTTCGTTAGCGTAGTGTCTTTAGGTAGGTCACCGAAGTATAGCGTGTTATTAAGTACCTCAAGCCTGACATCGTTTAGGGGTACAGATCCCCTATACGTTATGCTGAATACCACTTTAACGTGTGTTTCATTAAGTTGCTCGTGTGAAGTCTTTAAATCTATTAAGTCGGGCTTACTAGTTAACTCGTAAACAAATATTATTGCCGGGGTTACTAACCCACTTAAGACTAGGAAAGCTACTAGACCTACCCCTAGCTTGAGGAGGATGTTCACTTCTTAGTCTCCTCAGACTCCTTAGGTTTCTTTTCCTTGATGTAGAGAGCTTTGAAAAGGTCAACACCCTTCCCTAACAGTATTGAGCCGGCCCATATCATTGCCCCGAGAAAGCCTAACTTAATAACTAGGTTCAGTAATTCGTAAACAGTGTTAGTGATAGATGTCTGCAAATCCCCTCCAGCAGGCAAGAGAGGCCTGTAATTAAGGTAAGCCTCGAAAGCTAGGAAAGCCCCGGAGACCACTATTAATACACCTGCTAAAAGTACCGCTACTCCTGTCACGAAAGGAGTTTTACTCGCCTCCATAAACGTATCGCCTAGTAACTTATCAGCTAGAGTTAATAAATGCGAGGTTTTGAAACCATGTGGGAGCACTCAGCTAAGCAACAACGCTATCTCACTTAACGCAATGAGTAGCGAGAGTATCAACGCTATTACTAGAACGATAGTCTTAATGAATTTTCTCATTCTCTCGTTTCTTATATTCCTGTTTAAGAGTAATAACGCGCCGCCGTAGAAATGAAGTATGGATAAGACCGCGATCGCGATCCTTAAGAGCGGGAGCGTGTGAATTTTAGCTGAGGTAGCGTACGTGAGTCCTACTAAACTGAGGATAGGGGAAATCATCCCGTAACCGCTCAGTAAGTAAAGTACGAGGCATAACGTTAGAGGGATCGAAGTATACTCAACTATTCTAAGACAGAAGTATGTTTCCCTAGCCCTACTCATCTCCTCAACCCGGTATAGAGGTCTTGAATCTCTCTGAAATCCGCTTTACGAGGACTTAGGGGGACCCCTACAGGGAATACGTATAGCGGGCGCTCATCACGACGAGCATTAACCACCCTAGCTACCTCATCGTCGTAGAAAGCTCCTATAGCGACAGTCCCTAAACCTAGAGCCGTACTCATCAAGTAAACGTTCTGCCCAACATGACCTACCTCGATGTGGACATACCTAATACCTCTCTCACCGTATCTCCACGTAGTCCTCTCATAGACAGCACATATCACCAAGCTCACCGGAGCCTCCCTAACCCAATCCTGCCTCAGCGTAGCTTGCCACAAATCATTCCTGAAATCCCCGCTCTTAACAAGTCTTAACGAGTGTCTTCTATAATCATATTTGTAAACTCCTGCCTCCACGTAACTACCGTTACCTAGGGAAACGCTTCCCTCACCTATAACCACGTAGATTTCTAGAGGGTAGGTAGCTCCCGCGCTGGGAGCAGCTCTCCTAAGCCACCCGTCCACATTCTCGACCACACCTTGAGAAGCCCAGAGAATCATCGATAATTGCTCGATGGTTATGGGAGAATCCCTCCACTCCCTAATACTCTTCCTAAGAAGGATAGCTTCCTCAACAGTAATGATGCTCATCTTTCTGGGGAGTGGGAGAAGCAGCTCATCACCCACGACTTCAACACCACCTAAATCTCCTTGCGGAGCATATAAAGAAAACAACACGTAAACAATAATTAAAACAGCAACTATCCATGACAAAGCGGAACCTAACCTCACTTAAAGACACCCCATTAATAATGAGCCCTACAACACTTATAACCAGGGTTTGGCGTAAGATAAGCTTAAAAACCCTTTCACGCAAAAGATTATGGCGGTCCCGGTCATAGCGGTCGGGAAACACCCGGACTCGTCAGATCCCGGA
>CAZWSU010000033.1:0-8733 GCA_964636755.1 uncultured Desulfurococcaceae archaeon
ATCAACAAGCTCGCCAAGGGATTGGTCGCACTATTCCCAAACAGCGTGCACGTCTTTGAAGACTTGGAGAAGGCGGACTTGGTAAGCAAAAACAAAGCACCGAAGAGCAGGAGGAAGAGGAACGCTAGAACCCCCTTGGAAGCTCATACAGAGAAAGCTTTCTGAGAAAGCGCCTGTGGTTAGAGTCTCACCTAAAAACACTTCCCGCACCTGCCCACGATGCGGGTTCATCGCGAAGGCCCGAGTGGGCAAGGTGTTCAAGTGCCCGAGGTGCGGGCTCGAGCTAGATAGGCAGAAGCTCGCATCAATAAACATATACCTAAAATACGCCAAGATGCGGGGGCTTCCCCACAGCAATGACCCAGACACCTGGATGAAGGGCGAGCTGTGGGTTGGGGTCACCCCGAGCGGGCAGAGCCCCGTGATATGCACCTCGATGAAATGGGGTGCTGAGGGCTGTGAAGCCAAGGGCGGAGGGGTTTATATAAAACCATATAAATCCCTATGAAGCCTGGACCCCTTGCAAAATCTTAGAGTTTGCTTATGTGAGTGAGCTCCGTGGTTTAGGTCCTAAGATCTTCTTTAAGTGCTTTAGCGATTAGTTCTTCCTTACGACTCGTTATCCAATCAGCTAGTTCGTCCGCACTTACTACGTATTCTGTCTCTATTCTTAAGTCGTCGTTGTGTTCGTGTTTTACGAGAACTCTCACGTCAGCTTCTTTGAAAGCTGGTATATCGCTGTAGCTGTCTCCGAAGTATATTATCTTATCAACCCTTAATAATGTCTTGAGTATCCTGATCGCTTCGTCTTTGCTTCTCCTGGCTACGTGTATGTCCATGAACTCAGCGTAGTTCCCCCATCTCATCACATCATATATTATTAGTCCTCTACCCCTGGCTTTCTCGATTATGTGTTCTAACTCTCTCGGTCTTCCAGAATTAAGCGGCCAGTAAACGCTGATTCCTAGGGGGACCCCCTGTAAAGTCTTCCCTACTATCATCCCGATCCTTTCACTAAATTTCCCGGCAATTTCCGAGGCTAATTCCTTGATGTACTCAGGCTTCATACCTAAGTAGGCTTCCACATCAACAACTACATAACCCCCGGCAATTATCTCAAGTCCGTAAACACACGCGTAACCACTTAACCCAGGTATCCTATCAAGTAAGTACCTACATTCCCTACCGCTAACCACTGCAACTGTGTGTTCAGAGTTCAAGCTCCTAATAACGTTTACTAATTTTGGGTCAGGATCCCCGCCACTAGGGGTGGAGGTTATTGGTGCTAAAACCCCGTCATAATCAAAGAAGAAGCCTATTCTCTTAGACATGCGGGAGTCGCCCCTGAACACGCGATCCTCAGACACTCCTGAAGCGCTGAAACATCAAACATTGACAGCCAACACCTACTGACGATTAAGTAGTTAAGAAGTTATAAGTTTTAGGGGAATCTCGCGTGCTGGATCACGCACCGCTGTAAATTGCTTCCGAATAAGCTAAAATATGTTTTACGAAGTATTGAATTGGTGATTATCTTGGGTGTAGGTTTTAGTAGGGGTATAGTTCCAGTGCATTTGAGGATTCGTGAGGGTGAGGTGGCTGAGAGGGTTTTAATGGCTGGTGACCCTGCTAGGGTTAGGCACCTGTCTGAGCTACTCGATGGTGTGAGACTTGTTAACGAGAATAGGGGTTTCCTAACTTACACGGGTTACTACAAGAATTTCCCGGTGACTATAGCGACACACGGTGTTGGGATGCCTTCTGCCCTCATAGTGTTAGAAGAACTCATAGCTTACGGGGGTAAGTACTTCGTTAGGTTAGGTACTGCGGGCTCCTTAATCAGTAATTTAAGAATCGGTGACGTGGTCTTAGCTACTGGAGCCACACACTACCCTGGGGGTCTCTTCAAGCAATACTACGGTGAGGACGCGTGCGGTCTTTCAGTCCCTGACTTCACGCTAACCAGGAAGATAGCTGAGGTGGCTGAGGAAAGAGGGCTTAAGTACTTCCTAGGACCTGTTTTTAGTAGCGACGCTTTCTACGCTGAAGACCCTGAATTCGCTAAGAAGTGGTCCTCGAGAGGCTTAATCGCTGTTGAGATGGAGTGTGCTGGATTATTCGCGGTCTCACTAATGCGTGGGGTTAAGACAGCGTGTGTCCTCGTAGTAAGTAATTCTCTCGTGGAGGACTTGGGTTACGCATCGGCAGAGAATCTAAGGGGAAAGGTTGCTGAGGTAGCTAAGGTAGTCTTAGAAGCACTCACTAGAGTTTGAGGAGAGCACCTACTTATATAATGGGTTGACGTAGTACTTATTAGGTTAAGCGAAAGTATGAATGAACTCCATGAGTTAATCGAAAGTGAGATTAAGAGGCCTTCAATATTTATTGATGAGACCGTCTTATATCCTGAATTCATACCTCCAGTAATTAGGTACAGAGATAAGCAATTAAGGCAATTAGTGGAGTTGTTTAAGCCCGTCATACTCAAGCCCGGGTCAAGTAGTGTTAAAGTATTGCTAGCGGGACCTGTAGGGACCGGGAAAACCCTTACTTCAATAGTATTTGGGAGAGAGATTTCTAGGGTTGCTGAGAGTAGAGGTATTAAGTTGAGGTATGTCCACGTAAATTGTTCTAGGTCTAAGAACTTAGTAGGTATTATCAGGGAGGCTAAGGATTCTCTAGGTCTTCACATACCTGATAGGGGGCTCTCATCTAATGAGTTACTATTAGCCTTCCTTAAGTTACTTAGTAGAGACAACACGTACTTAATACTGGCCTTAGACGAGTTCGAGTATTTCCTTAACACCGCACCACCTGAAGACAGGCACGCGATAGTGAGAATGTACGATATCACGCGAGAAGACGTGAAGAGAGTTAACATGATATTCATTGCTAGGGGATCGCCAGCTAACGTGTGGTCGAGAGTTGATAGCGTGACCGGGAGTTACTTAATGAAGAATCTCGTGTCTTTTGAGCCTTACAGAGCTTCAGAATTGTACACGATACTGAAGGACAGGGTTGACGCGGCTTTTCACCAAGGAGTAGTAGGGGACGAAGTAATAGACTACATATCCAGGATGAGCGGCTACGATACTGGTGGGGACGGGAACGCTAGAAAAGCTCTCGCGGTACTACACGCTGCGGGTAAGCTAGCTGATAAAGAACTTGCGGAAGGTAAAGCAACTCGAGTGACAATAGATCACGTGAGGCAGGTCATAGCTCAAGAATACCCGGCAATAGTTGACTTACTGGATAGCCTACATTACCTGAGCCTCCACGAAATACTGGTTCTTGAGGCGGTCTTACGCGCCCTGAAAGACACGGGGCTAGATTACGTTCCTATGAGTACCGTTGAAGCAACCTACAATAAGATATGTGAGGAACTGGGTGAGGAACCTAGGAAGCACACGCAACTCTACGCGTACTTGATGGACTTAAAACAGAGAGGGATAATACTGACTAAGACTTCATTGAAGGGTAGGAGAGGCAGAAGTACCTACGTAGGCTTCGGGGCAGCCCCCCTAGATACCGTGTTACAGAAGCTAGACACAATGATAAAGCAGTTGAGGGTTAGATAGTGTGTGCTCAGCTAGACGAACTACTCTCTAGTAAGGCTAGAGTTAAGGTACTTAAAGTTATCTTAGAGAGGGGTGAGGTAAACATTAATCAAATAATTAAGGAGACGAGACTCAACTATAAGACAGTACACAAACACGTCAATTACTTAGTTAACGCAGGCCTTGTCGAAGAAGTTAGGGTGGGTAGGTTAAGGCTGTTAAGACCTAACTGGCTCAACCCGAAGACTAGGAAACTCGAAGAATTCTTCAGTATCTTCTAAGACCTTGTTTTCTTGACGAATGAATCTAGCCCGCTCCTAGCCTGCTGTGTTTTCCCGGATCCCTCATCCCTCTTCCCGGTTTTTTGAACGTCTTCTCTCTTCGTCTCTGATTTCCTCGCTTCGGTTCTTATAGTTTTCCTTAACTCCTTAACCCTAGCAATTATCTTATCGCTCTTGTCTTGCGAGAGGTATTTAATCATCGGCTCCGTTAAGTTGAGTGAGATGGCTATTCTAGCTGCTTCCTCAACGTTATTCTCGAAAATTACCTTGATATATGGCAACACGTCTTTCAATACCTTAGCTTTAGAAGCGTGTATGCGCGCACCTATTATGCTCGCTATGCTATCTCTTAAAGCTCTAGCTTCCTTAGTTTGAGACATTAACCTTATTTTCTCTGGGAATTGATACTTGACCCACCTAAACTTAGACTTAGGGTCGTTTTTAGGGGCTAGAGCAACGCCCGCTGTCATTAACTCCATCACGTAAGTTAGTAGATCCCAGGAACCGGACCTGACTATGCGTCCTCTGTATACGTCAGCTTTTGCTAGAGCCTCGTAAGCTCTCCACAAATCTTCAGGATCGGATATCTGTCTAGGGAGGTTCTCGTTTATCCACTCCATCAGCGTATCCGGGTCTAGGTCTGTTTGAGTAGCGTTAAGCTTAGCTTGCCAGACATACTTAGACCAGAAAATCTTACGCACGACCTCAAAAGGTTCCAGGATCCTATCCCTAGCTCTGAGAAGTTGCTTAGCGATCTCTTCAGTAACCTTACCACCTCCCTCAGCAACAGCTTCTAGGTCATTAATAGCTGATCTCAGATCCCCTTCAGACTTCTCCGCGATGAAGTTTAGTGCTTTCTCATCGCACACAAGCTTCTCGGCAGCGCATATTCTCCGCAGAACTTCCAACACATTACCCTTGCTAAGCCTCTTAAACTCAATCATTACTGAGAGGTCTCTGAGAGGTCTGAATGCAAGGTCCCAAGGATTATTAGCTGTCATAATCACCGGGTTCTTAGTAGTCTCAATTAATTCCATGATAGCTTCTATAGCACCCGCGTCAGCGCCCCCGGCTAGTGCTAAGCCATCGATCTCATCAAGCAATATGATCCTCTTACTAGCGAAGAGACCTCTCTGAACACTAGCTAGCTTAGCTATCCTCTCAATATCTTGTTCTCTCCTGTAATCACTGGCGTTCATCTCGATTAGCTGGAACCCATACTCCCTACACAGAGCTTCAACAATCGATGTTTTGCCAGAGCCTGGCGGACCGTAAAACAAAGCGGCCTTCTTCTCGGGCCTGCCTGAGAGCCACTCCTTAATCCAAGCCTTAATTTTCTCGACCGCCTCATCCTGATTAACGAACTCACTCAGCTTCCTGGGCCTGTACTTTATTACCCAAGGAACCTTACTTACCGACACGTTTAGGAGCTACCCCCACCACCTTCTTCCCTATAACGGCTAGCTTAGCTAGGAGAGCGTCAAGCTGTATCTCCTCGTCAGCACCCTCAACAAGCCTGAACTGAATCTCCCCCACGTAGTCCGCGAGCTCTACCTTGACATCCTCAGGTAAATCAATATCGGATGACGTTATCTCCCTATGTATCTGCTTGATGATGTCAATCCCTGAAAGCCCGTAAGTAATCATCAGCGATCTCAGAATATTCCTAGCCTTAATGAAGTCACCGCTTAACGCGGTCTTAATCATCTCTTTGATTTCCTTGGGATGCGCTAAACCAACGACCTTATAGACGTTGGAAACGCTTACCTCACCCAGGGCGGCGGCAGTCTGAAGTATGTTTATAGCTTTCCTCATATCACCCTCGCTTAAGTCGTATATAGTGTTAAGCGCGTCTTGATTACACTTAACACCCTCCTTACCGCAAATCCATGAAAGCCTCCCCACAACATCCTCCCTACTTAAAGGCACGAACCTGAAGACAGCACATCTAGATTGAATAGGCTCTATTATCTTGCTTGGATAATTAGCTATTAAGATGAATCTGGTGGCGGCCACATACATTTCCATAAGCCTCCTAAGAGCTTGTTGAGCGTCGGCAGTCATATTATCTGACTCGTCTAGAAGTATGAGCTTGAAGGGCACATTACCCGGCGTCTTAGTCCTGGCGAACTCCTTAACCTTAGTTCTTATTACGTCAATACCTCTCTCGTCGGAAGCATTTAGTTCCAGTAAATAAAGCCTGTAATCACTTCCGTAGAGGTCGTGAGCGAATGCGTGAGCCACCGTGGTCTTCCCAGTGCCCGGAGGGCCTGCGAAAAGCAAATGTGGTGTGTTCTTCTCCTTAATGAATTGCTTTAACCTGATCACGACCTCTTCTTGATTCACGACCTCGTCCAATGTTTTAGGTCTGTATTTCTCAGTCCACAGTAACTCCGCCAAAACCTTGCTTGCTTCCTCCTCGCTCAAATCAAGCACCCAATAAATAACTACAGGCGCGGAATTTATAACATTTCAATCACCATGAATCCCCACAAATGATGCTTAAAGACCCCATATCAATTCACTACTTCCTTGAGACGCCGAATCTCTCAATCACTGAGGCGTGGAGAGCCCTGCCCTCAACCTTCTTAACCACTACCCTCACTTTCTCCCCTAAGACCGCTCTAGGTATCACGACCTTAAAGTCGTTATAGTACCCGACACCCCTACCCTCCTCGTCTACCTCAACTATCTTAACTGTTAGCTCATCACCTACTTGCGGTGTTTTAGACTTGGCGTTCTTGTCGTAGTATATGCTGAACCGCTGAACGTTAACTGAGTATGGGTCAGAATAATTCCTGTATTTAGTCATTCATTCCACCATCCTACCCGAACACGCAAACATACATTTTACACACAATATATCTAGTGTGTTAAGGCTTATAAATAGGAAGCAAAATACGGGATGTGAGTCACGCTTATGACGCCGCCCGTTTAGCTATTTGAAGAATCGTGTACCTCTTGACTATTAGTTTTAGTGAGTCAAATAAACACTTGAGTAATTTCATCATTAGCGGGTCACCGCCTTGAGTCACCCTAACCTTAAGCTTCCTGTAGACAGCTCTGCAGAGTAACTTGCCGTTAGAATCAAATATGAGTAACTCACCACTCACTCTCTTCTTGATATTGAGTGTGAAGGAAGCCTGAATAACGAAAGAATCTTCCGGGACCAACACCCTATGAACCTCTGCTGAGCCGACAGAATACGTTGGTTTCACGCTAATCTTATCCACTATCTCGTAACTCACTCTCTCGCAGTCCTTGTTGAGGACTAAGTATAGCGTTGTTCTCTTATGTAAGTTACTCTTGCTCCTCGACCTCTCCACCTTCAACTCCAGGGACTTCCTCAACCTCTTCAGCCTCTAAAACCTTAAATTCCTTAACACCTTTAAGAACCACCATTAAACCCTCCGTGAAGCTGTACGGAGTGATCCTGACCTCCTCAACACCACTAAAATCTAGGGTGATCCTACGTTCACCTGAAAACTCCCTGAAGTTAATCAACTTGCCTAGTGAGTCGTAGAAAGAAACCTTGACACACTCTTTCTCATAGTGAACTATCACAGACTCCAGGACCACTCACCTATAAGAGTATAGTGTGTAGCCCTTAATTAACGTGTGTTTTAGCTGGTAAGGGCTTCACGTACTTAAAGTAATTTAAGAGCTCCCGTTATCTTATCCACTAAGTCTTCGGGGGCGGGACCTATGCCTACTGCGGTGATAGTGCCTTCCGGGAGTTCCGTTAATCCCGCGTCAGATATAAGAGATGCTGGAAGACCGGATCTCACAGCTTCTTCATAGAAACTCATCAACTCTCTTAAGTTACTCACCTTAAGAACAACCTTTTTCTGCCCCTCCCTAAGCCACTCCTCAACCCACTCCCTCCTATGCTTTAACGCTTCCATGAGCGCGGACACTGAAGCGTGCGCTACCTGAACTGCCAGCTTACCCTTACTCATCTCTATATCTGTCCGAACCAGTATTACCTGCTTATGCTTGAAGGACACTAAAGACCCCCACTCACTTGAGTCAGCTTCTCAATGACTTTATTCAACGCTTCAAAACTCTTACTCTCAACACAACTAACCAAGATATTCACGTTCGTTGCTTCAACCCTCTTAGCCAGATTCCTACATTCAGTTATGAAAGTCCTCTTATCAACCTCTAGCAAATAATATTGCGAGCCCGGAACCCTCTTAATGGTTAAGTCTCGGTGAATACCTGCAGAAATAAGTAATTTACTGACAGCCTGATACTCAGCAGAAGTAAAAATACTGAAGCCGTAATTCCTTAAATGACTCACTATCCTATCCCTGAGATCAGCAAGCGTGGACGATCCCATAGCCAAACCTCATTCTTTAATAGAGGTAGAGCTAAAAATTCTTACCGTTTCCCAGTAGGCAATCCATTTTTAGGTCCCCCCAACGGTTTTAATCACCTCGACCGCTCCACGGAAGCTGCCGCTTCCCTAGCTCCAAGACCTCACCGGCCTCAGCCGTTGGTTGCTGTTTCTGTTTTCGTGCAGTTTTCATAAGCCTCGTAAATCAGCTTAATTATACATCTAAACGCGTGAGTGTTGCGGGGAATTACATGGTTACAACTGAAAGCCTCGTTCTTTAGGGTGGGGGTGATTGGGTAAGTTTATGTGCCTCGTGTTTTGTGATGTTCTTGGTGATGATGTTGGTGTTCGTGAGTTTCGGGAGTCACTCTCTAGCAGCACTTAATACGTGCGCTAAACACACTAGGTTAGAACTATGCTCCCGAGACTATGATTGCTGGAGCACCCATAACCCCGAGTCCCTCGAAGAAGGGGTGGGGGTAACGGGTCGGGTCTCCGGCCCCGAGGCTAAACCCCCCAAAACGAGGAGATGTAGCCCCAAACCTCCCCACTTCAG
>CAZWSU010000034.1:0-10170 GCA_964636755.1 uncultured Desulfurococcaceae archaeon
CCGCCTAGGGGTATACTTCTTTACGGTCCTCCTGGTTGTGGTAAGACTTTGCTTGCTAAAGCTGTTGCTACTGAATCCGGTGCAAACTTCATAGCAATCAAAGGACCTGAAATACTAAGCAAATGGGTAGGAGAATCAGAAAAAGCAATAAGAGAAATATTCAGAAAAGCAAGACAAGTAGCACCAGCAATAATATTCTTCGACGAAATAGACTCAATAGCGCCTCTCAGGGGGTTCTCAGGGGACTCATACGTTAGTGAGAGAGTGGTGAGTCAGTTGCTGACTGAGATGGACTCTATCGAGAAGATAAAGAACGTTGTGGTGATAGCGGCTACTAACAGACCTGACTTAGTTGACCCAGCTCTCTTAAGACCTGGGAGATTAGATAAGCTCATATATGTCCCGTCACCGGACGTCAAGGCAAGACTAGAAATACTTAAAGTCCTCACTAGAAGGACGCCCCTATCACCTGAGGTGAATCTGGAAGAAATAGCTAGAAAGACTGAGGGATACTCCGGCGCCGACTTAACAGCATTGGTGAGGGAGGCAGCTCTTAACGTCCTGCGCAGGAATCGCGAAGCTATTCAAGTAAGTATGGAAGACTTTGAGTACGCGTTACGTAAGATACCGCCCTCACTAACGCAGGAAATCATTAAGTTCTATGAAGTATGGTCCAGCAGGACTAAGCAGAGACTACCGCACGCGCTCTCACACCCATACCAGATATAGGTCTTACCTCCCCGCCCTTTTAAGGCGAGGCTTTTAGTTGTAGAGTTCTAGTTATTCTTGTAGCTAGAAGTAAAAGAAGGTATTGTACAATTTGATAAAGACTAATTGTTTAATTTATTCAAGAAACACTAAGGCAAATTCCGAGATTTGGAGCCAAGCAAGACCAGCTTTTATTGTTCCATCCCTATCTCTACAAAGATAAGTTCCCTCACTAGACGCAAAGATTTGTTTTACAGCTGAAAACCCTTTCTTCAGGGCAGGGGAAGGTCGGTAATGCTTATAAGCGTGTTCATGGTAGTAATTTATAGGTGGGCATTATGGGTAGTTATATGACGGTTTCCACGAAAGTTAGGAGGGAAATTGTAGAGAAGGCTAGGAAGCTCGGGATTAACATCTCTGAGTTTCTACGGAGGAAGATTGAAGAAGAGGTTGAGAGGAGAGAGATTGAACTAATTACTCAGAGGCTTAATGAATTGAAGGATTTTCTTGACGCAATAGATGTTGAGAGAGTTGTGAAACATGTGAGAGAAGATAGGGAGATGGCTTAATGTCAAGACTCCTCTTCGACTCTTCATCACTAATCAAGGCGTTGAAGCAGGGTAGGGTCGACCTCTTAGCTAGGAACTACATACATTGGTTAACAATCTACGAGGTTTTAAACGCTATCTGGAAAGAGACACGCCTTCTCAAAACAATCCCTGAAGACAAGGTAATAGCATTCGCGGAAATATTGAAGCAAGTCACCGACCTCATGAAAATCCTTGACCCTAAAGGACTAGAGGAAGACATGTTGAGAACCGCGATCCAGCGGGGAATAACAACGTACGACGCATCGTACATAGTATTAGCCATGAAACACGGACTAATACTAGTCACAGAAGACAGCAAGCTACGAGCAAAAGCAAGAGGAGTAGTAGAAACCACGAGCTTAGACGAGCTAAGTGCGTCTCTGGGCAGTATTCGAGAGTAGCTATTCATGCTTGTTAAGCCTTATTAGCTTCAACAACACCTCTAGCAGTTCCATTCATAGTTGCTTAGAGAAAGAAATGCTTATATACCTTGCTACGCTTTTATTATTGGCTCTAGGACACGTCCAAGTCCTAGAGGGGACCTCATTTAAGTGGTGATAGCTAATTGAGTGTCTCTAAGACTACCTTTAACATAGCTTTCAAACTGCTTGATGTGGTGGTCAGGAATGGTTGCATGGTTAGGGAAGACCAGCTCTACACAGAGTTACGTAGTGAGTTTGGCATATCTTACTCAGAATTCATTAAGTTGCTCATGAAGTTAGAGATGCGCGGGTTGATTAAGGTTATCTTAGCTAAGGGGAGCGTGAAGAACATACTTTTGAGCGAGGCCGGGAGAGAGCAGTTAGGAGTTCAGGATAAGTGTGTTGATTAAGTACCCTACGGTGGTGACACCCCGTAAAGCAACACAACGTTATCTACTAAGTACTTTGTTAATGCCTCCTCGTAACCCCCTCCCCCACTCAACACCTTCTCCACCTCCCTACGTATGTCCCAAGGATACATGACGGCACCGGGTCTTTTCGGGTCGTCTATGAAGTCGCTCTCTATCAACGCTCTCGTAACCCCTACTTCCAGGATGTTTGTGAGGAGGTCTTCCCGACCCAAGACCGACATCATATACTTAAACTCTTCCACGGTCTTAGCTAGGAAAGTGCTTACGTGGTGGAACACAACTTTATTCTTAGGTACTTCAGCAAGTCTAACCAAGTAGTTTACGGACGCCACGGTTGCTAGACCTCCTTGCTCCGTGTGTAGGTGGATGAGTGAGTTCGTGTCTCTGCATATTTCTAAAGCCCTCAACAACGCGATCTCGTTAACTATTACTGACTCTGGTAGGGTCTTGTAGTGCGGTCGCCCGAACTCGCCTAACCCGTCTACCCTGCCATCCAGTATTAACTTCCTGAGATACTCTAAGGCTCTCTCAACGATTTCTAAGACCTTATCCGTCCTGTGAGAACCCGCAATCCTCACTAACTCATCCACATAAGCTGGGTGGATCCCTGCTAAGCAAGCTACCTTAATACCCTCCCTCCTAGCCCTACCACACTCAATCACGTGTAACTCAAAAGACTTAATAATACCTTCTAGACCCGCGCCGAAGCCGTAGTGATTAGGCGGTAGTGAAACTAAAGCCATGAACCACCCGCCGACCCCCCTAAACTTCCTAGCCACGACTTCAGCTCCCAAGCCTGAAGGGGATACGTGGGCGTGTGCGTCGGAGAGCGGTAGCACCAATACCACGCTCAAAACTAATAGGTTAAGTCAGAGCTAAAAATACTGCTAACGACTAGGGATGGTGTTGGCAAGCAGCAGTTTCTTAGATAAATAAAAATATAAATATTGCTTGCGTAGTAAATTATTGAGGGTGTAGTATGAGCTCCATGATTAGGGAGTTTAACAATATTGCTGAGTTCGTGAAGAGTATTGATGAAGACTTAAATGATTATAGGAAGAAGCTCGCTGAACTTCTTAGGAGATTAGAAGAGCTGAGGGTTAAGGTAGAGCATGAGAGAAAAATCAAGGCGGCATTCACTAAGTTAGGATTAGCTGCTGAAGCGCCCGAACTTAAGAACGTAGTTGATTTAAAGAACATCAAGATAGTGATGAATCCGACAGCAGATCAAGAACTAAACAACCTAGAAAGTGTGGTTGAGTCCCTCAACAACAAGATAACTATGTTAACAGCTATAAAGAAAGACCTAGAAGTTTTAGGGAGTCTTGACGTGGAGGTAAAGTTAACTGTCGTATACTTAGAAGGGCTCCCGAAAACGCTCATAATAAAGTACGTGTAAGTAGATATTACGGTTTTAAATAACGAATAAAGAACGCTTTTATTAAATACTTAATCAGCAACTAGAATAATGTTTCCTCTCTTCGCAACCTCTGATATATTACTGCCCTGAGCTTCAGAGTTCCGTAAACAGCTAACGCAGCTATTATTATGACCGCTATTATAGGCAAGTACCTGAAGAATAGCGTGAGTGGTTGCGGGTTCATGTACACGAGCAGGTCCGTATCCCTATCCAGAGTTATCGTTCTAATCTCGTCGAAATAGCCTGGCATGACTACCTCAACCCTTATATCACTATAGAATAGCTTCGTTTCAACAAACCCTTCCTCGTATGTGTTTAAAACCGTTATGAGGTTCCCTGTCTCTAAGCTATAGAACCTGACCTCAGCATTCTTTATGGGGGTCTCGCCTTCCTGAACCCTAACTCTTAAGTTGTAGTACTTCCTAGTCACCGGGATATTGAGCGGCATGTTGTCAGTCAACTTAACTAAGACTGGCTGCGACGGGTTATAAACTACCTCATAACTACTCGTAGGCCTTACCTGCACTACGTAAATCCCGTAAGGCAAGACGATACTAGCATTTTGAGCGACGTCACTCACTACTTTAGTGTCGTTGACGAAGATGTCGAACCTGCCTTTAAGAATGTTGACTGTAACGTCTCTAATACTTAAGTTCAGAGTATAAGTATTTCTAGGAATTCTCACGACCTTGGTTGTCGGGGAAGCGAGGGTCAAGTTTATTGTTGTCGGCCTGTATATAGCTTCATAACCTTCTAAAGGTCTGACAAACACAGTATAATCGCCGTAAGGCAACACAAAATACGCTCTAGCCACTGCAGGATCTACCGTCTGAACCTCACCGCCTACCTCAACCTCTACGGGAGCTATTAACTTAGTAGTTAAGGCGTCTTCAACCCTTAACTCAAGTAAGTATATCTTCCTGAAGAGAGTTACATCAACAGACTGATTACTTAAGACCGTAAGCGTGGTCTCGAAGGGTTCGTAGACGTTCTCGTAACCCGGTGCTGGACCCACCCTCAAGACGTGTGTCCCGTACAGAACCCGTACCTCAGCATACCTACTACCCGTTGAGGGTATTACAGTCTTATTATCTACTATGACGGAGTAGGGAGCTATTAAATCTCCTGACACTGAATCGATCACGCTCAAGTACAGCGTGAATTCTTTATACGTTAACGGGATCTCTAAGTAGGTATCTGTGAAGGTGCTGATCTTGATAAGTGTTTCCGCAGGATTCACGTAGGGTCTTGAGTGAGTCACCGTTATCTCGTAGGTCACGTTGGGCAGTATATTATTGAAGACTACCACACCGTCTTCAGAAGGAGTCTTAGTCAGCGACCCTCCAGGGTATTTGAACGTTACTGAAGCTTCAGTAACGGATTCGTTGCCGGGCGGGATTACCTTAATAACCGCTTCACCAGCCCTAAAACTCTCTACAGAGACTGGTTCACCGCCGATCATTAAGTTCAAGTTCTTAAGTATCGTTAACTTATCGCCTCCGCAAGCTACACCAACACTGAAGTCGCTTAGTATGTCTGAATCTACGTGAGGTTCCTCAGCAAAGTTGAGGACTAAATCCCTCCTCAGCAATGGAGTTAAGTATGGGGTGAGCCTGAGTAGTTGCAGGCCTTCAGAAGTCTCCAAGAATATTGCTTGTGCCTCGCCGCCAGGGAATATCTTAACCTTACTTACCTCCCCTCCAGCAACGTAGGTGTTAAGTAGTCTGTAAGACTTACTATTATTACCCTCAACGAGTGAGTAAACCTTCACCCTACCATCACTTAATACGAGAACCGCTAATCTACCGTCATGCAGTGTTAAAGCAGTGTTTAATCTTGCTCCCGCACCAGCATACTCCGTAGTTACTGAGGTTTTGTTAAGTGAGGTGTTTACTCTAACTAGCTTCAAGTCCTCGTCTTCAGGGTCGTGGTACGTGATTAAGTACTCACTATCGTTAACTCCTTTAAGGAACGAGAGTCCGGAGGCCGTGGGCAGTATCTTGAAGTTCATGAAACCTACGTTAGCGTAGCTGTCCGGCGCCCCGCTCACGTCAAGTACCTGGAGATTAGCTAGCAGGAACTCAGGCGTCTTATAATAGGCTGAGGCAGGAGTGGTTATTGGTGGCGCGCTAAGGGTGAACGTAGTCACGTAGACCCTGTCAACATATGATGGGAGGACAGACGTATCGTACGTGTAGTTATAGTTCCTCCCGTATATGTCCCAGACACTCACCTGAGCCATTAAGCCTCTGGGAACAGGTATCTCGGCAACTCCTTTATCGTCGGCGTTGAGTCCGTACCTATAAGTCAGGCCTTGCTCGGTGTCGTAAGCGATGACCTCAACTAAAGCTCCTGAGGCCGGCGTTAGGGTGTCGTCAACCCAGTACGTCACGTTAAAGGTTAGGGTGATGAGATCTCCTTTCTCAACCCAAGCTATCGCAAACATCGACGCGTCGTAGTAGTAGCTGGACCCGTCAAATACTGTCAAGGGAGCTATGTCCTGCGGTAATATCCCCTCATACGACGTTGTGGCGTTACCAACCCTATTACCGATCTTCAGGACACCGCTAGACCCCTCACTAAACACGTAGATGTAGCACGAGGTGCAGGGCCCGGTGGTTAGCGGGCCCTCACTAACTAACGCGACGACTTTATGCACTCCCGACGAGTTCCTAAGTATAGCTGTCTTCTTAACGTAGAAATCGGCTCCCAGCACGGCCTCAAGCATTTTATAGATCCTCCCACCGCTCACGCTGAATAAGAGTACCTCACCCTTATCAGTCCCTACGGAAACCCTGGTGATAGGCCATCCATCAGTAGAGAAGGAAGTAACCCTGCCTACCAGAGGGTATAGCTGCAGTACCACGGCATCGGAATATGGGTTGCTGACGTCGAGTAACGCGACGTAATCCCTGGAAGGTCCTGAAGCAACAACCATTACGACAGACTCATTAATCATTAAAACCTTGGACACGCTTAAGTTACCCACGATCTTAACCGGGATGGTGTAAGCGTAGGGTGTACTTAACTCAATACCATCCATCTGTGCTTGAGCCTGTGTGAGGGGAGGGACCTGACCCAACAATATGGCTAGAGACGCTGAGAACAACATCAAGGAAATAATCGCCGACAGGCGCTTCCCGTAAATCAGCTTAGATAAACCCATTAATTACACCCTAAGAATATGTCGTCATAAACATATATATCTTTGATATAGTATATTTTAGGTGAGTGATAGGATTTGTCGTCGAAACGCGGTGCTTCATTAAGCTTTCTAAGTAGGTTAAGGAGAGGTAAGGAGAAAGCGGAGAAACCCGAGGCTGTTGCCGCGCCGGGCATGAGCTTCGTCGAAGCTACTAGAGTGCTCTCGCACGAGTTATTCAGCGTTAAGAAGGGTTACAGGATAATTGAGACGTACCCTGTCGTAGAGCCTTTCGCGTCAATAAATATAGTGGAGGACGAGGTCACGGGTAAGCTCTTCTACGAAGTCTACGAGATATCGCTCACCAACGAGGAGAAGGAGATATACAAGCAAATCTATGAACACATGATGTGGGAGATAAAACCGATAGCTACGCTGTCCGGTGACGCGATAGAGGAGATCCGGAGTACCGCTAGGAGAATAATGAATTTATTCCAAATAAGATTCCCTAAAACCCCGTCACTATCTTGGAGTAAGATAAACTACTACATCGAGAGGGATTTCCTAGGGTATGGGATTTTAGACCCGGTGTTCAGGGATAGGTACATAGAGGACATATCGTGTAACGGTCCCGGGAAACCCATATACGTATGGCATAGGAAGTACGAATCACTACCTACGAACGTGGTCTTCAAGACTGAGGAAGAGCTTGACGAGTATGTTTTAAAGCTAGCTCACATGGCAGGTAAGCACATATCCGTCGCTTACCCGGTCCTAGACGCTATACTGCCCGGAGGTCATCGAGTAGCGGCGACTTACAGTAAGGAGGTATCTACTTCAGGCTCCTCGTTCACGATAAGGAAGTTTAGCGAGTCTCCTATAACTATAGCTGACATGATAAACTTCGGGACTATCTCCTCTGAGTTAGCAGCTTATTTCTGGCTAGCCATGGATTACAAGATGACTACCTTAGTGCTTGGTGTTACAGGTGCTGGGAAGACTAGCACGCTCAACGCGTTAGCAACCCTCCTAAGACCGACTTATAAGGTAGTTACTATAGAGGATACTCCGGAGCTTAGGCTACCTCTCGAGAACTGGGTTCAGCTAGTCTCGAGACCCTCTTATTTAGGCGGTGCTGGCGAGGTTTCATTATACCAGCTCGTGAGAGTTTCTCTTAGGTATAGACCCGACGTAATAATAGTTGGTGAGGTTAGGGGTGATGAAGCCTACGTACTCTTCCAGAGCATAGCGACAGGACACTCAGGAATAACCACACTACACGCTGAGAGCATAGATGCTGCGGTGAAGAGACTTACCTCACCACCCATGAACATACCGCCCTCATACATACCCTTGGTTAACGTAGCACTCTTGATTAGGAGAGTGACCCTAGTTGATGAGAAGGGTAGGTTAAGGCCTGCCAGGAAGATAACTAACGTGTGGGAGATCAGGGACTTCGGGGAGTACGAGGAGGTGGCTAGGTGGGACCCGGCCAAGAACAGGTTTAACGTAAGATTAGATAACAGCTTAGTGTTAAGTAAGATCACGGACCTCACAGGAAAGACTAGGGAGGAGCTTTTCGAGGAATTGGTTAGGAGGAAGATGCTTTTAGAATGGCTTGTAGCGACTAGGAGAACCACCTATAAAGACGTTGCTACGTGGATACAGAAATACTATCTAGATCCCATGAGAACTCTTAGAGAGGGCCCCCTGTATGGTTCTGCGCCTAAGTAAGAGGAAGAAGGTTGAGGAGAAGAAGGCGGTCGTGGATAAAGAATTAAGAACTATAGCGAGACCCTGGTATAGGAAGCCTACATTCAGCGAGCTCTTCACCGTCGTGTCACTCTCTCTCTTCGAGTCTTGGGGGGCTAGACTAGCTAAGAGTCTAGAGCTAGATAAATCTATACTTAAGGCTGGGATGAACGTACACCCGGTCATATACGCCTCGAGAACCATAATGATTACCTTAATAACCTCGGTTACGGTCTTACTATCTGCTGCTATGGCTTTCATATTTGTCCCGATGCCCTTCATCGCTAGGGTGATAGTAGGTTTAGTAGCTCTGATGATACCTATAACCGTGTTCGCCATGATGCTTCTCCAGCCATCACTTAAAGCTTCTGATAGGAAGTCAGGCGTTGAGAATGAGCTGCCTTTCTTCATGGCTTACGCTTCCACCATGGCTAAGGGGGGTGTTAGCTTAGAGAGGATTATTGAGAGGGTCTCCACCCTTAAAGTGTTTAAGGCTATGAAGGAGGAGTGCTTGAGGGTTATGACGTATGTTAAGCTCTTCGGCTACGACCCTGTCTCAGCTCTTGAGAGGGTCTCGCTACTACACCCGAGCACTAAGTTCAGGGACTTAATGCTCGGCTACACAACTACCTTGAGGAGCGGTGGTGACGTAACGCACTACATGGAGATTAGGACGCAAGAGTTATTCAACGCGAGAATGAACGAGATTAGGTCGATGACTGAGAGGCTTGCTTCATTCCTGGAACTCTACATAGTTTTAGGGGTTATAATGTCTATAACAGTCTTCGTATTCTTCTCTGTCTCAGGAACTCTCTCAGCTGTCTCGGCTGGTAGAGCGACCGGTACATTAAGTGTTGACGTAACCATGCCGTCACTCTATAACTTCCTCGTCTTACCTATGCTTGGCTTAGTTGTTTTGATGATGATTCAGGTTTCCCAGCCCAAGACCCCTGTGAAGATCATGGAGCCTTACATAACTCTCGTCACTCTGATACCGATATCCATAGTCTCTTTCTTCGTAACGCTGTTCATAACTAGCGGTTCCGGGATTTTTAGGGGTGTTTTAGGGCTTCACGAGGTTCAGTCAACGATTATCTCGATGACCGTGGCTTTATTAATCCTCACCATACCCCCGTGGCTTGTTCACAGGAGTGTTTTGAGGGGTCATAAAGGGTTGGTTAAGGCTACCGCAGACTACTTGAGGGAGATGAGCGAGATTAGGAAGACGGGCTTATCCCCCGAGAAATGCATAATACAGTTATCAACCAAAGACTTCAGGAACCTGACCCCGATAGTTAGTAAGGCCGGCGCTGCCGTCTCCCTAGGGCTTAGCTTAGAGGAGGCTTTGAGGAGGGTTTTGAGGGGGGTTAGGGAGTGGTTCGTGATAGCTATATTCAGGTTCTTAACAGACTCGATAGTTGTCGGCGGTGGCGCGCCGGACATAATAGACGCTCTAGCCAGGTTTACTCAATCCTTAAGCGAGCTTGAGGAGGAGCTTAGGAGGAGGCTTAAAGCATACGTAGTACTCCCGTACTTCGGCGCTATAATGCTTGCTTCCTCCCCGATAATAATAGTCAACATGCTCATAACGGCTGCCGGAGCGCCCGCTGAGGCAGTAGCGCCGCCGATAGGGGGCTTAGGCGCTGGCGCAATGATAAACACACTCCTAAAGGGACTAATATCCGGCACGGCCTGCGTGGGGGGT
>CAZWSU010000035.1:0-8145 GCA_964636755.1 uncultured Desulfurococcaceae archaeon
GAGGGAGGAAGCACTCACTACCTGAAATCCGTCGCTAGCTAACGCTTCTCGGTCAACATAAGTATGGCTTGAGGTATGTCGCCGCCTGCTTTCCTTAACGCCTCTATAGCCTCCTCTCTTGAGGCTCCTGTCTGCTCCATAACGAATCTTATGTCATCCTCACTTATTGCCTGCGCTGACTCAACGCTTACCTCTTTGCTAGCGACTTCCTCGAGCCCGCCGCTCACGTAGTATATCTTCTGATCCTGGAACTTCATCACAACTACTTGAGGCTCTCTTATAATTAATTCTTTATCAGCGAACTCGATGGTGATTGACTTAACCTCTTTTAGTTCCTCGACATCAATTCCTAACTGCTTCATTCTCCTCTTCAATTCTCTAGGATTGGTTGGGAACATCCTGAACACACTCCCAAATATTAATTACTTAATCAATCCCTTATATAGGGTTTGAAGTGCTTAGAGTTAGGGTATTAGGCGGGGGTCGTGAGGTAGGTAGGGCGGCTGTTGCCGTTAGTTTAGGTGATGGCAGGCAGTCGCTACTGCTAGATTACGGCGTGAATTTCGATGAGGAAGACAAGCCCAGGTTTCCTGAACACGTGAAGCCTTCAGAGGTTGCGGGGCTCGTGCTAACGCACGCTCACCTAGATCACGTGGGGGCCGCGCCGATGTTGCACGTGACTTCTAAGGTATCCACAGTAGCTACCGCGTTGACTAAGAGGTTATGCGAGATAATGATTAAAGACTTCATAAAAATCTCGGGTTATTACCTGCCCTACGAGGAAGTAGATCTCTACAACATGATTGACAGCATCCAGGACTACTCATACGAGAACGAGGTTCAGTTAGGTGATTACAGAGTCAAACTCCTTAACGCTGGGCACATACCGGGTAGTTCAATGGCTTACGTTGAGGTAGGGGAGTATAGTGTTGTTTACACGGGCGACGTAAACACCATAGATACTAGGCTAGTCTCAAGAGCTAGTGCTTCGGGGGTTAAGGCTGACGTAGTGATTATTGAGGGGACCTACGGCTGGATAAAACACCCGCCTAGAGAACTAGTTGAGAAGGAATTTCTGGATGCCGTTAAGGAAGTCACTGATAGGGGAGGTAACGTGCTTATCCCGGCTTTTAGTCTTGGGAGAGCGCAGGAAATACTGACACTACTTTATGAAAGGTTTGAAGGCAATGTTTTTTACGATGGCATGATAAGGCAGATTTACGAGGTCTTCATAAGCTATCCCGAGTACATAAATAAGTATGAGGAACTCTTGAGGTCTAAAGAGGAGTTTAAGCCGGTGGTAAGACCCTCACAGAGGAGGAAGATAGTTGATGGGAGAGGCAATGTCATAGTAGCGTCGGCAGGGATGCTTAAGGGAGGTCCAGCAGTCTACTACCTCAAGAAACTAGCTGGGGACCCCCTCAACGCGGTCTTCATGGTTTCTTACCAAGCTCCGGGAACTCCCGGCAGGCACCTCTTAGAGGATGGGATCCCCTCAGAGGATGTAGGGCCTGTTAAAGCTAGGGTTCAGTGGTTTGATTTCTCAAGTCATGCAGGGGTTGACGGCCTCCTAGAACTCCTCAAAAGCTTTAGTAACGTCGAGCACGTCGTAGTAGTACACACGAGCGAGAAAGCAGGGAAGTACTTCACTGAGAAGATCAGAGAGACCATGAAGGACGTCTCAGTATACCTACCACACAATAATGAGGAAATAATGATTGAGTGATTATTTTGATGAGAGCGGATTTACTCAGCAATGTAATAAGATTCCTCTGCTCTTCGAAAGTCTTAACATTACAGGACTTAATGAAAGAGTTCAAACTAACTGAGGTAGAGGCAGAGACTCTGCTCTCAGCCCTACTAGGTGAGGGTTTCTTAATCAAGGTTGAGGCAGGGACTCTCAGCTCTTGCATTGGATGCCCCCTGAGCACGGTATGCAGAATTAAAACAACTAATTACGAAAACATAACCACCTACTATAAACTAAGTAACTCAGGCCTCAAATTCTGCGAAAAACTTAAAACTCAACCTCTTTAACCACATTACTAACTAGTTCTTGGGATCTTCTAACGCTTTATATTAAGTGTTTAAATGAGTAAGAGCTTACTATACGAGGGGTGAGTTTTGAACCGTAAAGCACGTCTAGCTCTCTTGTTTTTTGGTAGAGAAGGAACTCCTTTAATGGCTTGGCCACTGTATAATTACGATGTAGAAAGGCATATTAACGAGTTAATTAATGAATGCAGTACTTGGTGTGTAGATAAATGTGAATTCATTATTAAGAAATGGATTAAATCAAGAGAGGATTTGAATGAGATTTTATCAAGGTCTTCTGAGATTGACGGCATAGTTATTTACATCCTTACAACAAGCATTAACTATGGTTTATTCTATGATGCAGTCAGGGTATCAGGTAAGCCCACCTTGGTCTTAACCGAGCCTTATCACTCTCTTGCATGGCCTGAGATTGCGGAGCTCGTGAGAGAGGGTTATCCAGTGGTTGGTGTGTCTTCTAGTAGTAGGGAAGACAGGGTTAAGGGGGTTAGGGTATTATACACTTATATTATGTTAGAACGGAAAGTAAAGGTTCTCGTAGTCACGGTGCCTGAGGAGACATCTCTGGAATCGCTACATAAACACGAAATATACTCTGGTGACAGAGTATATTCAGAGAATTACTACACAAGACTGAGAGAATTCATGGACTTGAGTTTCGTGGATTATACGGAGTTAATGAATACCTATCTTAACGTGGGGGAAGAAGACGCTGAAGAGATTGTTGATAAAATCCTTAAGAATAGTTACTGGGTTAGGGAGGGGATTAAGCTAGAGGACCTAATCAAGGCTGCTAAGATCTACATAGCACTTAAGAAGCTACTGAATAAATACGGTGCTGACGCACTGGCCGTGAACTGCTTTACTATAATGCTTAAAGACTTAAACGCGTTACCTACAACGCCTTGTGTTGCGATCTCTCTCCTAAACGATGATGGAATTCCAGCTGCCTGTGAGGCCGACTTAAGTTCCTTGCTTCTTCAAGTCATTTTCAAGTATCTGGCAGGAAAGCCTGCGTGGATATCTGATCCAGTAATAGATTTCAGTGACGGCTCAGTAACTTACGCACATTGCACCGCACCGACCAAAATGAAGGGATTTACTGAGGAATCAGAACCTTACGCTATCGACACACATGACGAGAGTGGAAAGCCTGCTGTTATCAGAACTAAAATGAGTTTAGGGCAAGTAATCACGGTAACTCAAATCTCGCCAGATTTCAGTAAGCTCTACCTACACGTCAATAAGATAGCTGACACGCCTATAGTAGATCTAGCGTGCAGGACTAAAGTAAAGACCTTCGTAAGAAACGTTAGAGAGTGGTTATGGACTTATAAACAACCACTTCACAGAGTGATCGTCTACGGTGACTGGAGTTACGAACTCTCCATGTTGTCTAAGCTGATGAAGATGGAGATTCTGTATGAGCCTGATTAACGCCCTAACACATGAGATCTCTAACCACCAGCACCTACCTCAAACAGCGTTATTTTCACACTATCAACTACCTCAATCTTCTCGTCAAAGTTGTACTTTACTTGCCCGTTAACGGCCACGAAAACGATGTCTTTCATCTTATCAAGCACTACCTTAATACCAGGTATTTGAGTAGATATGAAGTTAATCATGTCATTTAATGTGTACGTACCTGGCTCGATCGTTATGCTTGTATCGCTGCATTGGAGGAGTTTCGCTAACCTGTCTGATAAGACGTGAACCCGTATCACAGGCATTAACGATATCCCCCTCATTATGTAGTGTAGTCTTGCTTATATTTTCCAGTCACCAGTGTCTACAAGCGCTTTAGTGCTTCCTCTATAGCGAACTCAAGTCTTAGCTCTCTGAGTTTGTTAGGGGTCGGTATCCCCCTCATTATGTCCCAGCCGCGTATCTCGAAATACCTATCTAGCATGAAGCTAAGAGTAGTCTCCGTTAGTGTGTACGTCTTCCCCTCTCTAGTAGTGATTTCTTCGTTTAGAATTCTCCAAGGCAACGTGTCATCCTTCCTTGAACGTCCTTCCCTAACCTGAATCATTCTCTCAAGAGTTATTATCCTCTCACCAGACCTCATTATCTTCTCAGGGGTTGACTCAATTCCTGTAGCGCTCTCAAATAACTCACTCAGCATTAACTCATCTATCGCGAATCCCGCGGTGTCTATGAAGGCACATAAGCCGACGCTGTCCGTGACTGCGTAGATATCTTCGTGCCACGCCACGATCTCAGGTCTCCCAGCGTCTTTCCCTACCCCAGCGTTCTCCTCACTACCTGTAAGCCTCTTTATGAGTTTTCTAGCGTCTTCAGTGAACCCGAACTCAGCGAATGTTTCGGTGTGTAGGTGGTCAGGTCCTCTCGGATTCAGGGCAAAGGCTAATGCGTAAGCTCTAGCTATTCTAGTCTCTACCCGGGAATGCTCTAAGCCTCTTGACTGAATAGCCCACTTACAGGTCTCTGGGTCTACCTCCTTACAAGCGATGGCTAAGCCCTCAGCTAATAAGTTACCTGTCCCCCTCCTGTACGTGATATCCTCCACTAGCTTGATAGCGGCGTCCACATTACCCCATAAAGGCTCGACACCTAGCTCATCCTTAAGATTCTTTAAGTACCCTCTTTCATAGGATTCCATAACCCATGCTATGACACCACCTAAGGATATCGTGTCTAAGCCGTATATATTAGCCAAGTCATTTAACTTAATGAGCACGTCAGTGTCTGAGTTCCCTATATTACCTCCTAAGGCGTTCGAGGTCTCATATTCAGGACCTACGGTGTCAACACCGCCGTATTTCGCTGTCTTAGTATGACGGTGGCAACTCACAATACACTGTGCACAACCAACCCTACCAACTAGGTAACCGGCCTCAACGTAGTACTCACCAGCATTCCTATAAGCGTTCTCCCAGAAAGACTTCTTAAAGTTGTAGCAGGGTAGTGTGCTTGTTCTATCTAAGCCCATAGTAGCGCTCGCGGTGCCGAACTTAGCAGTAGCTATCAAGGCATCATCCTTCATTATATTGAAGAGAGCTTTCAAAGATTTCTCGTAAAATCTCCTCGGATCATAAAGTATTATGGATCTTTTCCCCTTCCCAACCACTATCCCTTTAAGTTTTTTGTAGCCTAAGACAGCCCCGCCACCTCCTCGAGCAGCCACGTTATAAACTGAGCAGTTTATTGACGCATACTTAACCAGGTTCTCACCGGCAGGTCCTATGAGTAGTGTGTCAACCCCTAAGCCGTGCTTCCTAACTAGTTCCACGTGAGTAGTTCTGATGTCGAGACCCCAGTATTTCTCAGCCGGTAACACGTCTACGTAGTCGTTCTCAATGTACACATAAACAGGATTTTCTGAAACGCCGTGAACGGCTACTATGTCATAGCCGTTAAGCTTTAGCTTGAGACCGAAATCACCGCCCACGCTAGCTTTAAAATACATGTTAGTAGCTGGGCTCTTAAATGTGACTGTCGTCCTTCCCGAGCTAGGGAGGGGGGTCCCGGTAAAGGTGCCTGAACCTACGAATAGCACGTTATCGCTACTTAAGGCCCTCGCTTCAGGTTTCACGAGATCCCAGTAAAGCTTGGCCTGAATACCTCTGGAACCTACGAATAACTCTAGTAAGTCATTACCGTATTTCTCCACCCAGATTTTATTGTTAGTTAAGTCGATGTGGAGTATCCTCCCATTAACCGAGTAAATCACGTCGCTCACCTCACGTATTTACTTATCATCCCAGTGATTATTGAGCGCGCCTCCGCAGCCCCCCTAAACTTCTCCGATAGTGTCGTGGCTTTGGTTAAGGCGCCTGGCCAGCAAACCTTAACGCATTGAGGGTCTCCACCACATAAGTCACAGATCAACGGGTAAGCATACACGGAGGGTGTGAAACGTATCGCCATGTAAGGGCACGCTTTAACGCATTCTCCACATGAAGAACATTTCTCTACCAGGACCTCAGGCATTCCGGTCTGCTTATTCTCTATTATAGCTCCTGTAGGGCATGCTCTAGCACAAGGCATTCCGGGGCAGGAGACGCATAACATGGGTGTGAACCTGGCACTTGCTTTATCTTTATAGACTATGACTCTCGAGAGCTCAACTGAGGACTTATTAAAATGATACGTACTACATACTAACTCACAAAGGTGGCAGCCCGTGCATAAACTTGAGTTAACAGAGATTCCAAGACTCAATCTCATCACCTTTCTGGAGAACTCTTCAAGGAATTTTAGCATTAAATTAAACGTGTTTTATTGCGTATTTAATTTACGTGGTTTCATGGTTGTTAGGGACCTTACGTGATGAGAACAATACTTAAATACGCTCATGTAGACTTAACTCACGAGAGATACGTGTTAAGGGAGTATGAAGGTTTCTTAGGACCTGTTGATTTGGGGATTCACTTACATTTAAATGTTTACGAGAGCTATAGACATGACGTCTTCAGCGAGGACAACGTTGTTATCATGGGTAAGGGCTTCTTCGCTAATGAAGCAATTTTCGGTAGTCATAGGCTTGTGTTTGTTTTCAGGAGCCCCATATCCAGGGGTCTTCACGTATCCGCTCTCGGGGGAGGAGCTTACAGATTTATTAAGACAGGCCTTGACGGGATAGTGTTCGAGGGTAAGGCGTCAAGACCTACTATAGTGTTGGTTGAGGGTCTGAAAGATGAGGCGAGAGTAGGGTTTGATCACCTGAGTGAGAGAGAAATGCTCGAAATATACCGTGGGTATGACGGTCAACGAGGTGTTAGGGGATTAACTAAGTACCTAATAAACAGATACTCAGGTTTTCTGAAGCAGTATGAGGGTAGAATGATTCTCGTGGGGCCGGCGTCCTACAACACACGCATGGGCGGTATATGCTCACCAACAATAGATTACGTGACTATGAGCGTGAGGGTAGAAGACTGGGCCGCGAGAGGGGGTGGCGGTAGCGTCCTAGCTAGGGCACATAACGTTCTAGCAGTAATTTTCGGCGGTAATAAAACATTGAATGACCTGAGGGGGAGGTTTGAATTCATAAATTCTTTAGTATCAACTCAATTAAGGAAGCCCTTCGTTAGAAGCGTCATTGAAGGAACTTCTAAATATAGTTATGACTTAGAAACAAGGACTGGCGGAACCTTTGGTAGCAACATAATGATTTACCGCGAGAAAATACCCACACATAATTGGAACTCCATAACGTCTAGTAAGGATGTGAGGGAATCAATTTACGAGGTTTTAGTAGAGAAATATCTAAAACCGTTTAATGAGAAAATAATCAGTACCGGAATATGGCGTACTTGCGACGAGCCATGCCCGGTCAGGTGTAAGAAAACCATAGATAACAAACACGTCGATTATGAACCGTTGAACGCCGTAGGCCCTATGGTTGGCGTCATAGATTTCGATGAAGCATTAGAAATCCTGGATTTAGTTGACGAGTTAGGTCTAGACGCTATTGAGGTAGGTAACGTCCTCGGCTGGTTGATGGAATCCGTTGAAAAAGGTCTTTTAAAACCTGAGGAGTTAGGACTGGATACCGCGCCTGTAATTAGCCCGAGCAGGTGGAGCGGGGATTGCTCCAGAAGGAATAAGGTCGTAGCTATGAAGCTTATTGAGGGTCTAGTATCCTCCGATAACAAGCTACTCAGGCTGGTAGCTGAGGAGGGTTTAAGAGAAGCGTGTAAGAAGCTTGATGAACTATTCCATGACAGAGTACGCAAGGAAGGAATAAGATTCGAGGATTTAGCTGTTTACGTTCCTTTCGGTTCAAGTGGGTACATAACGCCTAATTTTTATTGGTCGCCAGGCGTTTTCGTCCCGTTACCAATCCTCGGTAAGTACTGGACTTACTACACGCCAACATTCTCAGAACCTGAGGAATTCGCTAACATAGCGGTTAATAGAGCATTAATGGAATACTTGGTTGAGAACGCTGGTTGGTGCAGGTTCCACAGGTCTTGGGTCGAGAGAATACTGCCTGAACTCTATAAGATACTCCTCGGTTATGAGGGCAATTTATTGAGTCACGCGAGAAAGTTTTATAAGATGATTCGAGAATATCAGGCGAGGGCAGGGGCTGAAAACGTCTTTTGGGAAAGCAACAAG
>CAZWSU010000036.1:0-15284 GCA_964636755.1 uncultured Desulfurococcaceae archaeon
TGGTGCTATTGAGTCTATTTCGTCTATGAATATTATTGCTGGAGCGTTCTTCCTAGCTTCCTCGAAAATCTCCCTCAACCTCTGCTCAGACTCACCATAATACTTACTCATAATCTCAGGACCATTAATAGCTATGAAGTACGCACCTATCTCGTTAGCGAGTGCTTTAGCGAGTAAGGTCTTGCCAACACCTGGCGGTCCGTAGAGCAAGACGCCTTTAGGAGGCTCGATGCCGAGGTGTTTGAAGAGTTCTGGATGCCTCATCGGTAACTCAACAATCTCTCTTATCCTCTCCTTAACTTCTTCCAGGTCTCCTATATCCTCCCAAGTAATCTTAGGTACGGCTCTCCTAACAACCTCCTCTTTAACGGGTTCTTCCCTTAAATCAAGAAATGTGTCAGAGTCTACGTAAACTACTTGCTGAGGGTGCGTGGCAATTACGACGAACTTTATAGGTTCTGGAAGGAAGTAGTAAGATATGAAGACTACTTCACCCCTCTTCACAGGCTTATAGAGTAGTTGTTCCTTAACATATTCGACGAATCCCCTATCCCACCTCATAGGGATCGTGGGAGCTAACACTACCTTAGTACCCTTAACTACCTCTATCCTCCTAACCCTCACTATGTCTCCCACACCAACCCCTAAGGCCTCACGCGTGTAACCGTCAATCCTTATAGTGTAGTCATCCTCCTCCCTCAACGTAGGCAGCACTTGAAGTACCGTAGAACCTTTATCAGACTCAACCTCTATATAATCACCTGAAGACACGTTAAGTAAGTTCATCACTTTCCTCGGAAGCCTGCCTATCTTACGTCCAACGTCTTTCGCGCCAGCCGTCTCAACTCTTAGCTCAACGAAGTCTTTATTGACCATGCTCTCACACCCTGAGTACCTAATATTTTAGTGTCTAAAGGAAAATAAAATCATATCCTTTCTAGGACGTCCATCCCGCAAATCTCCATGAAGTTGCGGAGCACGACTGAAACCCCATGAGTTACCGCAATCTTCAGTGCTCTAAACCCCTCATCAGGCTCCCTCAGTATGGGCTCGGTCTCATAGAACTTATTGAATATCGTGGCTAAGTTATTAGCGTAAGCTATTAAGTCCTCAGGCTGCTTACTGACAACCACTTCTGAGACTACCTCAGGAAACTTACTCAACTCTAAAATCAGTGTCCTCACAGGTTCTTTCCTAGCTTTCTCGTAGTCTATGACATCAAGCTGGTGGCTCTCCGCTTTCTCGAGCACGGACCTCGCTCTAACGTACGTGTACTGTATGTAAGGTCCTGAGTTCTGCTTTAAGTCAAGGATTTTCCTGAGGTCAATCGTTAAGGTCTTAGAGGGGGATACCGATAAGATCATGTATTTAATGGCTGACCTAGCTATCTTCAAAGCTTGCTCGTCCGAGACCTCAGAACCCCTTTCCCTCATCAAGTTTTTCACCATCCCACTAAGTCTCTCAAGTAATTCGTCGACAGTCACGTACCTGCCTCTCCTCCCAGACATGGAGGCTCCAGGCAAGTTAACCATTTCGTAAGAGTAGTGTATCAGATTCTCTGCTTCTTTCTCGTATCCTAAAGCGTAAAGCGCTAGCCTGAGCTGGGCTTGACTAAGGGTCTGTTCTATAGCTATAACGTTTATCACCTCATCAGCCGAGAACTCCTCAAACTTCTTCAAAGTGTAAGCAATGTCTCTGGTGGTGTAGAGTGTGGTTCCATCACTTCTCTTAAGTATTAGGGGAGGTACCTCAAGCGCTTCAGGAATCCTTAAACGCCTCCTCAATTCAGTACTGAGTAACTCGTCGAAGAAGAGTGCAGGCGCGCCCTTATGAAGCCTAAAATAACTACTGTTCGAGGCTTTCTCAAGAATTTCGCTTACCCTACCTTCCCAAACCAGATCACTCTCCCAGTCCCACACGTCTATGCCTACATTCATTTTCTCAAGAGTTTCTCTAATCCCTTCAATAACCTTATCGCAAACCTTCCGGACGAAGAGGTACTCAGACTCCCCCATCTCATAACCCCTGAGAATCCTCAGGACCTCCAGCTCAGGATCTTCCTCACCCGCTATCTTCTCAGACAACACGTTAACTTCATTAGGTATTACCTCAGCTATCTTAGCTAGATCGCCCATCAGGGAGTCTATCTCGCCGCGTAGCTCGTTAGCCTTGCTGAAATTGCCCGCGGCCTCAGCTTCCTTCAAAGACTTCTTCAGCTTCAGTATATCGATTATCGTTGTTGTAGCCGCGTATATCAAGCCTAAGTAGTGGTCGGGCTTCATCCCAGGCGGTATCTCAGGAAACCCCAGCTTACTATAACCGTAAGCTAGGAAAGCTACCTGCAGACCGACGTCGTTAACGTAATACCTTCTCTGAACCTCATTACCTACGAACTTGTTAAGTCTGTAGAGGAAGTCGCCTAAGACCGCGTTCCTCCCAGAACCTAAATGGAGTGGGTGCACGGGGTTAGCCGACACATACTCTACCACGACCCTCCTCCTAACGTAGCCGTCGATAACTCCATATTTATCACCGTAGCTGGTTATGGCGGTGAGTACCTGAGCGCTGAATACTGCGTAATCAACGAAGATATTCAGGTAGCCGCCAACAACAGTCACCTTCTCAATTAAGTCTAGCTTCTCTAGTGACGGGGTCAGTAGATTAACTAGGTTCTCTAATGAGGTGCCGCACAGCTTAGAAAGCTTAGCTAAGTGTATGCTCAGATCACCGAACTCTCTCTTAGGGGGTTCCTCAATCATGTCCTCCAATCGGTTAAGCAACCCTGAATCCGCGCAAACCCCGCTAAGTACTTTACTAATCTCGTTAGACACGGAACGCTTCAGCATCCTATACGGATTGCTTGAACCCAACCGTGTTACCTCATAAAACTAAGGAAATACCCACCTAAAAAATAGAGGTGATATCCCTGAAATCAACAGGTAGTAAAACCCCTGTGGAAACATACCACTCATACCTTTCCTCAAGATAGCCTACGAATACGGCGCACCCGTCGAACTTGCCGTCACGGTCACACTTAGATATTTTCACGTTCTTTAACTGCTTTATAAAACAATTAGCTGTTTTCTTATCGTAGTAGGGGCAGATCTTGTGATACTTCTTAGCAGACTTAATCATCCTCTCAATCCACCTCTTCTTAGGATCCTCCTTGACGTGCTCGAGATGTGTTGAGGTAGTGCCCGCAGACTCCCTGACGTCGTCTCCCACCATACTTAACCAGCCTCCTACAACACTAAATCATTTCCGATTAATTTATATAAAAACTTTTAAGTACTGTACTAGAGCGATAGTTTCTTTTAACCTAGTTGATACCTGAGAACCGCTACGAGACCGTTAAAGGTTTTCTTAAGCCACTCATACTCAGGAATCTCGTTATTCACTACGTAGACCGTGACATTCCTCTCCTCAGCTTCCTTTAATATGTTGTCTATCTTTTCGTAATCCTCAGCCACTATCAGATACTTTACAGCTCCCATGCTTAATGCGGTAAGCACCTCCTTCTCACCATACGTGATTAGCCCGTCATCCTTCGCTAGATGCGTCTTGAATTCCTCCACAGCGTCGAAAATCTTTACGTAGGAGTGTTGCTTCAGTAAATCCTTAGCTCTAATCACTAACTCCTTAAGTCCCGGAATACTCTGCGTGCTAACATCTATTAACTCAGGCACTATCAACTGCTTTAGTCTGTAATCTATTGAGTCCGACTTAATGAAGTTGTGTTTCATGTAGCCTGGTCCACCTATTATTATCCCTTTAAGTTTGCCTTGCTCCAGGTATGGTAGGAAGTAATTATTCATCTTCTCAGCGATTTTCTTGAAGAACTCCTCGGTCAGCTCTTCTATCACCCTATCAAATCTCCTCTGAGACCAACCACCTTTCGAGTGCTTGCCAGGTATGTAACCCTCTAACTCATCTAGGAGTATTATCCTGTCATTCTTTAACAACCCTATCGTGGCTTCATCCCTCTCCACGATGACTAAACCGTAAACATCAGACTCCTCAACCATGTCTTCCAAAAACTCCGTGTGAAAGTACTTATCCGTCCTGTAAAAGAACACGCCCACCTCCTCCGGAGGCTCTATAACCAGCGTTAGCGTCTCGCCAGTCTCGTCATTAACACCGGAAAATATTACTAACCCGTTAGGCGGTGTTTTAGGTATTCGTAACAACCTATCTATAGCTGACTCCAGAGCTGTCTGAACCTTAGTCTTAGTAGCCTTGAGCTTTATGTTCTCAGTTATCGACAATTCTTGACGTAGAGTATTAATTACCTCCGAAATAGGTCTTCCAGGAGGGATGTAAAGACTGAGTAAGGTAGTGGCGTGAGCACTCCAAGTCTTCAATTTCTTTATTATTCTCTTCAGCTCCTCCTTACTTACCCTGTACTCGCTAAATCCGTGCACACCCCCAAACGACTTAATTCAGTTCCTTAATTAAATTTTTGGTTATTAAGACCACAACAACGTAAGTCGTTGATTATTCTAAGCCTACTATGACGAATCTCCCGTCGTTCATTACGTAGGCTTTACCTTCATTCACTAGCTTAATGAGAGCTCTCCTAATCTTGTCCTCACTAGCTAGTCCTGAGAGATAGCCGTGTAACTCCTTCACGGTCATCGGCCTCTCCCTCAGCAAATTCTTCAAGATCTCAAGTAGTTGATCCTCGTTTGGAGCTCTGAAAACAACGATATCGGAATCCTCGTAGACAACCTTAAGACCTAACTTCCTGTTCACATCACTCTTCTCGTCTGCCCTCGCCATATCGCTTCACACTTAAGACAATATTTCATAGCTTTTAAGTTTATTAGCTTGAGAGAATACTGTTTCAAGGTAATTTAAGTCATGGGGTGTCCGTGGTATAAAGACAACATGTGTACTTCCCCCAAGCTAGAGCAACCGTCTAGCGACCCAGTAACTATGGTATGTGCTGGAGGGCCCAGACAGTACAGGGAATGCAGGTACTTCGTGGAAAAAACAGAGACTACGCAGCTAGCCAGCACCATAGTCACCACAAGGTTTGGTAAGGCTTTATTAATGATACACGCGCTAAACGAGAAACCAAGGTCTGAATGCGAGTTCTTCGTATCTGAAGATCATGAAGGGTATTACCTAGCAGGGTGTAACGTCCTTAGAAGATACTTAACCAAGTTTGAGGTACCGGACTGCGAGAAATACTGGGTTAACTGCCCATACAGAAAAATAGAGAAGTCTTTAACGAGGGACTAGACTCAACACCTCCTAACCAAAGAAGTAGTATTAGTAAGCTAAAGTTTTGAGCCCTACATATATTATCTGGTGGTGAGAGGATGAAGTACAAGGAACTACAGGAGAGATTGAGGGAAGTAATCAGTACTGAAGGATACCGCACGTTCCTGAAGAATTTTTCCGATGATATCGCGAGAGCTTACGCAAGTAATGAGAGGAGACTGATCGTCTTATGTGGATCGGACCCTGTTAAGGTTGCTGGCTTGACGATAGATTTGATAAGGCGTTACATAAGGAAGTTAAGGAGACTCAGGAGATCCGCTAAGCTAAGCGTCATTCACGTATTCCACGACGAATTCCCTGACGCACGCTTGAGAGCAACACTGGTAAAAGACTTAATACTGAGTAAGAAGTTGGTAGATACTAGTGAAGTCACGATAGAGCAGACAGTGTATGAGGCCAGCAAGAAATATCTAGGAACGACTCAAGACGTCCTCATACTAGACCTAACGAACGATTTGAAACCGAACGATGTGGGGAGGCTCATAGGGATAGTTAGGGGAGGAGGCCTCATAGTGATGTGGGGACCCCCTCTAGAGTCTTGGGAGACCGTTAAAACAATCTTTAAGAGCAATCTAGTAACGCCCAGACACCCCGAACCCAGGAATATTTTCATAAAGTATTTCGTAAGGAAGCTCATGAAGCATGAAGGAATATACGTGATAGACGCGGACACGGGAAAACTCGTTAAGTCAGGCCAGGTCATGAGGAAACACAAGGAAGTAAGGAGTGTTAAGATACCTGAAAACACTGTGTTCCCGAGAAGCCTTTACGAACTCGCACTAACTCAAGATCAGGTGAACGTCATCAAGTTAATCGAGGATAACTTGGTCCCTAAGCCAGGTTCCAAGCACGTAGCCGTGATAGTCACTTCTGATAGGGGGAGGGGTAAGTCTTCGGCTATAGGGATAGCTATCATCGGGTTAATTAAGGAGTTGTTGAGGTTCAAGAATAGGGTGAGGGTAGCCGTGACAGCAAGTGATTCTTCCGCGATACAATCACTAATGATGTTGGCTGAGAAAGGATTAAACGCTTTAGGGCTTGAGTATAGGAAGGTGGTTAAGGAAGGAGACCTAATAGAATTGAAGGGTGATAGATTTAGCATAGAGTATTGGGAGCCGTACACAGTAACTAAGCTTAAAGTAGATGTAGTCGTGGTTGATGAGGCGGCGGGACTGCCGGTCCCCCTATTACACATGATATGGAAGAATTTTAACAGGACTATCTACGCTACCACGATACACGGATATGAAGGAGCGGGAAGGGGTTTCTCAGTGAGGTTCCTTAAGAGATTAAGGGAGGATCCTAAGACATTAATGATAACCTACGAGATGAGTGAGCCGATCAGGTACTCCGCCAACGACCCTATAGAAAAGTTCCAGTTCGACGCTCTATTACTAGACGCAGAGCCAGATGAGCTGACGGACGAGGATATTAAGGAGATCAAGAGAGGCAACCTGGAGTACGTGACTTACGAACCGGAATATCTTTTCTCGGAGGCCGGGGAGAAAGAACTACGCAGTCTTTTCGGTATTTACGTCTTAGCCCATTATAGGAATGAACCGGATGATCTAGGTAGGTTAGCGGACGCGCCACACCACAGCATGAGAGCTGTGAGAATCAAGTCTTCAGGTAAGATAGTTGGGGCTGCTCAATTAGCTGAGGAGGGAGGTCTCAGCGATGAGTTAATAGACGAGTTACTGGTCGGCGGTAAGATACCTGGTAACATAATACCTGATAGACTCCTAAAGTATTTTAGGCTTAGGGAGCTCGGGAAAGGCGTTGGCTGGAGGATTGTGAGGATTGCCGTACACATAGACGTGCAGGGGATGGGTATCGGGTCATTCCTACTAAACGAGATAATAAATGAAGCCATGAGGAGAGGGTATTCATGGGTTGGAGCCGGTTTCGGCTTAAGCAGGGAATTACTGAATTTCTGGCTTAAAAACAGCTTCAAATTACTTCACCTATCGCCGGATAGGAACCCAGTTAGCGGCGAGTACACGGCCCTAGTGGTTAGGCCGTTAAATAATGAATGGGTTTCCTTAATAGATGTGTGCACTAAAGACTTCACGATTAGGTTAATCGGTAGCTTACACACTGTTTATAGAGATCTGGAGAGCGACGTGACTTACCTCATACTTAAGTCTGGAATCAACTATCCAGAACTTTCCGAGAGATTCGAGCTCACCGAAGCACAGAAAGAACGCTTGAAACTCTACTTAGAGGGCTTAATGACCTACGAATCCGCGGCAGACGCAGTCAACTTCGCCGTACTGAAGTCGGTGCTAGAAGGTAAGCTAAACGTCTTAACCCCGCTGGAAGGTCAGGTATGCGTAGCTAGGTGCTTGAAGGGATTGGGTTGGGAGGAAATAACGCAAGAGCTGAATTATCCGTCCTCAAAAGCTGTGGTGGTTTTAAGAAAAGCTTTAGAGAAGTTATGCAATTATAAACCGCAACGAGATGTCAGTAGTTCTTAAGCGATAACTCCCCTTAAATAATTCTCGACCTTATTAATAGTAGGTAGGAGGAATGAGCGGCGAGGAACCTAAGAAATTAAGATCGCCCATAGTCACGGTCTTAGGGCACGTGGATCACGGCAAATGCTTACATCCAGACGAGAAAGTATTGCTTACTAACGGGAAGGTAATCAAGATCTCCTCTCTTGTCGGGGTTTCACCGCCTGACCTGAGGGTAGGGGATTACGAGGTTTTCATTAAGAGAATCCCCGTATTATCTTTGGGTTTAAGCGGGTACATTGGTAAAGCCCTAACAGGGGGTGTTTGGAGAATTAAGTATAGGGGGCATCTTTACAAGATCGTCTTGAGCGACGGGAGATTCGTCAGGGTAACGCCCGAACATCCTTTTCTAACGCCTTACGGGTGGGTTAGGGCGGATGAGGTAAGCAAGCATGACATGATAGCCGTCCCAGACTTAATCATCATTAACAACAACTCATCAAGTCTTGAAAACGGTGTAGGGCGGATAGTTCTTAAATCACGTGAAGTTCTCTTCATGGAAGTAAATAGTGTTGAGGTAGAAGATTATGAGGGATTCCTATACGATCTCTCAGTCCCAGGGACACAGTCGTTCATAGCTAACGGTGTTTTAGTCCATAACACGACACTACTTGACAAGATTAGGGGCACAGCGGTAGTCAGTAAAGAACCCGGTGAGATGACTCAACACGTGGGCGCTAGCTTAGTTCCTGCCTCAGTAATAGAGAAGATCATAACACCTCTCAAGAATATGTTCCCTATAAAGCTAACGATTCCGGGACTGCTATTCATTGATACTCCAGGTCATGAAGCGTTTTCTAATCTGCGGAAGAGGGGAGGTAGCGTTGCTGATTTCGCTGTGTTAGTGATCGATATAATGGAGGGTGTTAAGAAGCAGACTTTGGAGTCTATAGAGATTTTAATGAGTAGGAAGGTTCCTTTCGTCATAGCAGCTAACAAAATCGATAGAATCCCGGGTTGGAAGAGTTTTCGGGACACACCCTTCACTCTTAGTGCGAGGAGTCAGAGCAGGCAAGCACTGGAAGAACTCGATAAACGAATATATACTCTGGTAGGTCAGCTCTCGCAAGTCAACGTGCCTTCTGAAAGGTACGATAAAATAAGAGATTTCAGAAAGGCGATAGCGATAGTTCCTATATCAGCTAAAAGCGGTGAGGGTCTTGCCGAGCTCCTGGCAGTACTTGCCGGGATCGTGCAGAGGTTCTTGACGCATAGAATTATGTTCACGTGGGGTCCTGCTAAGGGGGTGGTTCTCGAGGTTAAGGAGGTTCCGGGCTTAGGTCATTGTGCTGACGTAATAATATATGATGGGATACTTAGGAAAAGCGATATCGTGGTCTTGGGGGGTTACGAGGGACCTATTGTAACTAGGGTTAGGGCTTTGTTAATGCCGAGACCTCTTGAGGAAATGCGTGTAGCCAGTGAAGTGAACTTCATTAACGTGGATGAGGTGGTTGCTGCGGCCGGGGTTAGGCTAAGCGCTCCGGAGCTCGAGAAGGTTGTTGCAGGAGCGCCGCTCCAAGCAGTGGAAAGAGAGGAGGAAGTCGAGGAGGTGAGTAGGAAGATAGCGGAAGAGTTAATGCAGGTCAGGTTTTCTAAGAATATAGTCGGTGTTATAGTTAAGGCGGACACCCTGGGAACTCTGGAAGCGGTGGTTTCAATGCTTGAGAAGAGGGGGGTACCGGTAAGGCTAGCTGACGTAGGTCCCCTAACCCGCAGGGAGGTCATAGAAGCCTCCGTAGTAGCTAAAGAAAACAAGTACTTAGGAGTCATACTACTCTTTAACGTGAAAGCGCCTCCAGACATAGAGGAACTAGCTCTTAAGGAGGGTGTGAAGATTTTCAGAGATAACATAATATATAAGCTCATCGAGTCCTACGAGAACTGGGTTGCTGAAGAGAGGTTGAAAGAAACTTATGAGAAAGCGCTAAAAACGATTTTCCCAGCTAAATTCCAGGTCTTGCCAGGATATGTGTTTAGGAGGAGTAGCCCAGCAATTGTGGGAGTAAGAGTTTTAGGAGGCGTTATAAGACCCGGCTACAAGATCATGAGATCAGATGGAAAACCCTTAGGAAAGATTAACCAGATACAGCTTAAGGGTAAACCATTGCAGGAAGCGAGATCAGGTTCTGAAGTAGCTATCTCCATAGAGGGGGACGTCTTAGTAGGTAGACACTTCGACGAAGGCGACATACTCTACACAGACCCAACAGAGAAAGACTTAGAGACCTTCATAACAGACTTCAGGAGTGAGTTAAGTAACGAAACAATAGAGCTAATAAAGGAAATCATAAAAATCAAACAAATAGAAGATAAGAAATTCGGTCTAAGTATCCTCTTTAAACTAAGAGAGCTTACATCAGGAGTTCAACGTTCGTGAGTTACAGTTAGGGTCGTTGAGGTCACGTAGCAACGCCTTACTGGAGATATCGGACGACATTATTAGATTAAGAACGTCCGGAGAAAAATGTTATTAGAAGTCGCCGCATGTCTCTGAGAATACTACCTTGATTTCGTATTCAGCTCTCTCAACTGAATCAGCGGCGTGAACGATGTTTTCTCTTATTGATAGTGCGTAGTCCCCTCTTATAGTGCCCGGGGAAGCTTCCCTACCGTCCGTAGATCCTATTAAGTTTCTCACGACCTTAACGGCTTCGTCACCTTCAATAATCATCGCTATTATGGGTCCAGAACTCATGAACTCTATTAGGTCTTTATAGAATGGTTTACCTTTATGAACGTCGTAAAGCTGTTCAATACATTCTATGTTAGGATATATCATCCTTAAACGAGTTATTTTAAGACCTTTGTTCTCGATTCTACTTATTACCTCGCCTACCAGTCCTCTCTTAACTCCGTCAGGCTTGATTATCAGTATGGTTCTCTGCAGCAATCTCAAGCCCTCGAACTCCTCCCACCTAGGAAATAACTAGACCACGGTATTCTCTTTGGGTCTCTACCCAGCTTATAGTTCTTAAAACACTTGCTGGAGCAGAAGTGGAGGAGCGTGCCATCATTCTTAACTAGCGTTAGTCCAGTACCTGGGGGTATCTCGCTACCGCAGAAAGAGCATTTATCTACCCTGACCATCTGTAACCACCCTACCTCCTGGCAGTAAGCTTCCTAGCCTCCCTCTCGGTCTCCCTCAAAATTATTATGTCCCCAACACGTACAGGGCCCTTCACATTCCTCGTAAGTATCCTACCCTTATCCCTACCCTCGAGAACTCTAACCCTAACCTGAGTAATCTCTCCAGTAACACCTGTACGACCTATTATCTGAAGTACTTCGGCCGGAAACCCGAACTCCTCGGTAACCTCGGTTGGTTGCTGAGTTATATCGACTTTCCTACCCTCCTCGCTCACTCCTCAACACCTTAAAGATGATTTGAAACACACTTATAAGTGTTATTCCCTCTTACCCGAGCCTAAATAAGGGTTGGGGTGACGAGCCGGAGACCCGCCCCGGGATCGAATCCCCGAAGCGAGGAGGAGGTCAGTAGTGCGTAAAGTAACCGAAGCCCTTCAAAACATAGAGAAAAAGAGATCTTCTGAAGTTTGCGTTTTCACGGTTTTATTAAGCTCCCTTGGCTCTAAGGTCTTGATAAGCTTTAGAAAGCTCTTCTATTAATTCCTTAGCTTGCCCCGGCTCCACTATAGCTACCGCCGCAGCACCTACCTGAAGTCCTGCTTCCTCGCCCAATCTCTTCTTGCTGGGGACGTAAACGTATGGTATTTTCTTTTCCTCACACAGCAACGGGAGGTGCATAACTACTTCAGGGGGCTCTACGTCCTCAGCTATTACTACTATCTTGGCTAAGCCTCTCTCAACAGCTTTAGTGGTCTCGTTAGCTCCCCTCCTAACCTTCCCGCCAGTCTCTCTAGCTTTCTTAACAGCTTCATAGGCTTTCTCAGCTATTTCCGGGGGTGTCTTAAACTTTATGTGAACGGGTTTACTCATCCTCATCCCCTCCGGTCGTCGTACCAGAGATTATAGGGAACGTAAGACTTATAAGCTTTTAATAAAGCTTTAACGTAACCCTTCACTCATGCATGAACACTGCTTCAATAACGTCCTCCCTACTTAATGCTTGTTTACGTACCTTGACGAACCCGTACCTAACTAACTGCACCTTATCCCCTCGTTTTAACTCAGTCAACGCTGGCTCACCTAGACCACCTATCCTCATAATCTCAAGATCTCTTGGAACCAGTATTCTTAATGCTACGTTATTACCTGCGGGAACCCACTGTATTATGGGCATCCTAGCATCTCTCGCTTGTTTTAAGTCTCTGCCTATGTACTCACTAACTAGGATGCCCTCTCCAACCTCAACTATTCTCACATTACATAACTCCATCAACCTGAAAGCTCCTATCTTAATAACCTCGCCTAAGTCACTACGATCTATAAGCACTCGTAAAGTACCTGAGGAAACGTCGAGCGGCACCTCCCTACTACCCAAAGACGAGTTCTCTGGATGGTTAGATAAGACCACTCTATCAGGACCTGGATAATTACGAACCCTCAGCTCCACAGGATTAAAAACTGCCATCAACCTCTTAGTGTCCCTGTCTATGAGTTTTCTGTTTAAAGCGGCTATGTTATCCCAGCTTATGGAAGCATCGCTTAACTTAACGCCGACATCCAAGATTATCTCACGTATGGTCTGAGCCTCAATACCCCTATTCCTCAACGAAGCTATAGTGCCGAACCTAATGTCTGAAGGTCCGTCGAATTCCCCCGGCCTACTAGATATTAATTCCTTTATCCTAGACTTGCTTAAGATGAGTCCCTCTAGGTTAAGCCTACCTAGGTTCAGTACGACAGGATATACCCAGCCGAGATGTTGGTACACATATCTCTGCTTAACAGTATTAAGTGAGTGCTCCCTACCCCTAAGTATGTGGGTGACCCCCATCAAGTGGTCGTCAACCCCGGCCGCGAAGTTATACGTAGGCCAGACAACATATTTAGAACCCACCACAGGATGCGGGTGTTTATCGGTGTCTATAATCCTGAAAGCAACCCAATCAATCACGGAGAAATCCGGGTGATTTAAGTCTGTCTTTATCCTTAATACGGCCTCACCCTCACCGAAGAAGCCAGACCTCATCTTATCAAAAAGCTCTAGGTTCTTCTCCGGATATACATTCCTGTGCGGGCATGCCACACGCCTTAACTTAAACTCCCTAAAAACTTTCTGAGGACATAAGTCAACGTACGCAGCGCCCCTACTCAAGAGCTCTCTAGCAATCTCATAATATAGCTCCATCCTTAAAGACTGAACGTATTCCTCCCCCCACTCAACGCCTAGCCACCTCAAATCCTCCTTGATCTGATGGTAGGCTTCTGGGATAGGCGTCTTTATCCTAGGATCCGTATCCTCGAAACGCAGTATCATAACGCCGTCATACATTCTCGCGTACTCGTAACTCAGTATGGCAGGCCTAGCGTTCCCTAAGTGTATGTAGAAGTCTGGGTTTGGCGCAAACCTAGTCCTAACAACTTTACACTGATCAACTTGAGGAAGCGGCGGTAACCTCTTTCTCTCTTCTTTTTCTCTCTTCCGTTCCAGCAACTCAGGAAACTCGCTCATCAAGAGCTTCTTCTGCTCCTCAAAACTCAACGAATTAACTTCTTTAACGACTTGAGAGACGTACTTAGCTAAATCCTTAGCTAGGGGCTTTAGCTCAGGATGCTCTCCTAGAACAGCGCTCATGACAGGACCTTCTACGGCCTTCCCACCATGCTCATAGGCATTCTTGAGAGCTAGCCCTCTAATCAATCTCCGAATCTCTGAAGGTATACGCTCTTCACTCACTACCACCACCTCCCTTCTTAATAAAAACTAAGACCTTAGAAGGTCTTGATGTAGGCACCTCGTAAACTAGCACCACGAACCCCTCAACGTCGGATCTCAAGCCCCGCACCTCTCCTTTACCAGTTATGATATACCCTAACCTATCACCACGCTTAACGCGATCCCCCTCCTTAACGCTTATGAAGACCTCATTACCACTGATCTCCGAGATTACTAACTCATCGCTTGAGCTAACCTCAACACACCGACCTGTAACTTCATCGCATACTGATATATCAGGTCTTTGTTGGGACAGTAAAACGTTAACTAACTCGTAGCACTGAACACTCTTAACGACATCTTTTGTTTTAGTGTAGCATTTGGGCTGACTATACGATGTAGGAGGATCTAGGAAACCCTTACGCTCTTTCTCAGGACTCAGGTTCATTTAGTAATTCCTCGCTGTAACGAACATCGCTAAATCTCGTAGTAGGTCTTTGGCTTCTTGATCGACAGGCTTCACTCTACTTAACGCTTCAAGACCTTCCTCAAGATATTTATCGGCTAGGCTGTTAGCAAACTCTACTGCCCCGGTAGACTTAATGAGCTCAGCTAAACTACTGAGTTCCTCAACGCTAGAGTCTCTCCTACCCAGGGTACTCATCAGCTTCCTTCTCCCCTCAGGGTCTAACCTGCTTAGAGCATGAATAACTAAGATAGTCTTCTTCCCTTCCCTCAAATCACTATAAACAGGTTTTCCTAAAATGGATTCATCAGCAACTAAACCAAGCACGTCATCTCTTATTTGGAAAGCTATCCCAACACCCTCAGCAAACTTCTCTAAGTTAGCGATCTCGTTCTGAGGGGCACCCGCTAGGAGAGCTCCGATAACTAAGCTTGACTTGAAAAGAGCCGCCGTTTTCTTGTAGACCATGCTCAGATACTCATCAAGCGTGACGTCCCACCTATGTTCGAATTCCATGTCTAACGCTTGACCCTCCGCGACAGTGACGGCAGCCCAGGTAAGCTCCTTAAACGCGTTAACTAATCTGTCAGCACTCACCAACCCTGAAAGCCTTCCTAAAGCCTCGAAAGCCTTAGCAAAAAGCAAGTCGCCGGCAAGTATCGCCATGTCCTCACCGTAGACAGTGTGGACTGTTGGAACTCCCCTGCGGAACGCGTCTTTATCCATTATATCGTCATGAACTAACGTGAAGTTATGTAAGATTTCAACTGAAGCTCCCGCCAGAATTCCTACACGCTCTTCAAGACCGAACATCCGACCACTCAAGACAAGAGCTAACGGTCTTAACCTCTTACCACCAGCCTTAATTAGATGGTATGAAGCCTCATAAAGCTCCTGAGGCCTTCCCTTAATTATCTCATTAATCGCCTTATCTACCTCAGAAGCCACGTGTTTGGCATAGTTCAACAACTTACTGAAGTCTTTACTCATCCAGCACACACCCTAAGTCATAGAGTAAAACCTAAGAATTTAAACAGAAAACCCCCTGCATACGAGCCATTCTCTTAAGATAGACGTGATTATGACAGGCTTACGTCTCAGCTCGTTAAGGTCTCTACTCCCGGTCAACGCTACTAAAGCTTTAATACCGTGGATGAACGCTTGCAGAAACTCTTCTAAGTAGCCACCATAGTAAGCTCTGAGAACAGGGGCT
>CAZWSU010000037.1:0-17649 GCA_964636755.1 uncultured Desulfurococcaceae archaeon
TTAGCTGGGTAAGTTCTTTAGTTAGAGTATTATCAAGATGTTTCACCAAGTTTCATTGGCTACGCGTACCGGCAGGCCTTGAGAGCCAGTGGGGGACTGCTTCCCGCGCGGGGTCAAATCCCGCCCCCGGCGCTCTCTTCATAAGCAAGAATCAAAAATCCTTGTAACACCCTATTTAAGTTCACTGTTTAACCCTTCTCCTAGTGCTATCTCGTGAAGTTTTTTATCAGCTACTACGAACGTGGATGCATTCACTATTTTCGCCGAAGCTATTTGTAAGGCATCCGCTTGATATACGTGATATCTTTCTACTATTTTCCATGCTTGTTTTAAGATACTTACTCTTAGGTGTACTAAGACGAGGACGTTCAGCTTATGCATTCTCAGAGTCTCTGAGATGAATCTTTTCCTAATCGTTAAATATTCTTCGTCGTTGATTCTGCCGAGAGTTCTCGCTTTATCTATTACTCCTAGAACTTCACCAACGTTCCATAAGCTAAAAGATACGCGTAACTCACCACTATAAGCGTTCCTGTAGATATTCCTAACATATTCAGAGCCGGGCTCACTAACATATCTTTTAACGATAGCGCTACTGTCTAGATATGCTATCTGATCGCTCATCCCTCATCTCCCTGACTAACTCGCTAACAAGTCCCTCCCTAAGTTTTACAGGTTCAAAATCCAGCTCGCTAATGAATGTATCAACCATATCTCTTAACGCTGCCTCCACATTCTCACCTATTTCTTCCCTAATCATCTCCTCTAGAAGAAAACTAACCTCAAGGTCTAACTCAGAAGCAATCTTCTTCACTTTTTTCCAAAGCTCTTCATCTATATATACACTGGTTTTCTTCCTAACCATACAGACACCAATAAGTATATACTGAAAGAAGTATAATAAAAACTAATTATGATGAAAGTACTAGACCAGAATCTTTTAGTATGTGTGGCACGTGCTCGTGACCTCAGGTACGGTACTCTCGCGCTACTTACTGAACTACTTAGTGAATTCTAGACTTGCTCAAAGCTCTCTAATAATATAGTATCTAAAGCACGCGTTGTCTTTTAACCCATTACCAGAACCAGCTTTTAATCATGGTTGAGTCCGTGACGTTCTCGCGGGCTAGTTTCGTAGAGCTTGAAAACATTATTAGTATTCTGATGTTTTATTTCGGGGTAGTGGGGTGTGTGTATTGGATTCATGGTTTTACGTGGTGATCGGCTTACTGCAAGGTGTTTTTGAGTGGTTGCCGGTCTCAAGTAAGACTGTCTTAATGTTATTCGCGAGTTTAGTTGGGGGTGTTTCTATATTAGAGTCTTATCTTCTAGCTTTGGTTCTTCAAGGAGGTACTGTGGTGGCAGCTGTAGTATTTTTCAGGAGAGTTCTCACTCGGTTGTTTCACCAAAGTAGCTTACTTGAGTTTCTTGTTGTGTCGACTGTGGTGACCGGAGTCTTAGGTATTCCGATACACGTCATCGTTCGGGTCCTTCTGTCAGGGCTTGAGTTCTCAGCCACTACTTTATTGATTGGCTTGCTTTTGTTGTTTCAGTTCTTCATGAGAAGAGAGGATGGGAGAGGGTTTAAGTCTATTGAAAACGTTAACTTAGTGGACTCCATTTTATTTGGCGTAGCGCAATCCCTGTCTGTGTTACCCGGGGTGAGTAGATCCGGTACCACGATCACGGCGTTGGTTTTCATGGGTTATAAGCTGGAAGACGCTATGAAGCTGAGTTTCCTGGCTTCCATCCCGGCTAATCTTGGAGGAGCTCTACTAGGATCTTATACTTCTGACGTCGTGGTTGCGGACTCCTTGAGTGGTTTGATGACAGCTTTCTTAGTCTCAGCTATAGTGGGTTTCTTAACGATTAAGTACTTGATAAGCTTTTCACTAAAGCACTCGCGGAAGTTAATCTTGCTGATGTCTCTAATCACTATAGTCATTGGTTTATCGGGACTTGCTTTAAGGGCTTGAATACTGAGCTATCCTGAAATAACTTAAGCTTTCTCAAATGATTATTACTGGAGTGAGGTCGTTGACTTGCGAGAGTGTGAGAATAAGGAAGATGACGAGGGTTTTGTCAGGGGTTGCTATCGTAGCGGTCATGGTCAAGCCCTATAAGTGTCCTCACGGTAAGTGTATTTACTGCCCCGGCGGTCTCGAGTACGGCACTCCCCAATCATATATCGGGGATGAGCCAGCTTTAATGAGAGCTAGAAGGGTTGATTACGATCCATACCTTCAAGTCCACGTTAGGTTAAGGCACTACAGAGACTACATCGGCTGGTATCCTTCTAAGGTTGAGCTGATCGTTATGGGCGGTACTTTCCTAGCTTACCCTCAAGACTATCAGGAAACGTTCATCAAGGAGGTTTACAGAGCTATGAATGACTTCCCAGAGATCCTCCCACGAACGGAAACCACGTTGGAGGCAGAGCAGGAAAGGAATGAGAGAGCTTCGGTTAGGTGTGTTGGCTTGACTATAGAGACTCGGCCGGATTGGGGGCTGGAGAAGCACGCGGACATGATGCTCAGGTACGGGGCTACTAAGGTAGAGTTAGGTGTTCAGAGCGTGTACGATGACGTGTTAGCTCTCGTTAAGAGAGGTCATAACGTGGCTGACGTTATCAAGTCCACCAGGATCCTGAAAGACGCTGGGTTTAAGGTAGCTTACCATATAATGCCGGGTCTCCCAGGGAGTGATTTAGAGAGGGATATTGAGGTTATCAAGACCATATTCGAGAACCCTGACTTCAGACCGGATTACCTCAAAATATATCCCACACTAGTTATTGAGGGTACCGAACTCTACGAGATGTGGAGGAGGGGGGAATATAGAGCCTTAAGTGATGAGGACGCTGTAAAACTTATTTCAGAGATGTACAGGTATATCCCTAAGTATGTCAGAGTTCAGAGGATTCAGAGAGATGTGCCGGCTCAGATAATAATCGACGGCCCTCGGAAAAGCAATCTGAGGGAATTGGTTGAGGAGGAGTGTTTTAGGAAGGGAATAAAAATATGTGAGATTAGGTGGAGGGAGGCTGGTAGAGCCATGGTTAAGAGGGGGGTCACCCCCAGACTCGAAGCTTTACAGCTTTGTAGGATGAGGTATGAGGCTAGTGAGGGTGTGGAGGAATTCCTCTCTATTGAGGATCCTCAGAACGACATCTTGGTAGGGATACTTCGGTTAAGGATTCCGTCACAGCACGCGCACAGACCCGAGGTTGCTGGCGGTAGGAAAGCCTTGATTCGTGAGCTACACGTGTATGGAGTTCCCGTCGCTCCAGGAGAGGAACCAGTCAGCAGCCTGGAGTGGCAGCACAGAGGTTTCGGCAAGAAGCTCCTTTTCGAGGCGGAGAGAATAGCCGCGGAGGAGTATAACGCTAAGGAAATACTTGTCCTGTCAGGTGTTGGCGTACGCGATTATTACAGGTCTCTAGGCTATAGAAAACCCCCTAACTCACCTTACATGCATAAAAGTCTTAAGTCTTGACTGCTAGGCAGTAGTAATTCTTATTTAGTGGTTTCTCGACTCCTCCGGGTACGTAAACCCCTCTCTCGATCACTCTGAAACCGGTGGTCTCAAGCTCCTTAGCTAACTCGCTAACGCTGTAGAGGTGGTATGTTCTGCAAGCAACTCTAGAACACCTAGTTATATCCCAGAAGCTCTCTTTTCTTCGTAAGAAGTAGGTGAGTATGTCCTTCAAGACCTTAAGGACTAGCGGTTTCTGCCACCTAGCCCATACAACCACTAGTAGCGAACCCTTCCTCTTCAAAACCCTCCGACACTCACGCAACGTTTTTAAGCGGTCAGCGCGCGGTACTATGTGGTGGAGAGAAGCTATTAAGAGTAGTGAGTCCATGGAGTCTGACCTCATAGGAAGTTCCCTCATATCAGCTAACACTGGGTATAATCTGTGTGAGAGGTTCTCTGGTGTTTCTTTAAGAGCTCGGTGAATCATCTCGACGGAGACGTCTATTAAGACCCCTCTGAGCGCTTCGTTGAGGGTGGCTAGGTATCTGGAGTGCTGTCCAGGACCTGAACCTAGGTCAGCGAACCAAGTTGTCTCATTACTTAAGGCTTTACTCACTATCTCCCACGGCCTCCTCCTATAACTCTCAGCTATTAGGTCATACTCCATTAAATCATGTTCCCCCGGGAAACTACCTACGATCTTCTTCTTAAGTTCGTTAGAAATATATTAACGGGTAATCACATTGTTTAGTGACATGATGAGAAGAGGGTCTAGTGAGTTGAGATGAGCGGTGCCGGAAATGCTGAGTTAACGCGTCTGCTTCGGATAGACTCAACTTACCTGATAGTCTTCTTCCTATTATTTGTGGGTTTCTTCACATTGATTAACTTGATGTCGGCTGTGTTAGGGTTTCAGGAAAGTGCTTTGCAGAGGTTTTTCACAGTGCTTAACGCCGCTTCCTTCGCTACGTTGGTGGTTATCGCGATCCTATACACGATTCAGCAGAACGAGGACACAGCTAAGATACTCTTGATTAGCTGCGGTATTTTCGTGGTGTCCTACTATAGCTACGTGTTCCTCAAGGCGTTCAGCAGGAGCTTAGTGATAATACCTTACCCACTACTAATAGAGCTCAGAGGCGTTAACGGCTCAGCCTACGTCGTGGATTTATCGCAGATAATTATCATCGCGTTACTCGCGCGTTACGTTTACAAGAAGCTTAGGAAGCCTGCGTCTGAAAGTCAATCGTTCGAGGGTGTGGAGGTAGGTTAGGTAACGAGGGTCCCGTAACATAGGGTTTAGCGTGGCGAGCTAGGCTAGCCAATCTAGGTGATTGTGTACGCTGCAAATACTTATAAGCTCCTGTTTTTTATTTGTTTTGGCGCCGCGGTAGTATAGCCCGGTCAAGTATGCGGGCCTCTCGAGCCGCGTTAGCGTGGAAAGCCCGTGACCCGGGTTCAAATCCCGGCCGCGGCACTATTCCCGCTTCCTATGCCTTAATGTGAAGGTATGCCCTCTCACGTCAACTAATTCAGCGTTTAGTTTTTTAGCTGTTTCGGTAGCTACCTCGTTTACGTCGGTTTCTCTTAGAGCTGTTTTAAGTACCTTGACCTTCACTACTCCTTCCTTCTCTAGGTGTCTGCGTATCTCGCTTATGACTCCCTCGCTTAACCCGCTCTTCCCAACCCTCACCTTAGCCGGCTCTCTCAAGACTCTCTTCACTTCTTTTTCCTGCAAGGTTTCCTCATCACCCAACCACATTGTAAGCATGTCAGAGTTATTATAACTTGCTTTCTATTACTCCTTATTCTCACCCTCGCCGTTAAGCCCGGGATTAAGGGTATTGAGCAGTTCTCGCACACGTACCTCCTGTAAGCTAAAGGCTTCCTCGCCCTGGCTTTGCGGAGGAGTTTGAGCCCTGTCTTTATCTCTTTCCTCGCTACCTCTACCAAGCCTTGCTTAATCATCTTGACTGAGGTATCGTAAAGTATCTTAGCTCTCTGTATGGCCAAGTCTTTAATTAAGGAGCGTCCCCCCACTTAAACCACCGATGGCTCATGTCATGTTATCCTCTCCTGACATTATTTTTATGGTTTTACGAATCCTTATTAACTTAAATACCATTATGTTCTAACGGTGGTATGTTGGAGTTAAGGGAGTTTAGTTCTAAGATTTCGGACTTGATTACGTCGGCTTCTAAGAGCGTTGTCACGGTCTTCACAATAGTTCCCAGCATAGACATATTCTTCAGGTACAGGGAGGTTAGGGGTGCTGGGTCAGGGTTCTTCGTGAAGCCCGGCTTAATAGTCACCAACGCTCACGTAGTCATGAACGCTAGGGAGGTCGTGGTCTTAGTTCCTAGGTATGGGAAGGAGAGGGCTAAGGTGCTCGTCGTCGACCCCTATAGGGATCTAGCTTTACTCAGGGTTGGTTTGAGGGATACTGAGCCCCTACCCTTAGGTGATTCAGATAAGCTTAAGGTAGGTGATTTAGTCTTCGCGATCGGCTCCCCCCTAGGTCTGCCCGGCCCCTCAGTCTCTATGGGTGTTGTGAGTGCTTTAGGGAGAACTATAGCGGGGGAGAACATCGTGTTGGAGGACTTGGTTCAGACAGACGCTGCAATAAACCCTGGTAACAGTGGCGGACCCTTAATAAACGTTGACGGCGAGGCTGTCGGGGTCGCCACAGCCATAATACCTTACGCTCAGGGAATAGGCTTCGCGATACCGATAAACACCGTTAAGAGGTTTATCCAGATGATTGAGGAATTCGGCGCGGTTGTTAGGGCTTGGCTAGGTGTTTACGTGACCCCGTTAACGGAGGAGGCCGTCAAGCTCTACGAACTACCCGTCAGCGAGGGCGTCGTGATAGTTAATATAGTTCCCGGCTCCCCGGCAGACAAGCACGGGCTAGCGATAGGCGACATAGTAGTTGAAGCAAATAACAAGCCTGTGAGGAAGGTGAGTGATTTGAGGGCTGCAGTGGAGGAGAGCATAGGTTCCGAGTGTGTTAATCTTAGGATCTTCAGAGGTCATAAAATGATAAGCAAGTGTGTGCCACCTGTCGTGGAGAGGGTTTACTGACCCATCCCAACACGGGTCTTCACAGACTTGTGAAAGCTTTAAATAATCCTGAGAAAATTTATTATTGGGCCGCCGTAGCTCAGCCCGGGAGAGCACCCGGCTGAAGGTCTCTCGGAGACCGGGGTGTCGGGGGTTCAAATCCCCGCGGCGGCATAAAACTCACAGGATTATCTTGAGTAGCTCCTCGCAGGCGTGGATAATTATTGAGGCGACTGCCCAAGTATCTAGTGGTTTGTGGTATATTGAGTATGTGCTTACCGCGTTGGCGATTACCTCGTTGGAGAATTCCCCGTGCGGGAAGCCCCCTATGACTATCGGCAATCCCTTCTCAAGAGCCTCCCTGCAGACGTTCTTAGGGCTTGCGATCATCCCCTTCTCGTCTAGTAGTATTAGGCCTGGAACACCTAGCTTCCTGAGTAGGCTTGTCATGGTTGAGGGGTAGAGCTTGAGGAGAGGTTTCTTAGCTCCCGGCGGTACCGAGCCCTCCTTAAATAACTGCTCCATCAAGCCGACAAACCTGTTGTAGTTTCTTGGTATGCGTGTCTTAGGGTCTACCTCTATGACGTAATCCCCGTAAGTATGTATGATGACCTGGAGCTTGCCCTCTATGTTCAGCGGTGAGGACAGCATCTCAAGCAGTGTTACGTGCACTATGTCAGGTCTACCCCTCTTCGAGGAGTCCGGGAGATTCTTCATTGCGTGGTAATGTATTGACTTATCTAAGAGGATCTCAGTAGGTTTCTTATTCTTGAGTCTAGCACTCTTAACTACTGCAGCGTGGTCGCAGATCTCTCTCGGAACTAACTCTAGTGACGCCTCGGCAATCACTACCTTGACTAAACTCATTAGCTTGCCCGGAATTAACTAAGCGTGGATCGCTTAAATAGGTGTGTTAGAGGTCTAGTACCGTGCTCACATACCAGCAATCGCCTTCCTTAACTATCTTCATCAGCGAGTAGGTGACTGCCTTAACCTCGTTCCTGACCTCATGTTTCTCCGGGCTCACCTCCTCTCCGCAGATCTCACCGAGGAACCTGAGCGGTTTACTCAGTTCTGACGGGTCCCTTACCCTCCTATCGAACGAGATCTTGAATTGCGTGAATGCTAGCCTCTCGATATTGTATATTATCAGTAGGTCCTCTAACCACCTGTAGAGCGCGTTATACGCGTCTATGCCGCTATCAACCACTAGCTTCCGTGTCCTGCACTCGACTTTAGATGTGTTCAGCATCGTCTCGAACAGTGCTTTGCCTGCGTACTCGAAAGCTTCCTCAAGCGTCTTACCTGACGCCTCAAAGTACGCGTCCGCCGTGTGCTCCAGGAACTTATAGCCACCGCAGGAGGTCCCTCTCACACCACACCCCCACTTATGAAGACTTCGCCGATAATAAGAATATGTGAGTTTAGGTGACGGCATTGTTTAAGATTTATATTGCGGGTCTGTCTTCTATTATTTGGCGGCGGTCGTCTAGCCTGGTCTAGGACGCCGGCCTTCCAAGGCAACCGTAGAACGCCGGAGATCCCGGGTTCGAATCCCGGCCGCCGCACCAAATCCCGAGTTTTTCGAGCTTCTTTCGGGCATGATAAAGCTTAATAAAACCTAACACTTAATTTGTTAGGAGGTGGAGTGCTAGCGTGGTGAACGTTAAGGAAGTACCTGCAAGCATGTTTATTGAGGAGTTAGCTAAGTATTTGAAGGAGAATGTGAAGTCTGTGAGGCCTCCTGAGTGGGCTTTGTTCGTTAAGACAGGTCCTCATAAGGAGAGGGTGCCTGATAATACTGATTGGTGGTATTTGAGGGCTGCCAGTGTTTTGAGAAAGCTTTACGTAAGCGGGGAGCCTGTCGGTGTGGGTACTCTCAGGAATGTTTACGGCGGACTTAAGAGGAGGGGGTCTGCACCACCTCACTTTAGGAGGAGCGGGAGCTCCATAATCAGGCACGTTCTCCATCAGCTGGAGGCTGCCGGGCTAGTCGTGAAGGTTGGTAGGAGGGGGAGGACCTTATCTCCCTCTGGGAGGTCTTTGATGGACTCCATAGCTAACGAAGTCTTCAAGAAGTTGGTGGAGTCTAGGCCTGAATTAAGTAAGTATGGGTGATTGCATGGCGGGTGAGGAGTACTACGACGCCGAGTTAGAGGAGATTAAGAGGAGGCAGATGGAGGCTTTACTCAGGAAGCAGGAGGAGGCTAGGAGGAGGGAGGAGGAAGCAGCTAGGGAGGCACAGAGGCAGGAGATACTGCGTAGGGTTATGACTCCCGAAGCAAGGGCTAGGCTAGCTAACGTGAAGTTAGTTAAGCCTGAGCTGGCTAGAGCTGTCGAAGACTACATAATAAACTTAGCTCTCTCAGGGCAGTTAAAGGAACTCATTGACGAGGACTTGTTGAAGGAAGTTCTTTACACCGTAGACATGAGAACTAGGCGTGAGTATAAGATCACGTTTAAGAAGAAGAGGTGATGGTGGTGGCTAGAGCTAAGCACGTGGCTAGGAAGTTACGTTTAGCTAGTGAGGCCAAGAGTAACCGCGCAATACCCATATGGGTCGTCGTGAAGACTTTAAGGAAGGTTGCGTGGAGACCTAGGTTAAGGCATTGGAGGAGAAGTAAGTTGAAGAACGTGTGAGGTGTGTGGGTTGGTTGAGGGAACTATATACGTGGTGAATCTTAACAGGCTTAAGTGGACTGGCTTGACTAGAAGGAATTTTAGGGCTTTAAGATATGTCCGCGAGTTCATTAAGAGGCATACCAAGGCTGAGAAGGTGATTCTAGACGCCTCGATCAACGAGTTCATTCTCTCAAGGAGTTCTGAGAACCTGCCTGCGAGGATCGCTGTCTGCGTGACTAAGATAGATGATGAGGGTAAGGTCGTTAAGGCCTCACTAGCTGTTCAGGTAGTTGAGCGGGGAGCTACTGGGGAGAGCAAGTAGTTCGCGAGGTTATTTCATGCCTCTAGAGAAGCTTAGGGTTTTCGGCAATCCTAACATAGGGGTCTACATATTCACCAACAATAACGTGACGTTGGTTCCGGAGGGTGTTGAGGGTAGTGTTAAGAAGGTTTTGAGGGAGGTTTTAGGCACGGACGTCGTGGAGGCTAGGGTAGCTGATTCAACGTTATTGGGCGTGTTCGTGGCGGGCAACGATAAGGCCGTATTGTTGCCGAAGACCGCTAAGGAGGAGGAGTTAGATAAGTTGAGGAGTGCCGGGATCCCGGCTAAGATAGTTCAAACGACTTTTACCGCGTTAGGTAACGTCATACTAGCCAATAATAAGTTCGCGTTGCTTCATCCTGAGTTAAGCGATAGTGAGGCTGAGTTAATAAGGAGTGAGTTAGGTGTTCCCTCTGTTAGGAAGGGTGCTCTAGCTAAGATACCCACGGTCGGTTCACTAGGTGTCCTCAACGACTTCAGCGGAGTTTTCCACCCGGATTTAAGTAGTGCGGAGCTGAAGTATGTTGAATCGTTGTTTGGTGTGAGGGTCGGTACGGCCACGGTGAATTTCGGCGTCGGGTTCGTTAAGGTGGGTTTGGTAGCTAATAATAATGGGGCAGTAGTGGGTGAGCTCACTACAGGTCCTGAGATAATGAGGATTATGGAGATCCTCAACTTCTACAAGGCTTGAGCGTTCCCACGTCCTGAACGTCTTGTGGGATCGTTTTTATAAGCTTCGTCCGTATTAATGTATGGTGTGTGCTGTGGGTAGTGAGGTCAAGACTTTCAGGATCGAGGGTCTCGCGCTCTTCAGTCCTGACAGGGTTAGGTTGTGGCAGAAGTTCTCGCTGGAGGTTAGGGCTCTTAGTAGGGAGGAGGCTTTAGAGAAGGTTTATTCTTTAATGGGTAGTAAGCATAAGCTGAAGAGGAAGCACATAAAGATACTTAACGTTGTCGAGATAAGTCCTGAGGAAGCTAGGAGGAAGATTATTAGGGAGTTAGCTAAGCTTGAGGGCTGGTATAGTTGAGTTCGGGTAAGGGTTCTGAGAAGCGGGTTGTGAGTTTCGAGGCTCTCTTAGCTCAGTTAAGCGAGTTGAAGAAATATATTGACGCGTTGCAGAATCAGCTTAATCAAGTTCAGGAAGAGTTAAATGAGATTAGGTCTAGTATCAACACTTTAACAGAGTTTAAGGGTGAGGGTGTTAGCGAGTTTTTGGCCCCCGCTGATAGGAGGGGATACGTCTTAATTAGGGCTTCACCACATTGTGTTGACAAAGTCATAACTCACGTTGGTTTAGAGTATTACGCTGAGCTCTCACTAGATAAGGCTTTCGAGGTGTTGTCTAGTAGAGAGAAGGAGTACAAGGACATCGCGGACGAGCTTCAGAGGGAGTTGGTTAAGGCTCTCAATCATTACGAGAAGTTGGAGAATCTGATTAACTCTATTCTTGCACAAGCTCAGCAAGCCAGGGCTCAGCAGGTTAAGAGTACCGGTTCTTGATTGAGTGGTTGAAGTGTTTCGTAAGATTAAGGACGCTCTAACCAGTTTTGTTAGTTCTCTGAGCGAGACTGTCAGCAAGAAGGAGTTGAGTGAGAAAGAGTTTAACGAGTTATTTGAGGAGTTTCGGTGGCGTCTTCTAGAAGGTGACGTAGCTTTCGAGGCTGTCGAAATCCTCCGTTCTAAGCTGGCTAGTAAGTTGGTTGGTGCTAAGGTGCCTCGCTTAGGTGATTCAAGAGGGTATGTCTTAGGTGTTGTTAGGGGGACGCTTAAGGAACTGCTTGACGGGAGTGTTTTCAGTAAGGACCTAAGCTCCTTGGTTAGGGAGTCTCAGAAACCCTACGTTATAGTATTCTTAGGTGTTAACGGGGTTGGTAAGACGACCACGATAGCTAAGGTAGCGCGTAGGCTACTACGCGATGGGTTGAAGCCTTTGGTCGTTGCGGCAGACACCTTCAGAGCGGGTGCGTTAGAGCAGCTGGAGATACATGCTGGTAGGGTCGGGGTCCCCATAATTAAAGGTAGGTACGGTGCTGACCCGGCCGCCGTAGCTAAGGACGGGGTCATGCACGCCATCAAGAACAGGTATGATGTCGTCTTAGTTGATACTGCCGGACGTATGCACACGGACAGGGACTTAATGGAGGAGCTCAGGAAGGTTGTGAGGGTTGTGAGACCTAACCTGAAGGTCTTGGTTCTGGATGCTTTGGTAGGGAATGACGCGATCTCTCAAGCTAAGTGGTTTGATGAAGCCGTAGGCGTTGACGCGGTCATACTAACTAAGGTAGATGCCGACGTTAAGGGTGGGTCTGCTTTAAGCATCATACTCACATTAGGGAAGAAAATACTTTATGTTGGTGTTGGTCAAGGCTATGACGACTTACTGGAGTTCAACCCTGACTTAATACTTAATAATCTTCTCAGCATTAACACTTAGATAGGTGATGGCATGAGGTTAGAGGAGATAGTGGCTATGTGGAGGAAGATAATAGCTATCTCCGAGAAGCCTGAGAGCGACGAGTATAAGACGTTACTTAAGATAACTTTGGGCGGGATGATTTTAGTGGGTCTCGTGGGTTTCGTCGTCCACTTAATACTCTCCTACGTTCAGGGTTATTTGTGAGGGGTGTCTGGGTTGAGTGAGGAGGGTGCTGCGCAGAGCGGTAAGCAACGTAAGTACGTCATACTGAGGACTACTGCCGGTCAGGAACTCAACGTTGCTTTAATGCTTGAGTCTCTTGTGAAAAATACGGGGACTAAAGGTATTTACTCGATAATAATACCTCCCAGAGTTAAGGGCTACATAATAATCGAGACCGAAGGTCATCACATAGTTCATAAGGTGGCTAAGGACATAAAGCACGTGAAGGGGCAGGCTATGGGTTCCTTATCGGAAGACGAGGTTGAGAGGTTGATTAAGGTTACTTCACCTCTTGAGGAATTCCGTCCCGGCGATATCGTGGAGGTTATTTCAGGACCTTTTAAAGGCTTAAAGGCTCAGATTATAAGTGTTAATGTGAGTAAGAGGACGGTCACGTTGAACATACTTGAAGCCTCTTTCAAGATGGAGGTCACGTTGCCAGCGGATGATGTGAGGCCTGCTAAGAGGTGAGTGTGATGGTGTGGCGTACCGTGAGACTGAAGGTTAAGGGTGGGTCGGCTTCCCCGCAACCCCCTGTAGGACCTGCCATAGCTCAGTTCGGCTTAAACGTTAACGAGGTAGTTAATAAGATAAATGAGTTGACTAAGCACCTCAAGGACTTTGAGGTCACTGTATTACTCCACGTAGACACTGATACTAAGAATTACAGGATTGAGGTGAGGTCGCCGTCTTCCTCCTCTCTTCTCTTGAAGATGGCCGGCGCGTCCGAGCCTTCAGGTGATCCAGCTCATAAGAAGGTAGGTAATTTAAGTATTGAGGACGTGATTAAGGTTGCCCTCATGAAGAAGAACGAGATGAATTCTAAGAGTTTGAAGGCCGCCGTTAAGTGCTTGGTTTCCACAGCCTCGACGATAGGTTTGAGCGTCGATAATAAGAGCGCTAAGGAGGTCGTTAAGCTGATTGACGAGGGCTTCTACGACTCGATTTTTCTTAAGTATGAGGGTGAGTGGGGGAGTAGGTGATTCGTTATGGTGAGCGAGGATAAGTTAGCTGAGGCTCTTAAGCTGGCTCTAGAATTAGGTAGGGGGCGTAGGTTCAGGCAGTCCGTAGAATTAGTTGTTGTTTTCAAGGGTGTTGACCCGAAGAGTTCCGAGGTTAAGTTCAGGGATTTCGTTCAGCTTCCTAGGGGTCCCGGGAAGGAAACTAAGGTATTAGTCATAGCTTCAGGTAATCTCCAGCTTCAGGCTAGGGAGGCGGGGATTGACGTACTAACTCCTGAGGAGTTGAGGAATCTCTCTAAGCGCGACGCTAAGAAGTTGAGTAGGAGGTATGATGTCTTCCTGGTTCAGCCGGATTTGATGACTCAGGTTGGGAGGATTCTGGGACCGGCTCTAGGTCCTAGGGGTAAGTTCCCCATACCTATCCCAGCCGGAGCTAACCTGAAGGCTCTGGTCAGCAGGTACGCTAACTCTACGAGGCTCAGGAATAAGGAGCAGGCATGGGTTGGTTGCAGGATAGGTAGTGAGGACATGCCTTTAGAGCATCTTGTCGAGAACGCTGTCGCCGTACTCGACTTTATTAAGTCTAAGTATGCTAAGCCTTTAGAGACCACGGCTAAGATATACTTTAAGACTACTATGGGTCCCGCGGTTGAGGTGAGTATGTGATGAAGGGATCTACGAGGAACAAGTTAATAAGACTTACTCAGAGTCTCCAGGCAGCTGGAAAGGGACGAGCCAGAGCTGTGAGGAAGTCTATCACCGAGAAGGAGAGGACAGTTGATGAGGTTAAGAGATTGCTATCCACGTATAAGGTATTGGGGGTTGTGAGTCTTGAGGGGGTTTCGGCTAGGGAACTCACTGAAATCAAGAGGAGTCTCAGCGTGTACGGCGTCGTGAGGGTTCTTAAGAACACTATCATCACGAGAGCTTTGAGGGAGTTGGGGCTTCCTTCACTTGATGAGTTTCTTAAGTACCTTACTGGTCCTAACCTATTCATATTCACTAACCTCAACGCATTCGCTCTTGCGAGCCTAGTGGATAAAGCCGTTGTTTTGAGGTATGTTAAGCCTGGGGAGAAAGCTCCTGCAGACATCTATGTTCCGGAAGGCCCTACAGGGATACCTCCAGGTCCTATGATGTCTGTTTTCGGTAAGCTGAAGATTAAGACAATGGTGAGGGAAGGGATTATATGGATAGCTAAGGAGTCTAAAGTTGCCTCAGCGGGTGACGTGATTTCCCCTGAGCTGGCTTCCTTACTGAGGAAGCTGGAGATTAAGGCGTTCCCAGTTAAGCTCTCCATAAAGGCCGTGTTAGATGAGGGTACGGTCATACCTGCTGAGAAACTGAAGCTAGACCTCGATAGTTTTAGGAGAGATCTCTTAGCGGCTGTCCAGACCTCGAGGGCGTTAGCTATTGAGACTGCCCTGCCACTGCCTGAGGTAATCAACGATGTGATTGCTAGAGCTTACGTTAGAGCGGTCAATCTAGCCTGCGAGATAGGTTACTTAACTCCTGAAAGTGCTCGCTTAGTTTTCGTGAAGGCTATTGCTAGAGCACAGGCCTTAGCTACTGCTTTAATGCAGAAAAATCCGGAGCTTGACATACCAGTTATTTCTCAGCCGGTGACGACTACTCAAGTGGTTCAGCAACCTAAGGAAGCTGAGAAGCCTCCTGAAGAGGTTGAGGAGGAGAAGGAAGTAAGTGAGGAAGAGATTGCTGAGGGTATTTCCTCGCTTTTTGGTTAGACCTTACTGAGGTTCTAAGTCAGCAAGACTTTATTACCTTAATCCCCGTATTTCATTCTTAGGTAGGTGGTCGTTGATTGCCTGTTGCAGGATCAGAGATTTATAGGGTTAAGTTATTCGAGAAAGAGAATTATTTGAGGCTAAAATGTAGTGTTTGCGGTGCTGATTTCTGGTCTAAGATCCCAAGAGATAACTGTAATGACGCTCCCTGCGCTGATTACACGTTCCTTAACTTGAGGATTAGTTCAGGCCCCCTCACAGTTAGGGAGGTTCGCGACAGGTTTCTCAGCTTCTTCGAGGAACGCGGTCATAAAGTTGTTAAGCCTTACCCTGTGGTAGCTAGGTGGAGGGATGATCTCTACCTGACCATAGCTTCCATAGTTGTTTTCCAGCCTCACGTAACTTCCGGTCTTGTCCCGCCACCCGCTAATCCTTTAGTGATTGCTCAGCCTAGTATCAGGCTTGAGGACATCGATAGTGTTGGGTATACTTTCGGGAGGCACTTAACTAACTTCATTATGGGGGGTCACCACGCCTTCAACTACCCTGACAAGCACGTGTACTTCACTCACGAGACCGTGGAGTACGCTAGGGAGTTCTTCACGAGGGTTATAGGAGTTCCTGAAGACGAGCTTGTTTTTAAGGAGTCTTGGTGGGAGGGAGGGGGTAATGCCGGTCCCTGCTTCGAGGTAGCTGTTGGCGGGTTAGAGGTCGCTACCCTCGTCTTCATGATGTACGAGTCACTGCCTGACGGGACTTACAGGGAGATACCTCTTAAGATAGTTGATACTGGGTACGGGATTGAGAGGATTGCTTGGCTTACCCAGAAGACTCCCACAGCTTTCCACGCCATCTACGGCGGTTTGCTGAGTGATTATCATAGGTTGCTAGGTGTTGAGGAGCCTTCTGAGGATGTGTTAAGGGTGAGTGTTAAGTATGTTGGTAGGCTGAACCCAAAGAGTGAGGTTCTCTACGCTAGGTTGAAGAAGGAAGTCTCCGCTGAGTTAGGGTTGAGTGTTGAGGAGTTGGGGTCTATCCTTGATAAGGTGATTAAGGTCTACGCCTTACTGGACCACGTTAAGACCGCTTCTTTGATGCTCTCCGACGGCGTCGTCCCATCTAATAGTGGTGAGGGTTACTTAGCTAGGCTTGTCCTAAGGAGGATTTTCAGGTTGTTGACTCAGCTAGGTTTTGATTTGAGTGAGGCTTACGTGTTCTTCGATAAGCAGATTAAGTTCTGGGGTGATATGTACGAGCAGTTGAGGGGTAAGGAGAGTTACGTGGAGGATGTTCTGAGACATGAGGTTAGTAAATACCTTGATGTCTTAGGTAAGGCGCCATCACTCGTCAGGAAGTATTTGAGGAGAGGGACTCACGGGCTGAGCTTGGATGAGTTAATAGAGCTTTACGATAGTCACGGAGTCCCTCCAGAGGTTGTCGCTGAGTTTGGTAGGAGGGAGGGTGTTGAGGTCGTCGTACCTGGTGATTTCTATAATAGGTTAGCTGCTAAGCACTCGAGAGCTCCCGTGCGTAGGGAAGAGAAGACTAAGGTTCCTGCCGAGGTTGCTGATGCTGTAAGGGGTTTGAGGCCTACTAGGCAGTTATTTCACGAGGATCCATACCTGAAGGAGTTTACCTCACGCGTGGTTAAGGTTGTGGGGGATTACGTGATATTAGAGGAGACCGCGTTCTATCCTGAGGGTGGTGGTCAGGAACCCGATACGGGGTACTTGTTTTTGGGTGGCAAAGCTTATAGAGTCGTTGATGTCCAAAAGGTTGGTGACGTAATACTTCATAAGGTTGGGGATTCTCTGCCAGCCGATGTCGTAGGCGACGTGGTTAGGGGGGTTATTGATTGGGAGAGGAGGTATAAGTTGATGAGACATCATACAGCGACACACGTGATTCTTGGGGTGGCTAGGAAGGTTCTGGGTTCCCATGTCTGGCAGGCAGGTGCTGAGAAGTCTGAGGATAGGGCTAGGCTAGACATAACTCACTACAAGTCCTTAACAGATGAGGAGGTGAGGGTTATTGAGGATCTAGCTAATAAGGTAGTTCTCGAGGGCAGGGAGGTTAGGACTTACTTCATGCCCAAGTATGAGGCTGAGGAGAGGTACGGGTTTGTCTTATATGAGGGTGGCGTTGTTTTAGAGCCTGTGATCAGGGTTGTTGAGATCGAGGGTCTTGATGCTGAGGCTTGCTTCGGCACACACTTAAGGAATACTAGAGAGATCGGTGCTCTGAAGATCGTGAAGACTGAGAAAATCGCTGACGGTGTTGTTAGGCTGGAGTACGTCGCCGGTACTCAGGTTAGTGAGTATGCTAGGGAGTTAGAGAGTAAGATAAGGGTTGCTGAGAGCTTGCTGGGAGGTGACCTCACTCTAAGGCTTCAGTCAGTGATTAAGGAGCTTCAGGACTTGAGGTCTAGAGTGGCTGCTCTCAAGAAGTACTATGTTAAGGAGTTAGTCAAGCTTATTGAGTCTTCTGCTGAGCGTGTTGGTGGTTTGAGGATCTCCGTCATCTACTTAGACTTGGTGGAGAGTGATGCTTTAAGAGAGGTATTGAAAGACATGAGTGAGAGGTATGAGGATCTGGTGTTGGTTGTTCTGACTCCCAGGAGTGGTGGGGGGCTTGACGTGGAGGTCTCCGAGGGCTTAAGAGCTTCCGCTGTAGTCCCTGCGAGCAGGTTGTTGAGAGAGCTCACCTCGGTCGTCGGGGGTCGTGGGGGCGGCGGCGCTCGCCACGGGACAGGGTATCCAGGCGTTGATGACGAGGGGCGGGTTAGGGAGGTAGTTCTTACGATAATTAGCGGTGTCGGC
>CAZWSU010000038.1:0-11839 GCA_964636755.1 uncultured Desulfurococcaceae archaeon
CTATGATTGCTGGAGCACCCATAACCCCGAGTCCCTCGAAGAAGGGGTAGGGGCAACGGGGCGGCGACCCGACCCGAGGCTAAACCCCCAAAGCAAGGAGATGTAGCCCCAAACCTCCCCACTTCAGGAGGCGAGGAAACCCTCACCCTTCAGGACGGGGAGGAGGTCAGCAATACCTAAGCGTGTGTAGATTGAGGCGATTGTTGCTAGCAGCAGAAACATTATGATCACTGACGCCGGGAGCAATTCAAACTGCCATAGGAAAAGCCAGACGACGTTGAGAACACAGCTTAAGATGAAAAGCCACCCAATCTTCTCCCTGAAAACTCTTGCACCATCTCTAGGCAGGGTTTGAGCAATCACGAAAACCCCTAGCAGGACGTATATCACGCTCCAAATCGAGAAAACATACCCTGCAGGTGTTACGAGAGTAGGATACGCATCAGAGACTTGAGCCGTTGTTTTACCTCCTATTAAGTTAGTTGTCGCTACAAGACTATTCATCACAATAACTATTATAAAACTAGCTATGTTCAGCCATTTCTGGAGCTCGGACTTCATATTAATGCTTACTAAATATGTTAATTGTTCGCATCACTTAATAAATTAATTCACGACCGAAGAACCTCACTCTTCAGGGTGGGGATGTTTTAGTGTTCTATTTAACGAAATTCTTCATATTCTTTCATGAGTTTAAGAAAGTTTCCCTTAAGTATTTAAAGTTTTGAAGTACCTTCATCCCTTAATAGGTTGTTCCCATGTAGGAGGACCTAGTAGCTCACGTAAGAAGACTGTGGCGTAGGTCGAAGGTTTCAATAAGAACTTAAGTAATGCTTTGTCGTCGGTTTCTTCATGCGTGTAGTTGCGTAGGGTGAAAACTACTTCACGGTTATTCCTGCTTAAGTATTTTAAGTAGTTACTCTTAGAGTTGATTGACTTAAGCTCTTCCTCCACTGCTTTGATGGTCTCGCGAGAGCATTCGTCAACTAAGTTGAGGTTGGGTTTAGGTAGCGGCATGACCTCACACTTAAGTGCTAAGACGTCAACATCCCCTAATTGGGTGGCGAGCTTGCTTAGAGCTAGGTTAAATAAGTATGATTGGTATGCCTCAACATACATCCTAACAAGCCACTTATCGATTAAGTTCAGAACTTCTGAGACGCTCATACCCCTCAATAATCCCTTAATCAAGGACCTTTCTACATCGAAGTTCCTTGGGAAAAGTCTTAAAGCTTCTCTCAAGTCCCCCTTCTCATAAGACTTCCTAGCCTCAATAACTCTTTGAGTTTCCGTGGGGTATGGATTTCCGAGAATAAGATCTAGCGCTTTCTCCACGTTATTCTCGAGAAGTGCTTTACCGATAAGGTGTGTTACGGGTCTCCTAACACCAAATCTTTGATACCCGTAATAATTTAAGAAGGTAATCTTGTCTTGTGAGTTCTTTAACTCCCGAAGTATTTTAAAGTCATCCTCACTTAAGTCTTCAAGTAAGACCTCAAAGTAATTTCCTTCTAAATCGCCTCTCCTCAACATGGAGTCGGTCATTCCATGAAAGAATAGAGTCACTTTGCCGTCAAGAAACTCATAACACTTCCTGAGTTTCTTGCCAGGATAGCACTTGACGGTGATGAACTGACACGTAAAGCCTTCAGAGTCTTTAATACCTGCGTAAGAAGCCCTGACACCTAAAACTCTTGAAACAGTCTTTAAAGCTTCAGACATTGAGACATCTTCCTTACACATGATATACCTAATAATCTCGAACCCGTTGCAAACGAAGTTCTCACTAACTATACTTATAGGCCTTGCTTGAGCGCCGTCCACGCCCACCTCGAAAACCTTGAAGGAGCGGCTACTCTTCGAGAACTTAACTCTCTTACTAAGTCTTAGCTCAGGCCTGCTGAAGACGAGCATGCCGACCAATACATCTAGATGATTGTTAGATACTGAAATAACCATCTAAGCTACCTTCAAGACCAGAGTCTGCTTCATACATAACATTAAATTAAAATCATGGGGATGCGGGAGTCTTGAATAATTATTTTTGAGGATCAAGCAGGAACTCACTCTGGTTCTACTATCACTGCTGTCCCGTAAGCGACTATTTCCGCTGCACCACTCATTATTGAGGCAGTAGCAAACCTAACTCCCAGAACCGCGTTAGCTCCTAAAGCCTTAGCTTTCTCGATCATCCTAGACAGCGCTTCATTCCTTGAGTTAGCTAAGAGCTCCGTATACTCTACTATCTCCCCTCCAGCTAAATTCCTGAAAGCAGCTACTATATCCCTCCCAATATTCCTTGCTTTAACAGTACTACCGCTAACTATTCCGAGGACCTTCTTAACCTTATAGCCTGGAAGGAATTCTAAGGTAGTGACTAAGACTTCCTTATCATTCAACACACCCACCTACTAATAAATTCTCTGAGTACTTAAAAATTTTGATGTAGTGAGCACAGGTACTAGCTTGTCATAATCAAGCAATCTAACCTCACTCAATCCTAACCTAGTGAAGGACTTAACCAGCTTATAATACCCTCCAACACCTAAAATAATTTTGTGAATACGGTGTTGTGTCTTTAGAAGACTCACTAATTTCTTATACTTACTCAGCATTAAGTCTTGATTTAGTGATCTCTTATAGAGGGTGTCTCTTAAGACCCTCACCTCCTCAACTAAGGAATAAATACCACCCCTGCTTACTGGCTTAATTAATGACGCCGCATCACCTACTATTAGGTAATTCCTGCCGACAATACTCTCACAAGGCTCGTCCATAGGTATTAAGCCACCGAAAAATTCCTTGAACGTGTAATTTGGTGTGACGCTAAAGACTTTCTTAGCTAAATACTTAAGTAATAGAGCGGCTTTCTTAGATGTCGTTACTAACCCTAGAATTACGTGTTTTTCATCTATCGGGATAACCCACCCAAACCCGTCGGCTTCAAGAAAAGGACTGACAATAACCTCAACATTTTCAGGACTCTTGCTAGTCTTTAAGACGGCTTGAGGTCCCAGCACGTATTTTCTTACACGACATAAATCAAGTGATTTAGTGAGTCTCCTACTAGCACCCTCACTAATAACCACTAAGTCGTAGTGGTGCGTCCCCCTACTAGACCTAAGGAGGTTTTTACCTAAGTCTATGTTGGTGACCACGGTCCTCGTGCTTACCTTCCCTCCCAAGCTAGTGACTACCTCACACAAGCTTTTCTCAATCCCTACCCTATCAACTAAATACACAGGTTTCCTGAAACCGAGTGTCAGAGCTACACGTACTCCCACATCTTCAACCACCTTAACAACATACTCAGAGAATCTGTTTGTTATATGCTCCTTAACGAGCCCGCCAAGAAAACCCACGACGTAATCGCTGACGAGACCGCTGCAATGTCTCGGCAAACCAATAACGTCATGCTCCTCAAGCAACTCTACCTCAAAGCCTCTCCCAATCATAACGTAGGAAGTTAGCAGACCACCAAGACCCGCACCAACAACTAAGACCTTCCTCAAATCCATGTCACGCACCATTAACTACCTATCCGACCCTACTTTACTCACACAAGATAATTATTGCTTAGTTTTTTACTTTCATCATTAAGTTGCCCACTTATAAAGAATCACGCAGTGAATTTGAGTATGTTGAACCAAGTCTTACTATACAAACTACCCTCACGTGATTAGTGAGGGTATTGTGTGAGATCCATTGACTGCGAGCAGGGATGAACGTTGATGGTATCTATGTTAGGGACCTGTCTATTATATCGAATACATACCTCCTCGCTTTCAGAGCTTTCGCTATGTGTTCGAACGCTTTAAGAGGGTTTGTGTGCTTACCGCACGAGTAAACGTCTACTGTCGCGAAAGAGTATTCAGGCCATGTATGGATAGATATGTGTGACTCTAGTATTATAGCTACTACGCTGACTCCAGGCCCCATATACCACGTTCTGACGTCTAGGAGCGTCATGTTACCTAGTCGAGTAGCCTCAACAACTGTTTTCTTAAGAAATTCCGGGTCTGAGAGGAGTTCTGGATCACACTCGTAAAGATTGCCGTAGACATGCTTACCGTAAACCCTGGCTTCAACATTTTTTCCACCCGTACGCATCACTAACTCGAGCTCCACCCCCCGCACCTCCATATAACATTCTAACGAATGTCTTATAAATTTTACCCCCCATAATCCTCCCCCTAATGTATTAATATAAACATTACATTAAGTGCTCAAATACTTATTGAGTTTTTATAATAAGATTTTTTAATAATTTTATTCTATGCGGTTTCTGATGAAGTGAGTATATAAAAACCTATTATTGAATGGTTTGTCGGTGGTTGGGACGTTAATATCGGGTTATGAAATACTTAGGTATGTGAGGGAGGTGTTGGACGCCGATATTCAGTTACAGCCAGCAGGCATTGATTTGAGAGTATCTCAGATATTTAGGTTCAGGAGTGCCGGGGTGTTAGGTTTTAATGAGAGGAGGTTGCCTGAGTTTGAGGAGGTATTTCCTGAGAACGGGTATTGGGATCTGAATCCAGGAGTCTATAAAATAAGGTTTGCTGAAGTTGTTGAGTTGCCTCAAGACGTCTTAGCGTTATGTTTTCCTCGCTCATCATTGCTTAGGTCTGGTGTCTTGGTTTCCTGCACCGTATGGGATCCGGGGTATGTAGGTCGTGGCGAGGCTTTAATGCATGTAGTGAATCCTCACGGCGTTAAATTAGGGGTGGGTTCCAGGGTAGTTCAGCTAGTTTTCTTCAAACTTAATAAAGCGGTGGAGAAAGTGTATGAAGGATTCTACAAGGGTGAGAATCTTTGAGTCTGGAAGTAATTAACTACTCGTTCAAGAGAGTGAGCCTACGTGAGCACTCAATAGGATTAATCACCCCCTACCTGAGAGGGGCGGTGAACACGCTACCTAGGGACGACTTCACGAACCCTGAGTACTACCCACCTAAGAACACAGATCGTGAGAACGCATTAAGGTACTTCATATTTATGGTAGCTATAGATCACAGAACCAGTAGACATAAACCCTATGAAGCTTACTTAAATTCAAGACTTTACCACGGTGCTGACCTACTCTACAAGCTAGGGTCGAGAAAATTCTCGGAAGACCCGAGATTTTTCTCCCCCAACAGGATGGCTGAGATCAGTGCTGATGATGTTAGGGAATGGTTAAGTGTTGGGGGAGTTAACGAAGTGACTGTTTGGGATCCTGAAGTACGTGCAGAACTTTTAAGAGATTTGGGTAAAGGGTTGGTTAAGTGGTTTGACGGATCCGTTACCAAACTCGTCGATAGGTCGGGCGGTTACTTAAGGAGCCATCCTCAAGGACTTGTCCAGTTAATGAAGAGATTTAAGGCTTACTCAGATCCTGTGGAGAAGAAGACCTATTTATTCGTTAAGTTCGTGGAAAGAAGGGGGTTGATGAACGTAGTTGATGAGTGGAACAAGGAAGTCCCGGTAGATAATCACTTAACTAGGATCGCTCTCAGACTAGGTCTCGTGAGCCCTGAAGAAGACCTCATCAAGAAAATCAAAGAGAGAGAAGCGTTCACGTGGTCTGAAGACGTGATGCTCAGGCTAGCGGTGAGGTCGGCTTATAAAGTACTGTCTAGAACGGCCTACTTAGACCCGTTTATCCTAGACGATTTCTTATGGTATTTTGGTAGGAGGGTGTGCACTAGGGAGAAGCCGGCTTGCGTTATTAGGGGGGAATGCCCCTTCCTCAAGGTCTGCCCGAGTAAGGAGAACCCTGAAGAAATAGTAGAGCACTACTACGTAGACACGTACTATTACTGAGGTGTTCGTTTGTGGGTGAGTGGGGGGATGTGAGAAAGTTGATTAGATCACTTAACGAGGATCAGCGCAAGACCCTCAAATACTTTTGTGTTAATAGGTCTGTGGGCGAGCTACTAGCTTTGAAAGAGCTTCAAGCACTGCATAAGGTTAAAGAACCCGGCAAAGCCATAGCAAAGCTTGTTGAGCTAGGGGTATTGATAAGGGGGCAAGGATGTTACAGTATATCCAAGTCTTTCCTCAACACTCTTAAGGAGGCTGGGGTAAGAATTGAGGAACTTTAAGGATAAGCTTAAAGCATACTTAGAACTCTTGAGAATACATAACGTAATAACAGCGTTACTGACCACGTTGATAGGTTGGTTAACCGTGAGAGTTGAGATAAGCACGCTCCCAAGCATCTCCTTAATAGTCCCGCTACTTGCCGTAGGCCTGGTATCAAGCGCTGGCTACGTAATCAACGATTACTTCGACGTGGAGGTAGATAAGGTGAACAAGCCTTACAGGCCGATACCCTCAGGCAGGGTCTCACCTAAGGAAGCTCTATACCTGACCCTCGCTTTAATAGTGGTCGGTGTCGCGCCCTCCGTAGCCGTGGGTGTCTTCACCGCGGCATTCGTTATAGTTAACACGATGCTGGTTATCTTATATTCTTACAGAATTAAGGAGTTAGGCTTTATAGGAAACGTCGTTGTGTCCCTTGAAGGCGCTTTCACCATAATATTAGGTGCTCTCACCCCATCGGAACTAATCAAAGACTTAAGCTACGTCAGGTTCTCGGCAATTCCCGCAATCTACGCCTTCACCTTACTCCTAGCTAGGGAGATAATCAAGACCATAGAGGATATGAGAGCTGACGAAGTAAGAAACGTGAAGTCTTTGCCACGCGTTATAGGGGTTTCTAAATCCTCTATCGTTGCTTTCTCGCTTCAGTTATTCATAGTGTGTATTTCGTTCGTTCCGTTCTTAGTCGGGTACGGCTACTTATACCTAGCATTAGCTCTAATAACTGATGTCCTACTAATCTACTCAGCAATCAACACACTCAAGCTTAAGAGAATCAACAACCCGGAGTTAATGGCTTCTAGATTAAGGGGTGTTCTCAAGCTAGCCATATTCACGGGAACAACCGCTTTCGCCGCAGACCTCCTCTACAGACTTGCGCTCACTTCCTAAGTCTTGAGTTTAATAGTCTTGACATTTTGACCCCAAGTATCAGCGTACACTAACCTCACGTAAACCTCCTTACCCCTCAGATCCTCAGGAGAAGTTAGCCTTAATTCCGCTGTCTCCCCAGGTCCTAAATCCCTTAACTCATTCCTAGATAGCGTTCTACCTTCGCACAAAGCTATTATCAAAGCTTTATCAAGCCTTGACACCCCCTCATTTCTCACCGAGACCAGAATCTCCTTGCTGTCGGTCAAGGAAGCGTCGAAAGAGACTTGAGGCGATGGCGTGAGTGGTCTGTAAATAAGTAAGTCACTCAAGATCAGCGGTTTAGGAACGTCGCTTCTCCTCAACGTTATAGAACACCTACACTCTTGAGATGCTTTAAGCTTCTTTAAGGAAATCTCGGAAACACCGATTAACTGAGTAATTGGTGATTCATCACCGCAGGTTAAGAGTACCTCAGAAGTTCTTGAAGGAAACTCGGCAACCATCTCAACACCTAATTCATGCCCCACACACGGGTGCGTGATGACATACTCCACACCTTTCTTGAGGATCAGCACCCCCGAGTAGTAATCCACTAATACCTCAGTATCTTGAGACTCCGCAACACCAACCAAGCTAACAGAAAGTACCTCAATCGCTTTAGAAGTCTCCGTAGAAAGCCTAAGTAAATACTTTCCCGGCTCCCTAATAATCTGCGAGACGTCAAAGATTTGAAGAGCGTACATTACTTTCTCTAAACCCACTAATACTTGAGGCTTGAATTCCCTAGTAATATTAACTGAGTTAACCGAGACCCTCCACGGGAAGGACTTAGGCTTTAAGTCCTCACCCCTAAGTAAGATAGAGATGTAAGACATGCTTAACTTACTATCAACTGAAACACTCAAATGAATACTCCTCGGATTACCGTAACCTCCGACAATGCCTGGCATTAAGTGAGTCACTCTGTACGGCAAACCCCTATACGCGCCTGAAACACACTTTATTAACTCTCCTAGAGCCAACGACTACACCCTAAATATCATATATACTATGCGGGACGCATAAAAACTTAATACTTCAACCACCCTCGAGTACTACCATACTGAAGAAACCTTCACTAGATATCGTCAACCTCTTCAGGAGCCAACTTCTTGAGAGCCCTTAGAGCGGCTAGCTTCTCCCTCCCCTCAAGCCTTGCTTCATTCACTAACCTGATGAGTTCCTTAATAACAGTCTCAGCTACTTCTCTCTTGACAGGGTACGGCACTCCGTCCTTACCCCCTATAGCGTAAGCATATTTGAATGGTGAGAAACTATGTGTTACTACATCTCTCAAAGACGGGGGCTCTCTGTAAATCAACTCTGAGATGAGTGATAAGGCTCTGACCACCTCAGCACCTAAGCCCTCAACCAAGAGCAGTTCCTGCATATTTTTAGGTCTTAACTCATACGCTTTACCTAATTTCTCTAAAATTCTTGAGTTTATGGCTACTGGTCTGTAGTAGGGTATATTACTCTGTGTCGGTCTAGGGGGTTTAAGACCCGTAAGTGTTTTAAGTCCTTTAAGATACGTGTTAACCACCTTGAGCTCGTTTACTATCTTCCTAGGATTCTCACTAACCAAATCTACCAAGACTTTCCTAGATCCTATTGACTCGTTAATAGTTAGGTTCAGCGGCATCGTGGTGATGTCTGATGCGACCCCCGCGTGAGACTCCAGCGTCGGGTCCCTAGACATAAACCAAGCTAAGTGATATCTCCTGGCGATCTTCAGGTTTGTGTTCATCCCCTGCTGTATCACAACCCAATTACCCTTCTTATCGAAGAGTAGCGCGTGATGATATAGGGTGAAACCGTCTTGCAAGAGTACTGAGTCGGTCTTAGCCGCGAGCTTAGATACCTTGATTAGCTCGTTAGAGGAAGCGCTACTCAGCCCTATCTCATCCCCATACTTAACTATCTCTTCCGGCGTCTTCCTAGAAGTAAGTCCTTTACCTCCAGCAACCCTCACATCACCGCCTATCTCCTCTAAAGCTGTCTTAATCATAGCTGTGGTCACGGTTGTCGAGCCGCTACTGTCCCAGTCCATACCTATGACGTTATTGAACGCTTGAAACCACAGAGGGTTTGAGAATCTTCTTAAGACTTCCTCACTACTAAACTCTATCAGCAGTACTTCTAAGATAGCTCTAGACAGCTTAAGCATTAACCTAGCAAGCCACGAAGGTACGTGACCACCGTGTAAAGGCAGGTCAGCTACTCCTGATATGCTACCCATTACTCTCATCTAAATCATTGTTTCAAGACTTAATAAGCTACTTCTTCCTGACCCTGAGCACCGCCCCCTCAACACCGACCACGACCACCTCGCTACCTCTAGGTATCTCCTCATCCGAGGTAGCTTTCCAATACTCGCCCTCAACTATTACGAAACCTGTCCTCCCAGGACCTAAGTCGTCAAGCGCTTTCCCGACCTTACCGGTCGGTAAGAACTCGTAAGGTTTCTTCCTCCTAACTTTTATGATCTTAAACATGAGTATGCCGAAGAACCCCCCTAATATCACTGAAGTACTTATTATGAACGTCCTTAAAGCGTTTAAGTACTCCTCGGAAGGAACTAACCCGCTAGGTAGGTATGTGGGCAGAAGTGCGAAGCCGAAAGCCAGCAAGATAATCCCGCTAATCCCTACTATCCCGAAACCCGGTAACACGAATAACTCTACAGCCAGTAATACCCCGCCCAAAATTATCAGGAATAACGAGACTAGGTTGGGGTTGAGACCGCTACCCGCTAACCCGAGGAGCAAGAATAAGAGGGTTAGCGGGAGCACAGTTATCCTCCCGCTAAGTAGAGCGAATATCGTTCCTAAGAGCCCTATCGTGAGCAACACGTTGAGTATTGTGGAGTTCTCAAGTAGTGAGAGCAATCTCGACCTAATACTGCAAGCATAGAACTCCAAGCCCGACTCCTCGATCTCTAACCTAACCACCACACCAGATACTGAAACCTCATAACCTCTTATAGTCTTCAGCAGTGTTGGAAGGTCCTGTGCTATGAAGTCAGCCACGCCGTACGAAACTGCTTTCTCAGCACTCACCGTAGTAGCCTTAATCACGAAGTCTCTCACGAGGGTCTCGTTCCTCGACCTAAGCCTCGCGTAATTCAACGCCTTCTCGACGACGGGATTTATTATCTTAGATTCGTTAACGAATTGAATCTCCCCGGTCACGGGGTTTATCATGACTGGTTGCATAGCTCCGATGATTGCTGAGGGGTGGAGCGCTATGACGTTAGCTGGGAGTATTATCATGGTTCCCGCGCTTAACGCTTTACCGCCACTAACGTAAGCTATTGTAGGCACCCTCGAATTACTTACAGCGTCTCCGATTGTGTAGGCAGCGTCTAAGTAACCACCGTAACTATCGACTAAGTATATTAACGCCTTACCCTCGCTTTCTGCCTTACTTAAGGCGTCTAAGAAGCACTCCTTAACCCCGCTATCTATCACATCCCACGGAGGCTTAATCTCTACAACTATAGCTTTAGTTACTGTCCCAGCTACCTGGAGGCTTATGGGGTTAGGTGTCTCAGTAGCGTGTAGTGAGGTTACGAGCGTTAGTAGCACTACTAGAATAACTATTGTTTGAGCAAAAACACATGAAAGATTGCTCTTAGGTGTCAGCACCTCCTAACTCACCGCTCTTCTCTCTCTTTAAGAGCTTTATACATCGCCACCGTCTTGCCCACGTCCGTAGCCCCGGTCTCCGTAACTACTACTAAGGCTTTCTCCCTAGCTATCTCTATTAGTGTCTGAAGCTCTCTTAAGCGTAGAGCTGTCGGGTGTTGCTCGTACATTGACGCGGCCTCAACCAGCACTGCGGAGGCTTGCCTCTCGCCCTCCGCTTCTATTATCCTAGCCCTCCTCCACCTCTCAGCCTCAGCTTGCTTAGCCATAGCTCTCATGAGCTCTTCAGGCAATTCTACAGACTTGAGGGTTACTGCCGTAACCTTAATACCCCAAGACATAGCCGTCTCATCGATTATATCCTGTATCCTCTTATTCAACTCATCTCTCTTCTGAAGTAAGTCGTCTAGATCTACCTGACCTATCACGTCCCTCAAAACGGTTTGACCTAACATCATTATCGAGTAGTGGTAGTTGCTGACCTTAGTTATCGCCGCTATCGGGTCGACAGCTCTGTAATATATTACCGCGTCAACCTTGACGCTCACGTTATCCCTAGTTATTATTTCCTGCTTAGGGACGTCGACAGTAACAACTCTTAAGTCAACCTTCATTAAGTTGTCTACGAAGGGTATGATAAGTATTAATCCAGGGCCCTTAGCACCCACGAGCCTCCCCAACCTGAAGACTACCGCTCTCTCATACTCCCTAATGATTTTTATGCTAGCGTTTAGTAAGGGGATAACTATTATTAGCACAACAAGTATTAGCACGATTTCAGTTAGTCCTATTGGCATTAACGCGCACCTCAATTACTTAATCGTTACAGAATATTTAAGTTAGTGCTTGTGGAATTAAACCAAGGTGATTGAGGTAGTTAAGAGTAGGTCTAAGGGCTACAGAGCTGAGAGGGAATTAGTCCATATCCTGTGGAGATTAGGATTTGCTGTGATGAGAGCCCCGGCCAGCGGTGCTAGAATAAGGAAAGCAGAGTACCCCGACGTAGTGGCGATAATGAAGGGGAAGGTCGCGGTCTTCGAGGTTAAGTCAAGAGCCAAGCCCTCAGGACTATACATAGAGTCAGAACAAATCAAAAAACTATTAGACTTCGCTGAGAGAGCTGGCGGAATACCGTACATAGCTGTCAAGATACCTCACAAAGAATGGAAATTCATTAAAGTCGTGAGGAAAGG
>CAZWSU010000039.1:0-34656 GCA_964636755.1 uncultured Desulfurococcaceae archaeon
CTACACGACGCTCTTCCGATCTACACAATACATTACGAGCGCCACAAGTATCCTGGGAGAAACTTAACGATATTGATAGACTTATTTGCTTTAAGTGTTTACTTAGTCTTCATATCGGAGAATTTAATGAGTTTCGTGATGTTCTGGCTTTTCGCTGAGATAATCGGGTTCTTCGCTATAGTTTTCGAGGTTGAGAGAAGGACTCTGGTGGCCGGGCTCAGGTACCTACTCGTCTCCATGGTTCCAGCGGACATCGCTCTCCTCACGATACTCGGGATCGCGGCCATAAGGCTTGGTTTCGCCGGAGCTCTTCAATTACCTCTTAACGAGTTAAGTCATCACTTGCTGGGAGTTAGTCCGGTGCTTCATTTAATAGTGGCTGTCGGCTTACTAGCGAAAGCTGCTGTAGCACCGCTGCATTTCTGGTTACCTGACGCGCATTCATTAGCGCCCGCTCCGGCATCAGCTATCTTGTCTGGGGTGATGGTTAAGATGGGTGTTTACGGGTTTTACTTGACGGCGTCCTCTATTGAGTCTATGTACGTGTATTACGCGCTACTAATTTTCGCGTCACTGACTGTCGTATATGGGGGTTTACAAGCTCTCATACAAGCAGATATTAAGAGGATCCTGGCTTACAGCACTATCGAAAACACTAGCTTGATAACTATAGCGTTAGTTTCTTACAGTGCTTTCAAGATAGACCTACTCCTCACGGCAGCACTAACGTACTCTATAGCCCACGCAGTTTTCAAAGCCTCACTATTCATGAATTCAGGCACTGTTGAGATAATGACTCACACCAGAGACATAAGTAAGCTAGGATATGTGGCCAGAATAGCTAGTAAGCCTACCTTAACAGCTCTCCTCTCCATCCTCTCACTAATAGGAACTCCCCCAACGTTAGGCTTCCTAGGTAAGATACTCTTACTAGCCGGGCTGGCATCAATATATCAAGTGTCAGTGACAGCGGCCGTACTACTCCTCATGATCGCGGCTTTAGGTGCCGCCCTAGCGGTCGCTTACGGCTTAAGATACGTAACCGTTTACTGGGGATCCACCTCACCCAACAAACCTAAGGAACTTAAGCTGAACGTAGGCACTGAAACCCCTGAGTTAAGCCTCTCAATACTTAATATCGCGTTAACACTACCCATCTACGTCTCCACAGCGATAATCGGGTTGACCTCGCTAGATATGCTCTACATAGCTCCACTAGGTTTAGCTACGGTAATGATGGCGGCACTCATATACTATACCTACACCTACTTTAAGAGGAGCGCTAGGGAAGAATCTTGGTTAGGTGGTGCGCTACCTTGAGTTCCGAGTCAGCGTCGGTCATGAGTAGGCTCAGTGACATACTACGTAAGTACTTGAGGAGACTGGTTCCCTCAGCAGTTAAGATGAGTTTCTATTACGACATGGGTCAGAGCTTCGAAGGTAGGGAGGAGACTTTCACACGCCGATTACTTGATCTCGCTAGCCGCGCGTACATGGTGTTTAGCCTCAGCGAGAGCAGGCTCTACAAATACTATAAAGCGTTCGTTAAAGATTTAATAGATTTAACGTCAGCTATTGAGGACGCACTATCCTTCACCTCACTCTACATGAACCTACTCGTAGTTTTCGCAATGCTGCTCATGGTGTTCCTGGCATGGAGGCCTTAACAATCCTCCTCTCCCTCCTATTCACTTCCGTACTCGCTTTCCTACCCCCACTACTAGACGGTATTGAGAGGAAAATTCGAGCTAAGATACAGAGTAGGTTCGGGCCACCAACATTTCTTCAGACTTGGTACGACCTACTCAAGCTAGGCGTTAAAGAACTTAAAATACCTCTCAGCGGTGAATCCGCGGCTTTCCTCGTGATGCTCTCTCTGATAATAACGCTGATAGCACTCTACGCGGTGGTTTACGTAGCGCTAACCCTGTCTATCAACATAGACTTCATAGTTTTAGCAATGCTTCTAGTCCTCGTGGCCGCCTCACATAGTCTGGGTTTAGTAGCTTCAGCTACGACCTCCAACCCCTTCGCGTTAATAGGTAGTTATAGGAACATACTCCTGACAATACTTAATGAACTAGGGCTAGTCATCGGTAGTGTTTTATCGATCCTCCTAGGACTTAGGCTAGTAACTAATTACTCAATTTTAACACTCGCTACGTACTTGCTGAGCTTAGCTGTCTTGATCGTAGCTACCTACGTCAGCAGCGGTCGCTTACCCTTCGATATCCACGAAGCAGAACCTGAGCTAGCTTCAGGAACTATTATCGAGTTTAGTGGTAAGATACTCGGCTTCTACATATACGCACACCTACTAGCCAGGTACGTCTTGTCACTCCTAGTAGCTGTAGCTATCACAGCCCCGTTCACGGCTGTTTTCTCCCCAATATCAGCAGTTTTCCCGGCAACACTACTGTTATCGGCATGCGTTTACTTGGCTTACGGGGTGGTAGCTACTCTCTTAGGTAGGACACGTGTAGACATAGGTGTGAGAACCTTATTCATGTACTACCTACTTGTTTTAATTGTTTTGGTGATTTTTACATGGATTGGTATTTAAACGTAAATAACATAGTAATAAGAGGGTAGGAAGACATGAGTCATGATTACAGCAAGTTAATCGAGGAATTATCTAGGGGTCACAGGAGCCGCGTGATATTATCTAAAATACTTGAGGTTTGTAAGGATTCGGTGCTTGACTTAAGTAGGAGGAACATCACCATCAAGGTAGTGATTAAGGCTAACTGCTTGCGAACGGCTCTCGAAAATATTTATAAGGAGCACGACCTATACCTCAGAACTATAGCGGCCTCGGATGAGAGGTCTAGGGAAGGCTTTTTTAAGCTTTACTACGTGTTCGGGATAGATAATGAGGGGACAAACCTAGTTTTCGAGGTCCCTGTGGTGGAGGGTGTTAAGGTAGACACTATAAGTGATCTCTTCAGAGCCTCTGATTGGTATGAGCTGGAAGCGCACGACCTCCTAGGGATAGAATTTAACGGTAAGCAGATGAGTAGGTTGGTCTTGCCTGAGGACTGGCCTGAGAATCTCTATCCGCTGAGGAAGGAAGTTAGCGTAGAAGAGTTAAAGAAGATGTATCAACCCCAGTTAGTATCCCGGGTTTCTGAACTGGAGGTAGAGGAGGTTGTGAGAATACCTATCGGCCCCTACCACCCGGCACTCCACGAACCCGAATACTTCGAGTTATATGTTAGGGGAGAGAAAGTAGTTGATGCGAGATATGTTGGATTCATGGTTCATAGAGGTATAGAGAAGCTGGCGGAGAGCATGAAGTATGATCAAGTCCCGTTTCTGGCTGAACGTATTTGCGGTATTTGCGGTTTCGTCCACTCAACTAGCTACGTTCAGGCAGTGGAGGATGCGCTGGGGATAGAAGTGCCTGAGAGGGCGCACTTCATAAGATCCATAGTTCTCGAGGTCGAGAGGCTTCACAGCCACCTCTTATGGCTCGGCGTAGCGCTCCATCTACTAGGTTATGATACGGGCTTCATGCATGCTTGGAGAATCAGGGAGAAAGTCATGGTTTTAGCAGAACTACTAACGGGTAGTAGGAAGACTTACGGCATAGACTTGGTTGGCGGGGTCAAGAAAGACATCGATAAAGATAAGATACCTAAAATTAAGGAGACTTTGAATGTCCTGAAGAAAGAGTTTAAGGAACTCGTGGAGGTTGCGACGAGTGTGCCGCAGGTTAAGGCGAGGCTTACCGGTACGGGGATATTGCCTAGGGGTGAGGCAAGGGCTTATTCCCTAGTAGGTCCCACCGCCCGCGGCTCCGGTCTAGCAAGGGATGTGAGAAAGGATTACACATACGCTGCTTACCACTACGTTAGTTTTAAGGTGCCTGTCTACACTGAAGGCGATAACTTAGCTAGAACTCTTGTCAGGATAGACGAGGTTTTCGAGAGTATAAGTATTATCGAGCAACTCGTGGATATGATGCCGGGCGGCCCCATAAAAGCTGAGAGATGGGAGCCTCAACCGATGAGGTTAGGGATCGGCGCCGTAGAAGCTCCTAGGGGTGAGGTCATACACGTCGTTCTAACGGATCTTTACGGCCCGTACAGGTGGAGGGTTAGGGCACCGACCTACCAGAATCTCCAAGCAGTCCCTATAATGCTTAAGGGAGTTGACTTAGCTGACGCGCCGCTAACTATAGCTAGCATAGATCCTTGCTTCTCATGCACTGATAGAGCTGTGATCATAAACTTAAGATCAGGTAGTGTTAAGATGTTACCTATAGAAGCTATTTCTAGGAGGGTGTGTAGGAATGGTTAAGTTCCTTAAGATGCTCTCCATATCCGTTCGTGAAGGAACGGCTACAAGAAAATATCCTTTCGAGTCACCACTGGTCACGCCGGAATTCAGAGGCAAGATAGAGGTAGACCCGGTTAAGTGCGTGGGGTGTGGTGCCTGCACTAGGATATGTCCTCCCAAAGCGTTGACCATAGGGCATGAGGGCGATGAGATAGTGCTCAAGTATTTTGAAGGCAGGTGCATCTTTTGCGGTATGTGCGCGTACGTATGTCCGCAAAAAGCCATAGCAATTTCAAAAGAATTCGAGCTAGCTACGTGGGAGTTAGGGGATCTCTACGATGAGGTAGTACACACGACCATTAAATGCAGGATTTGCGGCAAGCCCTTCACTACGGTGAAGTTCGTTAAGGAGATTGAGAAGAGAATAGATAATAAAGTGCCTGAAGACCTCCTCACCGTATGTCCTGAGTGCAGGAAGAAGCTAACCGCTCGTAAGATCGGGAGTAAGGTGGTGGGTGTTAGCGGTGAGTGACGGGGGGAAGCTCGACCTAACACTATCTGAGTTCACTCTCAACAAGCTTGAGGAAGTCTTTATTAAGCTTAAGAGGAGCGTGTGGGTCTTCCACCTAAACACCGGCAGCTGTAACGGGTGCGATATCGAAGTCTTAGATGTCCTAACACCTTACTTCGACGTTGAAAGATTCGGTATTAAGTTGGTGGGTTCCCCTAGACACGCGGACCTCATACTACTCACAGGACCTGTAACCATTAAGACTATAGGCAAGGTGATAAGAGCTATTAAGGCTATGCCGAGACCTAGACTAGTGCTAGCTCTAGGTTCGTGCGGTGTTGGGGGAGGGATATGGTTCAACACCTACGCAACCCTAGGAGGGTACCCACGACTAGAGAAAATCCTTAAAGACGCTGGAGTAGAGGTAGACAGGGTTGTTTACGTTCCTGGGTGCCCGGTAAGACCTGAAGCAATCATTTATGGGGTTGCGGTCTTGCTAGGTCTTCTACAACCTAAATCTAAACATAGGAGGGTGTCAGCCGTTGAAGGTTAAGATATACTATTGTGTTGAACACGGTTCAGGAGCTGTTATTCCGAGACATCACGTAGCCCCGTACTCTGTGTGTGAGGACATGGATCTCGTAGAGTTGGATCATGTTAGGAGCGTGTTACCGGCTCAGATAATAGATAATTTAATCAAGAAAGGGGAAGTCAGGGTTAGCGACATAGAGTTAGTTGAGAAACTCTCTGGAAAGAGAGTTGAGAATTCTTACATCAAATTAATTATGCTTCCAAAATGATTTAGTAGGTGATGGGGAAATGAAGTTCGCCTTCATGTGTAAGAAGGGTCAGGGGGGTAGGGGTAAGGTAGCAGTCGTAGGAGGAGGTCCAGCCGGTTTAGCGGCTACAGGCTACCTGGTTTGCCAGAGTTATGAGGTAGATGTTTACGAGAAACTCCCTCTTGCGGGGGGCTTGATGATGTTCGGCATCCCACCCTACAGAATACCTAGAGACAGCGTCTTAGAAGGTGTTGAAGATCTTGAAAAGAATTTCGGTGTTAAGTTTAGTTATAGGACTAAGGTCTTCTGCGGCGAGCCTAGACACGATGAGGGGGACGAATTCGTTAGCAATGTAATCGATCTAAAAAAGCTCATAGACGAGTACGACGCTCTATTATTGACTACAGGTATATGGTCTTCGAGGAGGTTGGGCGTACCGGGAGATAACGCTAAAGGGGTTTTCTCAGCTCTGGAATACGTCTATGGTTGGTGGGTGTACGAGTTAGGCTACTCAACTCATAAACCCCCTGTAGGTAATAAGGTTGTTGTCATTGGCGGGGGATACAGCGCGATAGACGCTGCGGAGGTCTCTTTAATGAAGGGGGCTAAGGAGGTCTACCTAACCTACCGGAGAACTATTAAGGAAGCGCCTGCAGGCGAGTACGAGGTGCGTAGAGTAGTTTCTGAGGGTGTTAGGTGGGTGGAGCTTATTCAACCAACTAAAGTCGTGGTCTCGAATGATAGGGTGGTTGGGGTGGAGTTCGTTAAGATGAGATTGGGTGAGCCTGACGAGACCGGAAGACCTAGGCCAGTCCCAGTGCCCGGAACGGAACACGTAATCGAGGCGGACCTGGTCTTAGCTGCTGTAGGCGAGATACCGACCCCGCCGCTGAGTACGGAATGTGACGGTATTAAGGCGGATCCGAAGAGGAGAACCATAATAGTTAATGAGATGATGCAGACCGGGGTTGAGAAGGTTTTCGCTGCCGGAGACGTGGTTACAGGGCCTTCAATGATTGGTAAAGCGATCGGGAGTGGTTTGAAAGCGGCTACACACCTAGATCATTTCTTAAGAGCTAAGAAGGTGATGTGATGTGGATTTAGAAACCTTCAGTAAGTATGGTGGTATGAATAGGATAATAAACTATGACGTATGCATAGGTTGCTACACCTGTGAGGAGGTGTGCTCGTTCATACATGAGGGTAGTGGCTACATAAAACTCTATGATATAGGCGGAGGTCTTAATAAACCTATATCATGCTTTCACTGCGCTAAAGCACCCTGCATTACAGCCTGTCCTACCGGAGCTATGCATAAAGACAAGGACGGCGCGGTCTTAGTAGATATTTCTAAGTGTATAGGGTGTTCAGCGTGTTTAGCAGCTTGCCCCTTCGGCATCCCGGAGATAATACCGCCCGGGTTTGCAACTAAGTGTGACTTATGTAATCCTTTAAGGACTGAGGGTTTAACGCCTGGGTGCGTGTCCATGTGCCCGACTAGAGCTATAGTATGGGGTACTACGGCTGAGGTAGCTAGGGAACTAAGGGTAAGAGCTCTAAGGAAGCTAGTCTATAAACCTACAGTTTGAGTTTGGAGAGGCCCTAATTAACCTGAAGCTTTTTATTTTTAATTCTTTAAGTTCGGCTCTCGAGATACGCTCTGCCAAGCTTGCTTAAGTAATCTTCATCATACCCTACCAAAAGACACTCGATCCTGACGATCTCTTTCAGAGGTACTGAGAGTGCGTTAAGACCGTTACATAACTTAGCTTTGGCTCCAAGGGCTGACGCTATCTTTAACGCGGCTGCCACGTCAACGTTCCTCAGCTTAGCCCTCGTGTCAATGAATGCTTCGGCGTTGCCTAGCCCGACGTACACTATGTCTAGCGCGGCACTACCTAACGATCTTAAGCTAGCGCGCGCACCTCTTACCGCCCAGTAATACGGGATTATCTTGTATGAATCAGGTGTTTCGAAATATCCTAGCACGACTCCCGAGGGCTTCGACCTTCTACTCGCCGGCACCCCGCTGACGGTCACGCCCTCCCTTAAATCATAGCTGTAGTCTATTTTGCGGAAAACATCATATACTACCGCGTGTGAAACATCCCCTATTGTCGGCTCTCCGCCCCTTAGCGGTGCTGCGGCTATCGATATAGAGACCCAAGGTATTTGAGCGTCGTAATTCATTGACCCGTCTACAGGATCTACCACGAAAACCCACTCAGGCTCCTCACAGAATCTACGAACTCCAGACTCCTCACTCACGAAGAGAAAGCAGTCCTTGATTCTCTTCCTTAATTCTTCAAAGATTATGTTCTCGGACTCTAAGTCAAAGACCTTGCTAGTATCTCCTGATGAGTTGGTTTTAATCACTGTGGATGGGCGGCGGGCCTCGGTTAGGTACTCAGCCGCCTTCCTAGCCACATCTACCAATGTCTCCTTCAACGCGTTCACTCAAGTCTAAGTATTGTTCGTGATTTTTAAGCGTGCTCTAATTCTTTAGAAGTAGGAAATCGGGATGTCATGGCATTCGAAGAAGGTTGAGGAAGTCTTCAGGGAGTTGGGCACCAGCCCGGGAGGACTATCATCGAGTGAGGTTGAGAGGAGGCTTAGCATATATGGTCTCAACGAGTTAAGAGGCAAACCTAGGTCTCCGATCGAGTTATTCCTTAAGCAATTCACTAATTTTCTGATAGTGATTTTGCTAATAGCTACGCTGATCTCAGGTTTTTTAGGTGAGTTGGTTGATGCCTTAGCTATACTCCTCATAGTACTCATCATGGGGGTTTCAGGCTTTCTTCAAGAGTTCAGAGCTGAGAAAGCTATAGAAGCACTGAAAAAACTCGTAGTTTCTGAGGTTAAGGTCGTTAGGGACGGGGACATCGTCGTAGTTCCTTCAACAAAGTTAGTGCCGGGCGACGTGGTCCTCCTTAACGAGGGTGATAAGGTCCCCGCGGATATCAGGCTCGTGGATTCCGTGAACTTAAAAGTTGATGAGTCCCCTCTTACCGGGGAATCCGAGCCCGTTCTGAAAGACCACTCGGTCGTGCTGCCTGAGGAAACAAGCATTCACTCAAGAACTAACATGTTGTTCATGGGAACCTACATATACTCCGGTAAGTGTAAGGGGGTCGTGGTAGCGACCGGGTCTAGGACCGAGTTAGGTAAGATAGCTGTGAAGCTTGGTGAGATAAAAGAAAAGAAGACACTACTTGAGGAAGAGCTTGACAGGCTCGGTAAGAAGCTCGGAACTATAATACTGGGTATAAGCGTCTTAGTTTTCGGTATCTCCTACTTGGTGGTTAGGGAGCCCTTAATAGAGTCGCTCCTCATAGCTGTCGCGCTGGCCGTGGCAGCCATACCTGAAGGTCTGCCGGCAATAGCTACGTCAGTACTTGCTTTAGGAGCTTACAGGATGTCGAAGAAGAACGTGATTGTGAGGGAGTTAGGAGCTATAGAGACTTTAGGGGCTTGCGATATTGTAGCGTCAGATAAGACCGGGACTATAACTAAGGGTGAGATGACAATCAAGAAAGTCTGGATTAGCGGTGTAGAGCTCGGGGTAGGGGGTGGGGGCTTCGAGCCTGTGGGCGAGGTGATCATTAACGACTCGGAGAGTAAGACTGTTGTGAGTAGGGAGCTTGAGAAACTAGCTGAGTACTTGGTCGCACACATCGCTGAAGACGCTAGCTTATTCTACGATAACGGTGTGTGGAGGATTAAGGGATCCCCCACGGAGGGGGCTGCCTTAGTACTCGCTTACAAGATTTTAGGTAAGGAGAGAGTTGAGGATTTAAGGAGAAACACTAAGCTCGTTAAGGTCATCCCGTTCGATAGGTTTAGGAAGAGGAAGACCACGATACACAAGCTCAGCGATAACGAGTACCTAGTCGTGTCTTCAGGAGCTCCCGAAACACTCCTCAACCTCTCGAGCCACGTCGTGATCGACGGCGACCTCAAACCACTCGACGATGGTTTAAGGAGGGAAATAAACGAGTACATAGAGTCAATAGCGTCTCAAGGCTTTAGAACGTATGGTGTTGCCTATAAGCTAGTAAATCCTGATATCCTTGAGCAAGGTGTTGAGGAAATAGAGAAGGAATATACCTTCTTATCAGTTATGGGCATCATCGACCCCCCGAGAGAAGGTGTTAAGGAAGCTGTGGAGGAGTTGCGTAGGGCAGGCATAAAAACAATCATGATAACCGGCGACCACAGATTGACAGCAGAAGCAATAGGACGTTTAATAGGGCTTGATAACGGTTTAGTGCTTGAGGGCAAGGACTTAGATAGCATGAGTGATGCTGAGTTAGAGAGGGTAATAGATGAAGTCGTCATATTAGCTAGGGTGACGCCAGAGCATAAGAGGAGGGTTGTTAAAGCTCTTCAAGCTAGGGGGCACGTAGTCGCCATGACCGGGGACGGGGTTAACGACGCGTTAGCGCTTAAAGAAGCTGACTTAGGGATAGCTATGGGTATTAAAGGAACTGACGTAGCTAAGGAAGTGTCTAAACTGGTTATCAAGGATGATAATTTCGTTACCATAGCTACGGCCGTTAAGGAAGGTAGGATAATATTTGAGAATCTTAAGAAGCCTATAAACTACTTACTGCCCGCTAATTTAGGTGAGATAGCGACGATACTGTCAGCTGAGCTGGTTGCGCTCCCTTCACCGCTAACCCCGGCGCAGCTATTATGGATAAATGTCACGACAGACGCTCTACCAGCTCTAGCTCTCAGCACAGAACCTCCTGAGCCCGACTTGATGAGGAGACCTCCAAGAAAGAAACAAGCTTCTTTCTTGACTAACAGGAAGATAGCGTATTTTGCGTTACTCGGTTCTCTAATAGGGCTCGTAAACCTAGGTATATACAAGTTCGCCCTCAGTACCTACGTAGATATAAGCTTGGCCAGGACGTTAGTATTCGTAGCTCTCGGGATGAGCGAGTTCGGAAGAGCGCTTGCGTCAAGATCTGAAGCTCTTCATTTCTGGTTCAGACCCTTCAATAAATGGCTTATCCCGTCATTAATTGTTTCACTAGCTTTGTTGATGAGCACAGTATACGTGCCGCAGCTCGCGTCAGTCTTCAAGACCGCCGAATTGCATCCAGAGCTCCTCTTCCTAGCGTTGCTGACCTCCGTGCCGGTCATGATAGTTGATGAACTTAGGAAATCTCTTAAGATAAGGATTTAAGGATTGGAAAAGCTTAAAGGTCTTTTAGTCCTCCTCTATTCTGGGGTGGGTACTCACTGAATAGTTGGAGCATGCTGACCTTAACGATCCTCTTCTCAGGTTTAGGAGGGGTTTTCAAGATTTTAGGCGGCGTCCTCTACGGTTCTAAGGCTGTTTTTGTTGATGCCATGACCTCCATAGCGAATTTAATGGCGTTATTGTTAGCTGTGAGGTATTGGAGAGATAGTCTTAAACCTCCTGATGAAGACCATCATTTCGGTCACTACAAGCTAGCTTTCGGGGGTTCCATATCTACCTTAATGATTTACTCCTTCGTAGCAGGCGTAGTAACGCTTAGATTGGCTGAGTTAAGGGAGTATACGGTGTCGCTAGAAGCTCCCATGATGGCTTTCTTAGGAGTCTCATGCTACTTAATCGCGATAGCGATTTCTAGGAGGCTGAGAGGCGTGTTCACACATTACTCTAAGTTCACGATTAGTGAGTTAATTGAGGGTGTGGTAGTCATTACATCTTCTCTCGCTGGTGCCCTACTTAGCTACTTGATAGATTATGTTGGCGCTCTATTCCTCACACTATACATTTTTTACGAGTTAAGGGATGTCTTCTCCGAAGTTATGGAGTACGTTGGTGATAGAGCTCCCTCACCAGATGTGACGAAGATTGTTAGAGAGGAGTTTAGTAAGAATAACCTGAGTTTAGATAGTTTACGCCTAAGAAACGTTGACGGCACGCATTACCAAGGCGTGGCGACAGTCTTGGTTAACCCTGAGGAGGATATGGTGTCCTTGAGTAGGAGGGTTGATGAGGTTAAAAAATCGTTGCGTGCTCATAGAATGGACTTAGTGGTTGAGTTTAAACTACGTGCTCAGGAGATGAGTTCTGAATATGGTGAGTAACGAGGATTTAGGTAATAAGCTTGATAAACTTAAGAGCGTCGTGAGAGAATTCATAAAACTTATAGGGGATGACCCCGACAGACCTGAGCTTAGGGAGACGCCGGAGCGTGTGGCTAGGATGTGGCTTGAGGAACTGGCATCAGGGTATGGGAGAGACCCGGACGAACACTTAAAGTATTTCTACGTGAATTCAGCTAACTGCGTAAGCACTAACAGGCTTGTAGCGGTTCTTAACATACCTGTTAGGTCTGTTTGCGAGCATCATCTACTCCCGTTTTACGGGTACGCTTACGTGGTTTACGTGCCGAGCGATGAGGTGTTCGGGTTAAGTAAGTTTGCCAGGGTAGTTAACGTGTTTGCCAGAAGGTTACAACTCCAGGAAAGACTCACTGAGGAGTTAGCTGATTACTTATTCGTGAAGCTCAAGACTAAGGGACTCCTCGTAATGATTGAGGCCATACATACTTGCGCGTTAGTGCGGGGAGTGGAAGAACCTTTAAGTATGGTCACCCTCACTACTAGGGGTCAATTAAGCACGGACAGCGGATTACGTGATGAAGCCTTAAAAATCATAAAGACTGGGAAGACCTCAAGAAACTTAAGACTTCTTAAACCCTGAAATAACGAGTTCCCCCCTCCCTAACTCCACGTAACCCCATGGCATGGCCTGAGTATTGTAAGCGCCGTAAGCGTTGCCCCTGTAATCAAGTACTATGAGTCCGGCAGTGTCTTTACCGTGTACGGAAGTATGGTACTGGATAGCTAGGCGTGCCGCAGTATCAGCCAGGTACCCCTCACTGACTAAGTTTACTGCCTTAAGCGAGAGCATGCTCATCATTATCGTCTCACCTATTCCGGTAGCTACTGCAGCACCGTGTTTGTTGGCGAAGAACCCGGCTCCAGGAATCGCGGAATCCCCTACACGTCCCGGAAACTTTAAAATCACGCCTCCAGTGGATACGGCTGCCGCTAGCTTACCATCCTTATCTAGCGCGACTGCTCCTACAGTGTCGAAGTATCCTAGCTTCTTAGCTAACTCAAAACTTTTCCTGAATATCGCGTCACCTGAAGAAGCTTTCTTAAGTACTTCCTCATACCGCTTCCTAACCCTCTCAGAAGGTCCCGGATGCTTGGGGAGCCCTAGCCTAGCCGCTAATTCATCAGCAGCGCTACCGGCCAACAAGATGTGATCCGTTAGTTCCAGAACCTTGCGAGCCAAAAGCACCGGATTCTTAGGGTACATGACCGCGGCAACTGCCCCCGCACGATTACTCCAGCCATCCATAACGCCGGCATCCATTGAAACCTTGCCAGTTAAGTCAGGTACTGAACCAAGCCCTGCGTTGAGAACGCCTGAATCCTCTAACGAGATTGTTGCTTCCACAACCGCGTCAAGAGCGGAACCCCCGTTTTCTAAAACCTCAGCTCCTCTCTTCAGCGCGTCAGACACTACTTTCCTTATAATCTCCTCATCAACGTTCCTCCAAGTTCCGGCCCCGGCATGAACTACCAGAACGCCCCTCATTAACAAGACCCGAAATATTTTTTGATATTGTTAAATAAATTTTAACGTGAGGAGACCCCTAATCCCTCCTACCCCTTTTAAGGAGGTTCTACGTTCTTAAAGGGTTTCGAGGTTTTAATGTGCTAATCCGAACTTACTGAGTAATAGTTGATACGCTTTATTCTTAGCTATGTTGGGGGATCCGCGAGGCCCCGGCCTCTTCATGTAGAATGCGTTGACCTCGTAGACTGTTCCCCTCCACCCTTTATCTAAGGAGATCTTACCTAGCCTTATTAAATCACATAAGATGCCTGCTAAGGCCGGTGAGTCGTTTATTCTAGCGTTTATGTATATGGAGTCTCTGAAGCCGTTGAAACTTACGTATTCTATGTGCATGGCGACGTATTTCTTGTCTCCGAGGGGTTCTAGGTAGCCGGTAGGCTTTATGAATGCCGGGACTTCGTAGCCAGTGATATCCTTTATCATGCTGGTCTTAGTGAGTTCCTTCATGTGGTTTCTGTCCTGTCTTGTGAGGGCGTAGAAATCTGTGTTGCCTCCTATATTGAACTGCACTACGAATTCTATAAGCCTGTTCCTCTCGGCTAGATGCTCTATTAAATCAGCTGTTAAGGGTGTGGCTCCTGTGGCTCCGTCGTCACCGAATACCACGACACCAGACTCTTCAAGAAGTTTAAGTAGCCCTGGATTGTTTGCTACGGGCGTTGGTATTGCGTTAACGAAGGCTACGCCGCCAACCGTCTTAGCATACATTGCGGCCACGTAAGCGTATGAATGCGTGGCCGGTACGTCGCCGCTCAAGATCCTGTCGAGAGCTACAGACTTATCAGGATATTCCTCACCATACTCAGTAGTTATTACGTTGATTATCACGTCAGGCCTCAACTCCAGCCACTCACTCAACAATGTTTTTAGGCTTTCCTCATAGCTCATTAAGTCGTCTAACCCCTTAGCCTTCAGGTCAAGCCCTTCCGTAGACTTCCTCCTTATCCCTCTCCTAACAACCACTTTCCTGAGTTCTTCAGGTACTGGATAGTCGTTACCCATGACTTCCTTAGCTATATCGTAGAGGGTCTTACCAACCTTATTCTCGTCAACGTCGTAAACCCCCACTATCTCTATTTCGCTAAGCTTGTACGGGAGCTCATACTTAGCTAGGGGTATCCCGTAAGGCTCGACTAAACCCTTCTTAAGTCTCTCTAGGCCAGTAGCTAGGTGAGCGGCGACGTACCCAGCACCTAGCAACACTACTTTGATCGACATATTTATCCCAGTAAATATTTTATCGACATAAATAAAGTTTTCGAGCACGTCACCCACATGTGAGTGATTTAAGCGTGGCTAGCCTGCGCGCGTATTAAAGATTAATAAATTTAGCGTATTAAATGGTATAGGTGATTGCGTGGCGTTAGAGCCGAGAATAAAGATTAAGAGGTGGGGTCCCTCCCTCGAGGAGGAGTTGCTTAAGAAGTGGGAGGAGGAAGGGTTTGAAGAGCCTTCAATAGATTTTCTAAGTGATGAGAGGTACGTAGTTGTGGACACGCCTCCACCATACCCTTCTGGGGAGTGGGGTGTTGGTCAGGCAGCTCATTACGCTCAGATTGATATGGTTGCTCGCGCGCTTAGATTGATTGGGTATAAGGTCCTGCTACCTTTCTATGCTGACAGGAATGGTTTGCCTGCTGAGGTAGCTGTAGAGAAGCGTTACGGTATCTCAGCACATGAGATAGCTAATACTCCTGAGGGTAGGCTCAAGTTTCTTGAGTTAGTTAAGGGGGTTTTAGACGAGTATGAGGCTTCCTTGGTTAGGGTATGGAGAAGGCTGGGGTGCTCATATGATTACTGGACTGACGGGACCGACTCCCCTAAGTATAGGAGGCTTACACAAGCAACCTTCATCGATTTATGGGGTAGGGGCCTCATATACGAGGCTGAAAGACCTGTCATGTGGTGTCCTAGGTGCAGGACCTCGCTTGCTGAAGCAGAGATAGAGACAAAGGAAGAGGAAGGTAAGCTATACTACATCAAGTTCAGGGTTGCGGAAACTAACGAGGATGTGGTGATAGCGACTACCAGGCCTGAGTTGCTTAACGGTTGTGGCGCCGTTATCTACCACCCCAGCGACGCGAGGTATAAGTATCTTGAGGGGAAGCACGCGTTAGTACCCCTATACAATAACTTAATACCCATAATGCCTAGCACGTACGCTAACCCCGAGTTCGGGACCGGCTTAGCTATGATGTGTTCTTACGGTGACACCAGAGATATATGGTTCTTTAAGGAGCAGGGTCTCACCCCTAAGATACTCATCAACCCGGACGGTACCATGAACGAGAACTCAGGATTTCTTAAAGGGTTAAGTGTTAGAGAGGCTAGGAAGGCCATAGTAGAGGAGCTGCGTAAGAATAACTTCTTAGTTAGGGAGGAGGACTTAAGGCATGAGGTCCCTGTTTGCTGGAGGTGTAAGACGCCGGTAGAATACATCCACGTTAGAGAGTTTTTCTTAAGGCAGCTGGATTTTAAGGAGGACGTGCTTAGAGTAGGTAACATGATGGACTTTAAGCCCGCCGAGCATAAAGTGAAGTTTGATGCTTGGGTAACTTCATTAAAGATGGACTGGCCTATCTCCAGAACCAGATTCTACGGGACTGAAATACCTATATGGAGGTGTAGGAAGTGCGGTCACATAATCTTAGGTAAGTACGGCGAGTACGTGAGGCCTTGGATAGATCCGCCGCCTTACGAGAAATGCCCTAACTGTGGCGCACCTAAGGAAGAGCTAGTCGGTGAGACTAGAACTTTCGACACGTGGTTTGATTCGTCAGTTAGTGTTCTATACGTGACTAGGTGGCTCGATAACAAGGAGGCTGCTCTTAAAGCGCTGGAACATGCTCTCAGACCTCAAGGCTATGACATAATAAGGACTTGGCTCTACTACTCAACGTTACGTGTGTGGTTACTTACGGGGAAGCCGCCGTTTAAGTGGGTCAGGATTTCTGGTATGGGTTTAGATCCTAAGGGTAGGGCGATGCATAAATCCCTCGGCAACATAGTCCCGCCTATGCCGTACGTCGAGAAGTACGGTGCTGACGCGTTTAGGTATTGGGCCGCAATCTCCGGTATGTTAGGTAGTGATTATAGGTGGTCGGAGGACGTGGTTAGGAGTGGGCTAGCTTTCGCGACTAAGTTAGTCAACATAGGTAGGTTCATCTCGTTCTTCGATGAACCACCCTTAAAGGACTCGGTCTTGAAGGACGTGGATAGAGCGATGCTCAAGTATGCAACCTCAGTAATCAGGAGGGTTCTCAAGCATTACGAGGAGCTCGACGTTTTCAGGCCGATAAGCGAGCTCTACGCTCTAGCTTGGGATGTTTTCGCGTCAAATTATCTTGAGACGGTTAAGTCAAGAGCTTACGGGTTAGGCGATTACGACATTAGGTACGTGAACGGGGCTAGATACGTCCTACACAAGGTGTTTAAACTAATACTGAAGACCCTATACCCCATAATGCCTTTCGTTACGGACTACCTGTGGAGGAACATGTACTCTAGTGACGGGTTAAGGAAGGCCGTAATAACTGAGGAAGATTTAAGAGACTTAGGCGGAGACGAGAAGTTAATAGAGTACTTAATAATAGCTAACTCAGCTATATGGAAGTATAAGAAAGAGCGGAATATATCGTTCGCTGAACCGCTAGACGGAACACTCTACCTCTCAGAAGAGTATAAAGCGATAGCTCACGACATCAAAGACCTGCATAAGATTAAGTCCGTAGTCGTCGGAGTCCCTGCTGACACATCTAATGCCGTGAAGCTAGCGGACGGGGTTTTCCTAGTTATTTAAGCTGGACGTAAGGGTTAGTTAATGGGTCACGTACTAGACACCGATAAATGCGATGATTTAGGTTGCTGGATAGGTAGGTTGCCGGAAGGCTGTGACTTATGTATTAAGGGCTTAAAAAGCGTTTTCTTTGCTACAGGAATATGCGGTGAGGGATGTTTCTACTGCCCTATATCAGAGCTCAGGAGGGGGAAAAGAGTCTCATACATTAACGAAGTCCCTGTAAGAGATGTGAAAGACGTTGTTTTGGAGGTTTTAGCTTCCGGGTCTAGGGGCGTGGGCATAACTGGTGGGGATCCTCTCCTCGCCATAGAGGACGTGGTCGAGGTCGTGAAGAACCTGAAGGAGGTTTTTGGTGAGGGTTTTCACGTACATATGTATACCACAGGAAGAAACCTTAGGGTAGAGCACCTAGATAAGTTAAGTAACGTGGGGCTTGACGAACTGAGAATACACGTGACAGGACCTTACTCATGGAATGCTCTGAAGACCGCACTAAACTACGGTTTTGATACAGGCATAGAGAACCCGGTACTACCTAACTTTAGCAAGATGAGGGAGCTCGTTGAAGAGGGTTATAAACTCGGCGTTCAATTCATAAATTTAAACGAGATGGAGGTTAGCGAGTCTAACTATGCCGGAATCTTGAGCAGGGGTTTAAGAGTGAATACTGACGGGCTTACGGTTCAGGGTTCTAGGGAAGTGGCTTTACGGATCATGAACTGGGTGTTGGAGGAGGGCCTCACAATAAACGTACACTACTGTCCCGCAAAATTCAAAGACAAATACCAGTATAGGAGGAGACTTATAAAGAGATTTAAGAGAACGAGATTACCTTACGAAACCTTAAGCAGGGAGGGATTAGTCAAATTTATTGAAGCGCCTTACGAGAACGCTCAACTAGTAAATTACCTAGTTTTATCAGGTCTTGCATTCAAGAAAGCTCACACGATATACACGAGCATAAAGCTATCTAAGAAATTAATGAACTTAATACCTAGGAGTCAACACATCAGAATAATTGAAGCTTACCCGACCTCCCCTAGAAAATTATTGAATGTGACCCCCTTAACTCTTGAAAACAATAGATAAATATTAGCTTCGTGAATTATTTAATGTAGAGAGGATGTGACTTGGTTAGGAGGAGGAGAACGCAGGTACTCAGACATCTGATTTTAGCGGTCCTAGCTACCAATCCGCAGCTTCACGGCTACGGTATTTATAAGAGGATAATATACGTAACACAATCCGTGTGGAAACCTTCGATCGGAACCTTATACAGAACGTTAAACGAGATGGTTGACGAAGGCCTTATCAGGAAGAGTAATAGTGGTTCTAGGAGATTACAGTATGAGATAACTAGTATGGGTCTTGAGTGCTTCGTTAGGGAGACATTGCCTCACGCTACGAAATCTGCAGGAATACTTACAGAGTTTCTGGAAGCGTATAAAGGAATACGTGATAAGGGAGGACTCCCTAAACTACCTGACGAGTTTGTAGAGAGATTATACCGCTTACGCAAAGTATTAGAGGAGTTAATGAAGTAGTTGACTTCCCCTCCGTAGAGTGTGGAGGATTTCAGCCGGGATTTCATCAAAAACCTGGCTTAAAGCTCTACCTCAATACCTAGCCCCCTACTCTTAGCGAGTCTGTAAGCAAGTGCTGCGGCGGCAGCGTCCTGTATGGCTAGACCCACACTCTTAAAGAGTGTTAATTCGTTACCTTCCCTACCCTTCCTGAGTCCGGCAGCAACCTCCCCTAACTCAGCGATATCTTCCTGTTTAATCAAGCCTTTCTCGAGCGGGATCCTTATATCACCCGTCTCCTCAAGCACTGCTTTCCTAGAATCAACCACTATCTTACCAAACTTAATTATTGCTTCATCATCTAAAGCCCTGTAATCTTTTGCGTGCGCGCCTATACTTATTACGTGCTGGTCCTTACTTAGCCATTTACCTAGGATCACGGGTTCCTTTGTGGTTGAAGCTTCTATTACTACCTTACATTTCTTAACCAGGTCCTCGCTTGAGGCAGCTTCAAAAACTTTGAAGCCCGCGCCCTCCGCCCAAGCTCTAAACGACTTCATTTGATCAGGTCTTACATCGTAGATCACGACGTCTTCGGTCTTATAAACGGATGACACAAACCTTAGTTGATATCTTGCTTGATATCCCGTACCGATGATTCCTATAGGACCCACATCCTTAGGAGCTAAGTACTTAGCTGAGACAGCGCTAGCGGCCCCCGTTCTTAAAGCCGTTAAAACACCGCCTTCCATGACGGCGAGGGGGGACCCACTCAACCCATCAAATAAAGTCACTAAAGCTTGGATAGTCGGTAGGCCCCTACTAGGGTTCTGAGGTATTAGACTGACAGTCTTCACACCAACACCGCAGCCCGGTACGTAAGACTGCATCACTCCCCACCAATTACCCTCAACCCACATAACAGTCCTAGGCGGCGTCACGGTCTCGTTCTTGGAGTACCTGATGAACGCGTTCTCAATCTCAGGTATTAGAGACTCAGGACTCAACAACTCTTCTAATTCCTTACTCCTCAAGAGAAGGATTTTAACCAATGCTTAAACCACCACAAGTAATCATCGTTTCAAGACTATTAAAACATCTAGGTGGTGGAGACCTGAAAATGAACGCCTACTGAGAAAAAGGTAGCTTATAAGCACAAACAAATTATATTTCTAAGGAATATAGTGGGTATTACGAGGGTGGGTGTCTCCAGTGGCTCGATCTGCGGTAACTACGATAGATAGATACAGGAGTGAGATAGTTAACGGACCTATAGTCAAGACCCTGCTATGGTTAGGGTTTCCGTTAATGTTGGTTCAGCTTATCAACGTGTCTTACAACGTCGCTGACGCTTTCTGGTTAAGTAGGTATAGTGATGTTGCTATGGCCGTGCCTAGGCAAGCGTGGCCTCCCTTCATGTTCTTCAACGCTTTCAATATGGCTATCTCCACAGCTAACATGGCTCTCCTCTCACAATACATAGGTGCTAGGAGGTATGATGAAGCCAGTAATGTCGCCTCCAAATTTTTTACTGTGTCTCTGATAACTAGCTTTATTTTCGGTCTCACGTACTTCTCGTTGAGGTATCCTCTATTCTACTACGTGATTAGGTCGCCGCCAGAGATATTCGATGATGTAATGAGTTACTCAGGCATCATATCAATTGATTTAATGCTTTCAGGACTCTCAGTGACTTACTCTACGATACTTCAGTCGGTAGGTGATACTAGGACCCCGGCCGTGGTGGGAGGTTTTTCAGCTCTCCTGAATATTATTTGGGATCCCTTCCTAATACTTGGTATACCCCCGTTTCCTAGGATGGGGGCCGCTGGCGCGGCATTAGCTACTGTTCTGTCGAGACTTGGCGGCGTGACCGCGCTGATTTACCTAACTAAACGTAAGTTTCCTGACTTAAGGATACTCCCCACGAGGAATATTGATAGGTTATGGGTATTGAGGAATATCCGTATAGGGGGTCCGGTCTTCGTGTTTCACGCTTCTAATAGCATGGCTTTCATGCTTCAAAACGCGTTGGTGAATTCGTTTGGTGTGGTGGTGGCGGCAGCTTTCGCTATAGGATTCATAGTGATGGATATAGCTGACGCGGTTATGTGGGGTCTGACTATGCCTGTAGCTATAATGGTCGGGCAGAACTTGGGTGCCGGCAACACGAGTAGGTCTCGCGAGATAGCCTACAAAGCATCACTAACGATAAGTATGCTCACAGCTCTAGGTGCTTTAATAGTTTTCTCTACGAGGGGTCAGCTAATCTCAGTATTCACTTCCGATGCTGGGATTTTCAGCGAGGCTTTAAGATTTCTTGAGACTTTCGTCTTCAGCTTACCCTTCTTTACCTTATTCTTCGTCGGTATGTCCGTAGGTAGGGGGTCAGGCCACACGACAGTGCCTACAGTACTAGGAATGATCAGGTTGTGGGGGTTTAGGATAGGTTTAGGATACCTACTTGCTTACGTGGCCGGTCTGCAATCCTACGGTGTGTGGGTTGCCATGGCGTTAAGTAATGTCGTAGGGGGCTTGGGAAGCCTAACTTGGGTGAAGTTCGGGAATTGGGCGAGGCCCGTGATAAAGTGACTGAACCCCTTAATGAAAACCATTTAAGGCAGTAAGTAAGGATAATCTTAGGTGGCTTGCATGGTTGAGAAGGTTAAGAGCGGTATTCCGGGCTTAGACGAGCTACTCTTCGGTGGGATTCCTAAAAGGAACGTGGTCTTGATTTCAGGTGGTCCGGGTACCGGGAAAACCATACTGAGTCAGCAATTCCTTTATTTTGGACTGACTTACGGGGAGCCTGGAGTTTTGGTGACTCTGGAGGAACACCCTGTTCAAATTAGGAGGGAGATGAGCGAGTTTGGCTGGGACGTGAAGAGGTATGAGGATGAGGGGTTCTTCGCCATAGTGGACGCGTTCACCGGCGGGATAGGTGAAGCAGCTAAGAGAGAGAAGTACGTGGTTAAAAGTGTTGACGATATCGGGGAGTTCATTGACGTGGTAAGGCAAGCTCTGAAGGATACGAAAGCTCAGAGAGCGGTAATAGACTCGGTCTCAACACTATACCTCACTAAGCCCTCAATAGCTAGGAGTGTGTTAATGCAGTTGAAGAAGGTTCTCTCAGGCCTCGGCGTAACGACTTTCCTAGTATCTCAAGTAAGCGTCACCGACAGGGGGTTTGGGGGACCGGGGGTTGAGCACGCTGCTGATGGCATAATACGGCTAGATCTAGACGAGTTAGACGGGGTTTTAACCAGGTCTATACTAATATGGAAGATGCGTGGAACCAAGCACGACTTAAGAAGACATCCCTTCGAGATAACGGATAAGGGAGTGATCATATATCCTGACAAAGTAGTTAAGAGGAGAGAGATAATCACTTTAGATTAGAGACCTAAACAATCCTCAAACACGTTTTGAGTTACTACCAAGTAAGGTATGACATGAAAAACACGTATAGTAAAGGTATTAAGGTATTCAAGACCGCTAAAATTATCAGTATCCCTACCTCCGTCTTCTTAGCGAGTACGTGAAGATTCTCTATTAACGTGAAGACCTTTTCCCCGACGACCCTCACATCACTTAACTCGAGGTTTACTACTTTGTAGGACGCGGGTACCTCATTCTCAGACGCTTTCTTAAGAGATTCTACTATTGCATCAACAAGCCCGTCACACTCGTTAACTACCTCATACGGCGATTCTTTTAAGGATGCTGCGCATGAGTGATCGTCCGGCGTCACTACCTCGAAGTCTGTCAGGTTCGTCTTCTCCCTAATCACGTTATCTAGCTTAAGCCGGAAGTCTTTGTCTACGTTATTCCCGTAGATATAGACGAGCCCATACCTCCTGTCTCCTACTCGTATACTCAATGCCTTTATTCTAGGGCTACATAATCCCACGCAAGCTTTAGTGACTGCAGCCTCCCCATACCCAACTAGGAACTTACTCAGCCCCGAACACCCGTAAGCCTCAACCACCCTATCTAGGAGGTTCTTAAGTTTCTCGAGTTCCTTAATTTTATCGCCCTTACACGAGTGTGCGTCAACCAACATAACGTTCGCGGGAGCTTTAGGGTGCTTGCTCAAGTAGTCCCACGCGTTATAGGGTATGTCATCATTACCTAGCGACTTATTAATTATGAAGGGCGTCATGAAGTCTCTACTCCGTAACGTCAGGGCTTCCCAACCATCACTTAACCTAATCCTATACGGCTCGCATAAGTGTTCCTCAAAAGAATCGCTTAAGGAGTTTCTCGCCTTAGTGACTACCTCACGAGCGATTCTCTCAGCGTCTTTATTGTTAGCTAGGTTGTGCTCGTGCGATCCGGCAGTATGAAACGTGAACGCCTTGAAGTCAGGTTCCGAGAAATCATCCACGTAGTGTATGAACCTGGAAGAACCTATGTTGTTAAACGGGCCGAAATGGATTCTAGGGAATACCATCACTATGTTCGGTTTTGCTTCACGCTTAATAACCAAGCACTTAACTTCAACGCTTTTTTGAGAACCTATATGATTGAAGAGTGCTTCGAGACTCTCGGGTTCGCCCGTAAACCACGTGTTGAGGAAAGCTCTCAAAGCCACTATAGGTGAGACACCGCTTAACTGCTTACCCTTGTTATCAACGTACAGCAAGAGTAAAATCCCTAAAACTACGGAAGTAAACTCAACTATTAAAGCACTAACTAGCTGCGCGTAACTTAGGCTCTGCTCGAAGAAGACTTTATTGACTACTGCGAGGGTCAGCACAGGTATTGTGAGGGAGACAGCTAAAGCGTGAATCACTGTCGTGAAAGCTGATAGGATCACCAGCACTAAGCCCGAAGTAACCACAAGGCCTAACCCTCTCAGCCCGGCAAGCCTGTAAAGAATTAATTCCGCGATTAAAGATGTGGCGAAGGTAACTAGAGATAGTCCGAGAACCCTCTTAAAGTTAAAGAGCTTCGTAAGCATTAAGGGCGAGTACATGAAGGTTAACACACACCCGAGCAGGAAATACGCGCTTATGGAAGCGGAAAACCCTTCAACACTATAGTGTTTCGCGTTAGCTATGCCCGCTAATGTAATCAGAGAAACATATATAGCTATTAAAAACCTCTTCCGGGGCAGTAGGCTCAAGCGCCTGTAATACCTTCTAGTTATTCGCTCAACACTCATCGCCGGCTATCCTAGACTCTATGTAATATGGGTTTTTAACTTAACGGAAGGAATTGTTTTTCTTGACACCGTTCACTCTTTTATATTATTTATTGTAAATTAATGGACTGACCTCCGGTTAGGTTAGCAAAATATTTATATTGTTTAATGTAAATTAATTCAGGGAATAAGATGTTAAGTGTGGTTGTTGGGGGATTCTTCGGTGACGAGGGTAAGGGTAAGGTAGTTGCTTACCTAGCTCTTAACGACGAAGTAAACGCGGCTGTGAGGGTGGGTTCCGTTAACGCGGGACACACGGTGATTTGGGGTGGTAAGGAGTTTAAGTTGAGGATAGTGCCCTCAGCTTTCGTGAATGGTGGTTGCAAGCTTTATATTGGTGCCGGGTCTCTAGTAAGACTTGACGTATTCTTTAGAGAAGTCACTACTTTAGGTGTTGCTGGGAGGGTTTTCGTGGACAGGAACGCCGGAATTATAGAGGATAAGCACGTGGAGACTGAGGCGGGAGACGAGTATCTCAGGAACTCCATAGGCTCTACCCTTCAAGGTGTTGGAGCGGCCATGGTTGATAGGGTTATGCGTAGGTTGAAGCTCGCCAAAGACTTCCCTGAGTTAAGCACGTACTTAGTGGACTTGGTTGATGAGCTTTGGAGGATTCTTAATTCGGGAGGTAACGTATTGATTGAGGGTACTCAAGGCACTTACCTATCCTTATATCACGGCACGTACCCCTACGTGACTAGCAGGGACACCACAGCTTCAGGAATCTTATCAGAGGTAGGTCTAGGACCCAAACACGTGGATGAGGTCATCCTAGTTTTTAAGTCTTACGTCACCAGGGTTGGGAGCGGTCCCCTACCTGGTGAGCTACCTCTTGAGGAAGTCATTAACAGAGGCTGGTTGGAGAGGGCATCTGTCACCGGGAGGATGAGGAGGGCAGCACCCTTCGACTATGACTTAGCTAAGAGAGCCGTAATACTTAATTCAGCAACTCAAGCAGCCTTAACATGCCTTGACAAGGTTTTCCCGTCCTCAGCTAGAGTTAGGGAGTGGGGTAAGTTACCTCCTGAAGCCAAGAGATGGGTGGAGGACTTAGAGGACGTGATAGGGATTCCAGTAACGCTCATAGGTACCGGGGATGACGTTACTCACATGATAGATAGGAGAAAAGATTTAGGTGTTACGAAATGAGGGATTTTGACGTCGTAATAGTCGGTGGAGGACCTGCTGGGCTAATGGCCGCTCTGGAGATAGTGAATAACGCAGGAAGTAATTTAAGAGTAGCAGTCTTTGATAAGGGGAGGAGAGTTACTGAGAGGAAATGTCCATTAGCTATAAAATCAAATAACACGAACTCTCACGCCTTAAACAATAAGGTACAGTGCCTAAACTGCGAGGTATGCAACGTGACCTACGGAGTGGGAGGTGCTGGTGCGTTAAGTAGTGGGACGCTCAACCTAAGGCCTGACGTGGGAGGAGACCTAGATAAGCTAGTCGGTGATTGGAATTACGCTGAGGAATTAGTGAAGTACGTTGACAGGATTTTCGTGTCTTTCGGAGTGCCTGAGGACACTCTCCACGTACCAGACAAGGAGAAAATAACCGTGCTTGAGAGACTTGCGGCTAAGGCTGGCGCAAAGTACATACCGACACCTCAGAGAATTGTTGGAACAGATGTCATGATTAGAGTTGTTGATAATTTGAGTACTTATTTAGAGAAGAATGGTGTGAGGATTTTCACGGAAACAAGTGTGATTGAGGTTTTGAAGGGTGACGGCGTCTTCAAGTTAAATACCACCCGAGGAGAGTTCACGGCCCGTAGGGTACTCCTAGCGCCTGGCAGGGGAGGGGTTACGTGGTTCCAGAGGGTGGTTAGGAACCTAGGCATAGATCACGAGCCAGGATTTCTGGATGTAGGTGTTAGGGTAGAGGTCCCATCTTATGTAGCTGAGGACGTCACCACGGTGAATCCAGACCCTAAAATAGTTCTCTACACAAAATTTTACGATGATAGAGTCAGGACCTTCTGCACGAACCCGCGGGGGTTTGTGGTACAGGAGAGATATGAGGATGGTACCGTAGGGGTTAACGGGGTTAGTTACAGGAATTTGAAGTCTAGGAATACTAACTTCGCGTTGTTAGTCACGCTGAAACTCACAGATCCTTACTCTGACGCTACAGAGCTAGGTAAGTCTATAGCTAGGATAGCTACTCGAGTGGGTGTGGGTAAACCGATAATTCAGAGATTAGGTGATTTAGAGAAAGGTAGGAGGAGTACGTGGGAGAGGATAGAGAGGAGTATTGTGACGCCTACCTTAAAGAACGTGACGCCTGGGGACATAGGGGTCGTTCTTCCTTACAGGGTCATAGTTAACTTACTTGAAGCCTTCAAGAGATTGAATATCCTTTACCCAGGTCTTTACTCTCCTCAAACAATACTTTACGCACCTGAAATCAAGTATTACAGCATAAGAATCAAGACAGACAAGAACTTACAGACTAGTGTTGAGAATATTTTTGTAGCCGGTGACGGGGCAGGGCTTTCAAGAGGTTTAAATATAGCCGCCGCTACGGGGGTTATTGCTGGCAGAGCTATACTTCAGAGTTTCTGAGAATGTTTTTCATTAGGTTCTGTTAAGAAGGTGATGGTGACTTCTTTCACATTAATTAATTTATTTGCGTTAATTATATGAGGGGTATTACGTTACGTCGGAATTAAATATTTAATATGTTTATGAAATTATTTATGTTGGGGGTTAGAGTGAGGGAGGGGTTTCTTGGCGGGATTCTCGTCGTTGATTTAGGTGGACAATACACTCACTTGATATCTAGGAGGTTTAGGGAGTTAGGGGTTTACACTAGCGTTATCCCATACAAATCTTTAGAGAAGTCAATTCTTTCAAAGTTTGATGCCTTAGTCTTATCGGGCAGTCCTTTAAGCGTTAGTGAACTTGATGAAGCAGAACTCAATAAGATTAGTGAGTTAGTTTTCGATAGTAATAAGCCTATTCTTGGCATATGCTTCGGACATCAATTACTTGCTAAGTTGCTGGGGGGTAATATAGAAAGGAGGATGGAGTTTGGTCGCACGGGAGTAAGGATACTGAAACGCGATCCTATATTTAACGGTTGGGATGATTTTGAGTTTGTTTGGATGAGTCATAACGAGTGTGTTACCTCGCTTCCCAACTTAGGGGAAGTTCTTGCTTTATCAGAAAACGGGTGTATTGCAACTTTTAAGGTACTTCGCGAGAGTAACGTGTTTTACGGTGTACAATTTCACCCAGAAGTCAAGCACACCGTTAAGGGGCTTCGATTACTTGAGAACTTTCTCAGTATTGCAGGCGTCGCGAGAAACTGGTCGCTCAGTGACTACGTTGACCGCATAATTAAAGAGATGATTAATGAGGTTGACGTAAACGCTAAAGCGTTAGTCGCGGTTAGCGGCGGAATAGATTCTACGGTTTCTGCCCTAATAGCTAAGAAGGTTTTCAAGGATAAGCTAATCACTGTTTTCGTTAATCACGGACTTTTGAGAGAGGGTGAGGTTGAGGAAGTCTTAAGTAATTTAAGAAGTTTGGGGATAGAACCGCTCTATATAGACGCTGAAGAGAGATTCTTGAAGTTGCTCGAGGGAGTCTCTGATTGCGAGGAGCGTAGAAAGCTAATTGGTGAGGAATTCGTTAAGATTTTCAGAGAGTTAATTGAGAGAGATCCAGAAATCAAGTATTTCGTTCAGGGAACTACCTACCCTGACGTGATAGAGAGCGGCGTCGTGAGCGGTTCAAGTAAGATTAAGACACATCATAACGTCGGGGGAATACCTTCCTGGTTTAAGATGAGAATACTTGAGCCGTTGAGGTATCTCTACAAAGACGAAGTTAGGGAGGTCGGGAGACTTTTAGGCCTTCCTGAAGCTTTATTGAAGAGGCACCCGTTCCCCGGACCTGGCCTGGCGGTGAGGGTGATCGGTACTTTCACTAGAGAGAAGTTAGAGATAGTTAGGAAAGCTTCTAAAATAGTTGAGGACACGTTGAGGGAGTACGGGCTTTACGACTCCGTGTGGCAGGCTTTCGCTGTCGTCGGTGATGATATGTGGGTGGGGGTTAAAGGCGACGAGAGAGATCAAGGGTATATTCTGACGATAAGGGTTGTTGAGAGTTCTGACGGCATGACTGCTGATTGGGTTAGGATACCGCACGAGGTTCTTGACGTAATGTCTAGGAGAATAACCTCCAGCTTAAGTAGGGTTACTACCGTAACGTACGCTATAACGTCTAAGCCACCAAGCACTATAGAGCCTTGCTGAGGGGATCTTAATGGAGATTCTTTACCTACCTTGGAGTAGGGCTTTAAGCATGTGTTATAGGTTGGCTGAAATAATCCTTGACTCAGGAGAGAACTTCACTACCGTACTAACCATATCGAGGGGTGGGCTGGTTCCTGCACGAATAGTTAGTGACGTAATAGGGGTGGACGACTTCCACGTGGTGAGATCCAGGTTCTGGGGTGTTGGCGGTAGGATATTAGAAGAGCCGGAGATTAGCTATTACGGTGGGATAGAGCTTAAGAATAGGAGGGTTTTAGTCGTTGACGAAGTGGTTGACACAGGAACAACCATGTCAAGAATTGTCAGGCTAGTCAATAGTTTAGGAGCTCGCGAAGTTAAGACCGCCGTGCTACACTACAAAACCTCTAGTTCTTTCATACCTGATTACTACGTCGAACGTGTTGAGAAGTGGGTCTGGATATATTACCCGTGGTCTTTCAGCGAGACACTATTTGAGCTAGCTAGACAGGAGGACTCTAACAACATACTCGAGAAAGCTTTTGAGATACTTAGGAGGCTAAACGCAAGCGAACTTTATCTGGATCCGCATAGAATAAGTAATTCATTGAACGCTTACTTAAGGAACTGGGCAGTTACTAAACAAAGAAGTGAAACTAGAAACTAAGTGAAAATATTATTAGTTGCATAACCGATAAGCTCTTGGTGAGTAGGATAAGAAGGACTGTGAGATTGCCTGTAGAGGTTGAGTGCGCTGAACCACTCACCCTAGTTATGAGTAGGTTGAAGAATCAGAAATACCATTTAATAGGTTCGCACTCGGCTGTTAAGAAGTGTTTATGGGTTCATAACGCGTTGACTCAGGGTAGGTTTTGCTATAAGTGTAAGTTCTACGGGATTGAGTCGCATAGGTGTGTACAGTTTACCCCCGCTACTCTTTGGTGCTGGAATGCGTGTCTTCATTGTTGGAGGGTGAGGCCGCAAGACCTTGGATTAAGCGATAAAGACTTGATGAGGTTACCTAGTGTTGATGATCCTGAAGTGATAGCCGATCTAGCCATAGAGGAGCATCGACGGACTGTTAGCGGGTACAGGAACGTAGCTCCTAAAAACATGTGGGAGGAGGCGATGGATCCTAAACACGTAGCTATCTCACTTACCGGTGAGCCAACCCTGTATCCCAGGCTGAGTGAGTTGATTCAGGTGTTCCATAAGAAAGGCTTGACCACGTTCTTAGTGACTAGAGGTATAAGGCCTGAGGTTTTAGCGTCGCTTGAGGAAGAGCCTACTCAACTTTACGTGTCTTTAGAGACGTGGAATAAAGAAATGTATGATTTCTTTAATAGACCTCTCATAAGTAAGGGTTGGGAGAAAACCTTAGAAACCTTAGAGTTACTGCCGTCCTTCTCATCGCCTACCGTCCTTAGAATAACTTTAATTAAGGAGTTCAATATGAGCGATAAAGACGTCAAAGGATTTGCCAGGTTAATAGATAAGGCCTCACCAACCTACGTGGAGCCTAAGGCTTACATGCACGTAGGCGGCTCTACCGGGAGATTAAGCAGGGATAGCATGCCTTCAATGAATGAAGTCTTGGATTTCGCTGAGAAGTTAGCGGCTGAGACGGGCTATAGGATAGCATCATACTCCGTACCGTCGAGGGTCGTGCTACTAACTAAGCTTGAGGGACCTATAATAAGGTATGGCAAGGGATGCCCTAACGCTTGGAGAACTGAGGAAATAGGTGATGAATTCTCGGGTGAGTACGGACAACCAGAATCTTTCTGATGAAAAATCATATGTAGGGTTTGGTCAGGTTAACATTCCTAGCTAACACGAACGGTGCTCTAGTGGGTGTCCGGACCTCCCACCACATGATATCATATGTTTGTCTGGTCATCTCCTCAATGTTGTTGAGTAGTTCTGGGAAGCTCGTTGCTATCCTCACCCTACCGACGTCGCCCACTATCTCACCGTTCTTAACCAGTAACGCCGCGTCACGCGCGACAGTCGAGAACGTTCCCTCAACGTAGTTTTGTAGTCTAGTATACCAGTTATTGGTTATTATAACTCCATTTCTTAACTCACTAACTAATTCTTCCTCCCTCAGGTCTCCAGGCTTCATACGCAGGTTCCAGGGATTCGGCATCACCCATCCAGCATTACCAGTCGATTTAACCCCGAGCTTGGTTGCCGTGCCGGAGTTGTGGAGTAGGTTGTGGAAGACTCCGTCCTCTATTATAGGCTTATCATATGTGGGAACCCCTTCATCGTCGAATGAGGCTACGTTAGGTAGGGTGGGGTCTCTGGGCGTGTCCACCAGCGTTAGCTTCTCTGAAGCTATCTTATCGCCGGGTCTGAACTTCATGAACATCGAATAACCCATTAACACTGCTAGTGCTGAAGACATGAAAGACACATAATTCATTAAGTTACCTACCACGAGTGGTGAGAGGATTACGTCGTACTTACCGGGTTGTAGATCCGCTTTATCACTAGTTATTGAGGCGTATAAGCCTGCTTTCCTACCGACTTCCTCGATTTCTTTCTCGTTCACGTGCGTCGATCCATGAGCCCACTGACCGCTAAACTCTTTCTTAAACGCTCTCAGGTATGCCTCAACCAACGTTCTTCTCTCACTATTCTCGAACCCCTTACTAGTAACTAGAACTCTCTCATCCTTACTTAAGGTTAGAGTACCCGCGGCTCTCTCAGCTCCCTCCGATAGCGCGGCATCAATCATCAACCTGGTTAGCTTGCCGGGATCTCTCATCGCGTCAATTACTTTCGGGTCGAAAGATCCCTCAACTAGCTTCACTTCCTGAGGTTCTGGTAGGGGGGCGTAGAGTTCTGATTCCTCAACCCTCTCAACCACGCTCGAGATCTTCTCAACGGCTTTAAGGATTTCTTCAGGTCTGCCGACAGAGAACTCCAGTATCAACACTCTCTTCGACTTAGTTAACAACAAGGACACTTCCGTGGTTATCCAGCTCTGAGTTACTGAGGGTTCTGTATTCCATAGCTTCACCATAACCCTGTCACGAGTTTTTATGAGGACTGCGACGTCGTCGTAGCTAGTCCTCAGCTTATTGACTACCTCCCTCCCCAACTCTATAGTCCCGGTCATTAAGCGATCACCCCCAACCTAATCTTGGAGATCCTGACATCCGGACCGCCAAACCATACAGGAACTCCTTGTGAGGGTTCCCCCTTACCGCAAGTGCCCGGATAGAACTTCAACTCCTTATCGATAGCTACTATGTTGCTGTAGAATCCTTGAGTGGTTATCTCTAGCACTGGGTTTCTGATCGGCTCGGCTAACTCCCCGTTCCTTATTAGGTAGGCTTCTAAGCCTACATATCTTTGATTCCACCTGATATCGTCTATGTTCCACTCCATATACGACTTAATGAAAACCCCCAGGTCTATGTCATCTATGAGTTCCTCGAAGCTCATATTACCTGGCTTGAGGTACGTGTTACTCATACGTATTATAGGTTCTGAAGCGTAATTCATGGCTCTAGCCGCGGCATTACTCTTAACACCGAATATGCTTGCGGTATGTCTGTTATGGAGTGCTTCGTTGATAATCCCCTCCTTATAGAGGTATCTAGGTCTTGCCGGAACTCCCTCGTCATCGTAGAGGTAGAATCCGTTGCTACCGGGTATTGTGGGGTCTTCGATCACGGTAGCTAACTCATTCCCTATCCTGTACTTACCTATCATTTCAGGCTTGACGTAGGATTCCCCAGCCTGTGCGGCCTCACGCCCCAGTATTCTATCAGCCTCCATGGGGTGTCCGGCCGACTCATGAACCAACAACCCGATTATCTCTGACCCAATAACCACGTCAACAGGGTCCTTAGGTGGTTCAACACCCTTCAGTAAGACGACCTCTAAGTTCTTAACCTCTTCTGAAACTGCATCAACAGGCTTCCACTCCTTAAGGAGCTCGCCACCACCGGAACTGGCGAATTCCTTCATTCTCTGCAGAGTCCCTCTCTGTTGGTGTAGGAGTACTAAATTAAGCGATACGTAGATTCTAGGGATTCTTGACCTAACATACGCTCCCTCAGAAGTCATTATTAGCTTCTCCTGCATGTGGGTCTCCGCACTGAAGACGCACACAGGTAGCTTGACCTGACTAACTGTCTTAAGTAGTTCCCCGTAAGCCTCCTTACCCAAGCTCGTTAAATCCTCAACGTGAATATCTTCTAATTTAGACTTAGGTATCACTTCATAAGAAGCTCTCCCAACCCTCTCCTCAGTAAACGTGATGGGGCTCCTCCTCAGCGACGCAGTCGCCCTAGCTCTACTCACTGCCTTCTCGAGAGCGTTCATCAAGCCCTCCTTACTCAAGTCGTTGGTTGCCGCAAATCCTAAGGACCCGTTCATCAAGACCCTCACACCAACACCCTCCTCCTTAACGGACCCGACCCCGATTATCCTGCCGTTTCTCATCGCCACAGATATTCCTTGATCATTCTGGTAACGAGCCTCCACATAGGTTGCTCCAGCAGCAACTCCCGCATCAATTAATTCACGTAGGAGATCCTCATCAAAACTCAATTCAATACACCCTCAATATATTTTTGAGGAACATATTAAAAATAATTGTAACTAGGGCTCGCTCCGGAATAGAGGGGCGGTACATATTAACTAAGACCAAACCTAATTATAGGTGTTTACAGCTGAAAGCTCGTTCTTTGGGGGTGAATTGATGAGTAGGTATAGGTTGTTAGTATCCATAGGTTTCTCCACGCTTTTTTCTCTAGCTTTAGTATATGCCTCGCTTGATGTCATCAGGATAGTTAATAGCTGGTTACTTGGATTCATTCCCGACTGCGTGCTTTTATCTGATTTTCCTAGATGTCAGGAGCTAGAGTCTAGTTTAAGGATTTTTGGTTACGTAGGGTTAGCGACTATTATTGTTATTGTTGGTGTTGGGTTCTTACTTAATAAGACTAGGTTGTCTTTGCTAGGATCTCTAGCCCTCTACCTACCGACGATAGGATACTTCGCTTTTACCATGTTCTTCTTGGCTGGTGTCGGTGTGTTGAGGTTGTTATGGTTCCCGTTCATAGATTCGGAGATTTTCGTTAGACTCGGCTTGATTACTTACGTCCCTGCTTGGGTGATTAACTCCGTGATTACGTGGATCGCTAGGTTGGTGATGCCTGAATTAAGCGTGGATTTCTCCGTTCCAATAAGCTTCGCGTTCATGGTGATTGGGCTCGCGATCTTCTTCTTAGGTGTGATGACGTGGGTGAACGATAAACTAAAACACAGAGTTCTGAGTAATGAGGGAGTGTATAGGTTCTCAAGACATCCTCAATACCTGGGATTCATAATATGGAGTTATGGTCTCCTATCCCTAGCCAGCGTGGTTGAGGGGGGTAGAGGATGGTCCCCGCCAGCACCGGGATTGCCTTGGCTAATAGCTGTCTCAATCGTTCTCAGTATAGCGCTGATTGAGGAGATTGAGTTGAAGAGGAGGTTAGGTAGTGAGTATCTTCAATATGCGGAACGAACCCCCTTCATCATGTTAATACCTAGAGCCTTAGGTAGTGTAATCACTTATCCAGCGAAAATCCTTATAGGTAAGGAAATGCCTGAATCGCGCGCGGAGGTAGTGGTCGTGATGTGTTTCTATTTATTGATTGTGATGAGTGCCTCATTAATCGTTTCATACCTCATTATCTGAGTAGACAGTTTTTAATCGGTTTTTAGGAATTCATGTGGTGTGTGAATGAATCTAGGAAAGATCGCGAATCTAAAATACGTTGTTAGGAGTGGGTGGGTGATAAGGGGGGTTCCGAACTCGGTTGCTGAGACGGTAGCTGCTCACACTTTCGAGGTAATGTTGATTAGTATGTACTTAGCTGACGGGCTGAGAAGTGAGTGTGCCGATATCGATGTCGAGAAGGTAATGAAGATGAGTTTACTGCATGACGTCCCTGAGGTTATGGTGGGGGATGTCGTGAAGCTAGTTAAGGCGAGAGCTCCAGAACTCTTCACTAAGATTGAGTTAGAGGTTGCGCAACAACTAAACTTAAGCAAGTATGTAGACTTACTTGAGGAATTAAGTAGGGGTCATACCCTCGAAGCAAGAATAGTGAAGCTCTCAGATATATTAGCAACATATCTTCAAGGGATACGCTACCTTAAGACAGGGTATGAGGACGTAGGGGAGATAGTGTTAAACTCTAGAACCACTATAGCAGAAATGATTAATTCTTGGGCGCCTGAGGGTTGTAGGTCCCTACTAAAAAACTTGTTAAGTAATATAGACGTTACCGTATAGTCACATTATGAGGAAATTAATACGAAAACTCCACTAAGGAATTAATGAATAACTCATCCACTTCATCCACCTTATCTCCCCACCCAACCCTCTCATAGAACCTTCTGATGACCTTCAGAGTATCAATTACCTTATTCTTATTCCTCAATTCGACCACCACAACAATTGTCTAAAAGAGGTTTTTATATCTTGTCGTAATGATAAAAAGCTAAGACACGACACTAATCTCAAGCTAAACTTTAAAATCTACATGAACTAGATCAGGAATTCCACTGTTTCTCGGTAGATAGTGGTTTATTGTCTTTTCCCGCTATCTATTTCTTAACGGTCTCCCCGAGCCCCTCACC
>CAZWSU010000040.1:0-4864 GCA_964636755.1 uncultured Desulfurococcaceae archaeon
CACCCCCCAACCCCACACCTCAGCCCGAAACACCCCGACCGCACCGCCCTCCGCACCTCGTCTCCCCCCGCACCTCGCCGGCGGCACAGCACGCGTCAACGAGCGCGTCAATGTTCGTTAACCATCCTGGCTTAAAGGTGGTAGCTCCCGCAACCCCATACGACGCTAAAGGGCTCTTCCTAGCTTCAATACGTGACGGGAACCCAGTCATATTCTTAGAGCATAAGAAGCTTTACAGGATGAGCGGGCCGGTACCGGAGGAAGAGTACGTGATACCCCTTGGTAAAGCAAGTGTTAAGAGGGAAGGGAGTGACGTGACCATAGTGACGTATTCTTATATGCTACACGAGTCCTTGGAGGCGGCTAAGGAACTTAAGGAAAGGTATGGTATTGACGCTGAGGTAATTGACTTAAGGACTCTTTACCCGCTAGACCGTAAGACATTGAAGGAATCCGTTGAGAAGACCATGAAGTTGGTAGTGGTTGACGAGGGATGGGGACCCTGCGGCATCTCATCAGAGGTCATAGCAACAGTTGAAGAGGAAGCATTCGGCTACTTAGATTCCAGGCCTGTAAGAATAAATACCGGTCACGCACCAATACCCTTCAGCCCAACACTCGAGAAAGAAATCCTGCCTAGCAAAGAAAAGATAGTGAGGTCTATTCTCACACTCTTCAGGAGGTAGATTCACGTGGTTATCGAGGTAAAGATGCCTAAACTAGGTCTGACGATGGTTGAGGGCAGGATAGTTGAGTGGCTGAAGAAAGTGGGTGATCGTGTGGAGGTTGATGAAATTATAGCGACCATAGAGACTGAGAAGTTGGTGGGTGATGTTAAAGCCCCGGCTTCAGGCTTCTTAGCTAGGATACTTTATGAGGAGGGTAGTAAGGCTAGAGTCAACGAAGTGATAGCTCTGATAGCTGAGAACGAGGAAGAGTTGGGGAAAATTCTTTCAGGAACTCCTGTGGCTCCAGCCCCGACCGTGATCGAGGAGAAAATCGAGAAAGCTAGGGTTCCTGAAGTTACTCAAGTCAAGCCTGCAGGTAAGGTTAGGGCAACCCCAGCAGCGAGGAAACTAGCTGAAGAATTAGGGGTTAGCTTAGATGAGGTGTGGAGATACTTCCCAGACAAAGAAATAATATCTCAAGAAGACGTTAAAGCTTACGTAGAGAAGATTAGGACCGCTCCACCTAAGGTGGCTGAGGCAGGTCTTACCGTGCTTGAGGAGAGACCTTTGAGCCCTATGAGGCTTAGGATAGCTGAGAACCTCCTTAAATCAGCTAGGGAAATGGTTTTAACGACCATAACTATGGAGGTCAACGTAGATAAACTGGAGGAACTCAGGAACTCATTACCTAAAGACAAGAGACCGTCGATAACAGCCTTCCTCGTGAAAGCGTTAGCTAACGCTTTAAGAGAGCATAGGGAGTTTAACGCGAGCCTAGAAGAAAACAAACTAAGGATTTATAAAGACATCAACGTAGGGGTAGCCGTAGCTCTTGAGGGAGGGTTAATCGTTCCAGTCATAAAGAACGCTGATGTTAAGTCAGTAACTCAGATATCAGCTGAGCTGGAGGAACTAGCTAGGAAAGCCCGGGAAGGCACGTTAAGTCTGGAAGAAGTGACTGGGTCAACCATAACGGTCTCTAATCTGGGAATGTACGGGGTCGATGTCTTCACACCCGTAATTTATCCCGGTCACGTAGCTATACTAGGTGTTGGGAGGATATACGAGAAAGTGGTTGCTGAACCTCCTAGGGGGATCACCATAAAGAAATACTTTGTTTTAAGTCTCACGTTCGATCATAGAGTGACTGACGGAGCTCAAGCCGCGGTCTTCCTGAAGAAGATCAGGGAATATATCGAGAATCCCTATCAGCTGATAACGATAAGCTAGGATTAACTCATGATCGGGAGTGGATGTACTTCACTACCTCCTCAGCAATTTTTTCTGATTTTACGTACACCGCGTCCATGTTCAGGTATTCCCAAGTACCGAATCTCCCGTTTATGAAGACTCCCAACTTTCTTAACTCGTCATCTACTTTCTTAACTATCTCTGACCTATTCTTGTCGTATATTATGTAAGCATCCCTCCAGCGCCACACCCCACTCACTTCGAGTTCAGGGTTCTTTACCAAACCTATCTCTAGTAAGTCTTCGTAAGACTTCCTAACTAATTCGCTGTCAGGCACAGACCTTAACTCGTCCTCGTTTCTAAACGATATCTCTGCTATTACGGAGACCCCGCCGTCCGGCGCGTTATTTCTTGAGAAATTACTCAGTATTGCTATCCTGTGTGGTAGGTACTTCTTGTCCGGCAGGTATATCCAGTGGTAGGGTCTTGCCTCACCCCTAATCCCTAAACCCACGACAGCTATCGGCACGGACCTGAGCTTCTCCAGCTCCATACTCAACCCTCCTAAAACCTCCTTGAATACATTGCTTGATCTTTTTAGGGGGGCTGTGTAAACCACTGCCTCACACTCAAAACACGAGTCCTTAGTTTCTACTGTAAGACCGCCTTTACTTGACGTCCTCACTCCCTCAACTACTTGATTTGTGTGTGCCTCGACTCTCTTACTACTTAGTAGTTCGTTGAGTAGTCCGCGCACGAGTGCTTCAATACCTCCTGAGGATGGGTAGTAAAATATTAGTTGGTGTGTATAGCCCTCGACGTTGAGTCCGACAGCACTCATCAGTATCTCTTTGATTGGTGGTGTGGGTACCCTGCCCTCAACCCACTCAAGAGTTATCTCGCTTAGGCTTGTCTTCCATATCTTCTCGTTATAGGGTATTAGGTACTTGCTAGCTATGCCATCACCGAACACGTAGGGCAACCATTCAAGAAAGTTCCTCGGCTCACTCAACTCTTTCTTAATTCTCTTGACGTAAGCCTCAACAACACCCCAAACACACTCAAATCTTTCTTCCGGTGGTAGGTCGTGTAAGCCGTTCTCGAAGGGGTACTTGACGTAGATTCCTTTATAATATACTTTACTATTCCTGTAGTGCCTCACATAATTACCTCCGAGAAAGGAGAGCATCTCACTGAGTTTCTCGACGTTCTTGCTGAACATTATGTGGGAGCCGCCTATATCGAATAAGTACTTACCAATCAACTCACTCTTGAGTAGTCCTCCGACCCTGCTGCTAGACTCAAGCAATGATATCCTCAGGTCTTCCCCTCTTCTTAGGAGGTGGTACGCGGTGGTGAGTCCTGCCAGCCCGCCGCCAACGACGCACACTCTTTTAACGCTCAACTCACGTCCCTATGCCTAAACACTTTCTTAAGTTCCTCACCCACCTCAACTAGGAATAATTCTACGTGCGGTCTCGCAACCCCCCTGACTAGATGCCCTCCCTTAACGCCTATATCCCTACGGCTCAGCGTTACGTGGATGTGCGTGAAGATCGTGCCGTTACTCCTCAGTAGGTAATTACCTACTAGTGAGACTATCTCGATCATTCCTTCCTCGCCGGAGTCTATGAATTCTGTTACGTATGTTGATGTTACTGGGTTGAAGTAACCTATCTCAGCTTTTTTAAGCCCTCCTATACCGATTATGAAGCCTCCCTTAAGCCCTTCCTTAAGTATTATCTCCTCTATAGCGTTTGGTAGTATGCTTCCCTCCTCCAGCTTAACGGCCTTAATCAATTACCCCACCCATGTATGTGTGTGAGTTAAGTTTTAATAGTTTGTCTTAGGTATTGTAAATGGTGTGTTTAGTGAGTAGGACTTTCTTGACCGGGATAGATCCTTTGAGTATTGCGTTACCTTCCGGAATACCTTACGGATCGTTAACACTGCTCTTAGGTCCTGGAGGTGTCGGTAAGTCCGTTATGTTAGCTAACCTATCATGGAATTTCCTGAAGGATCCTAAGAACGCGGTGGTTTACGTAACTTTCGACGACTCCCCTGATGCTCTGCTCGCGCTCTATAATTACTTCGGGTGGGATGTTAGTAAGTACGTGGGTGAGGGCAGGTTCAAGATAATTGATTGTTTTAGCTTTAGGTTAGGGCCTTTCAAGAAGGCCGTCAGCGGCGTCGTTAGGGAGTTGGAGGTTAAAGATCTTAATTCCTTGGTTTACGCCGTGAGTGACGCGTCAAGTCCTACCAGAGGTTCCACCATGGTCTTAGTGGACTCACTAAACGAGCTAATACTGAAGTTCGAGGTCTCTCAATTCCTAGACTTCATAAAGAGTTTCAGGGCCGTCGTAGGTAAGGGTTTAGGGAACATAGTCATCGCGACAATACACACCACCACGGAGACCTTCCAGGAAATAGTTAACTACCTGGAATACTTAGTTGACGGGGTCGTAGAAGCTAGAATTAACCCCTCACTCATGGAGTACGGAGTACCCGTTAAGGAACTCTTAGTTAGGAAGATGAGGGGGGTGCCCACAAACCCTGTATGGGTACCGTACGTGATAAGCGATAAGGGCATAGCAGCAGTAGATCCTCAAAAGCTAGCTGAAGTACTACAAGAGAGATTAAAGGAAGCAGAAAAACTCAAGAAGCTACTATCAGGTAGTGAGGATTGAAAGTAAAGATAATAATAGAACCCACATGCAACCTATGCGGGGAATGCGTAAAATACTGCCCAACAAGAGTCTATAAAATAGAAGGAAATAAGCTCACTTACGACACAGAGAAATGCATATATTGCAAGGCGTGCGAACCACTATGCCCGCAAAAAGCGATAAAAACTATAGTAGAACACAACACGCTAAAACATAAGGAAGTAGTAAACACAAAATACTTTTAACCCTCGAATAAAAAGAAATAATAGAGCCGGGGTCGCTTAGCCTGGTAGGGCGCCGGGCTGCTCAGCTGTTGGGGGGGTCCGGTCGTAGGTACTC
>CAZWSU010000041.1:0-25969 GCA_964636755.1 uncultured Desulfurococcaceae archaeon
CTCGGGCACCCCCGCCAATAATTATAAGTAGTTGACTCGTTAATAAGAATTTACGCGTCACGAGTTATTAACGCTAATAAACGTTCCTAACCGAGTCTACACCGCGTTAAGTACCGAGTGCTTCTTTAAGTTTTTTCCTCACGGTCTCCGCAACTACCTTACCGTCGATCTTGCCCCTCACCTTCTTCATGACCTCACCCATCACTATATTAAATGCTTTCTCCTTCTTAGTCAGTAAGGTCTCTCTCAAGGTCTCTATAACCTCATCTATTAGCTCCTCTAGCTCGCTGATTCCTATCCCAGTGTATCTCTTTATTAATTCTTCTAGGTTGACCTCGCCTTTCTTGAGAGAATACTCCCTCAATATCTCAGGTATTGCGTCTTTACTTAAGAGATTCTCACCTACCTTCTCGAGGATCGTCTTCAGCGTCTGCTCATCTATCAAGCTCACGTCAAGCCCTTCCGATTTAAGTCCCTTCAAGTGTATCATTAGTGTCGTGGCTATTATGTGTGGTTGCACCTTATCACCTAATTCTTCAACTAGGTTTAAGTAGGTATGAATTAACGGGTCTCTAATCAATTGCTCGGCAAGAGTTTTCGTGAGTTTATGCTCCACCACTAAACGCTTTAGAAGGTCTTCAGGCGTTGGCGGCTTGAGACGCTCAGCTTCCTCTAGGAGTTCTTGAGTAACCGGGATAGGTCTAATATCCGTCTCTGGATACATCCTCATAGCACCTGGCTGAGGCCTCATATACCTGGTAGTGCCGTCAGGGTTGGCCGCGCGCGTCTCCTTAGGTATCCCGATCAGCGCGTGCCGGGCCCTATCCACAACAGCTTTAAGAGCTCTCTCAGCTGATTCCGCGTCACTGATTACCAGGACGTACGCGTCCCTCACCCTATCCAGTGAGAGTAACCTGAAAACAGCTTCCTTCTCTTCCTCCGAGATCCCATAGGAAGGCAACTCATCACTGTGTATTATGCCCCCCACCCCACCCCAAGCCTTCGCGTAATCAGAGAGTTCCGTGCCGAACCTTCTCCCAGGCATTAACTCAATCTTCAGTAATCCGCCAAAGCCTTTCAGCGGTGTCGCGTATATTCTAAGACCCTTACTTAGCGAGGAAGTCACTAACCTGCTCTTACTGCTTAAGAAAACGTCGGTCACGTCAACAATCAAGTACGGTAAGTCACTCTCCCTAACCCCTCTTCTAATCAACTCATCTCTTATTTCAAGTAGCCTCAGTTGCCTCAAAACCTCGTACTCCACCACCTTAGGTATTAACTCAAGCTTTCCAACACCCTTCACCTCAGTCTTAACACCTCCCTTAATCGATATGTTTAGGTCTTGCCTTATGGTGCCAATCCCCCTCTTCACCTTACCGCTAAGTCTAAGCAGCAACCCTAACTTGAAAGCAACCCTCATAGCTTGCTCAGGACTTCTTATGTCGGGTCCCGTAGCTATCTCGATGAGTGGTATGCCCAGCCTGTCTAAGTTATACTTAACGTAACCCCTCCCCTCATCAACCTTCCTCGCAGCGTCTTCTTCAAGACATATAGTCTGTATTCTTATCAAGCCGTCATCATCTGCCAGATAACCGCCTACAGCGACTATAGCTGTCCTCTGAAAACCTGTAGTGTTTGAGCCGTCAACAACTATCTTCCTCATAACCTCTATCTCGTCAACGGGCGTGGAGTTTAGGGCCTTAGCTATGGCCAACGTTATTAAAACCGCCTCCCTATTCAGCTCGTGAGGAGGCTCCTCATCCAGCTCCACCAAGCAAGCGTGATTCTCCGGTACCTCATATATTATGTTCCTCCCCTTCATGATCTCGTACTGAGCCGCGGGATCAACTTCACCAACCTCACTCTTAGCAACCTTCAGGAATCTCCTCACCTCTCTTTTAGGAACCTCATCACTAGCTAACTCAGCAGGGCATGAACAGAAAAGCTTTTCTTTAGTAGCTAGTTGCTGATGTATCTCAATACCGACTCTCAAACCTATCGAGGAGTAGTCAATACTCATGAGACCACACCGGGAATAACGAGTCCTTATGTATCGGGTTATACTCGTAAGCTATGTTCCTATGAAAAAGCTCTACGTAGTCTTTCCTGTCAAGACCTGGATAGCTACCGAGCATCCAAGACAGCTTAACGTAAGCAACCTCACTTAAGATATCATGTCCTGGTATAGCACCGGCTTTAAGGAGCCTCCTACCGGTACTGTAGACATTCATGTTAACCCTGCCAAATATTGTCTGAGTAGTCACGATTGTTAACACCCCCTCCTCAGTAGCTCTGGCAACACTATCAACACAAGCGTTTCTTATGTGACCTAACCCAGTTCCCTCAATGACTATGGCTCTATACCCCCTATCAACTAAGAAGTCGATGATACCGCACTCCATGCCCGGATAAAACTTCAGTAACACAACCCTATCACTAAACTTGCTCACAACTTGGAAATCCTCTCTCCTACCCCTAGCAATAAACCTCGGGTTAAGCATCTTAAACCTCATGCCCGGGAAGTCAACCCTAGCTAACGGCGCGTCATTTATTGATTGGAACGCGTCCCTCCTACTAGAATGCATTTTCCTGACCTTAACCCCCCTATGAGCTAAGACGTAATCGTCTGAGATAGTTCCATGCATGCACACCACCACCTCACCAAACGGCGCTTCCTTAAAGATTGTTAAGGAAGCCTTCATGTTGAGGACTGAGTCCGAGCTAGGTCTGTCACTACTCCTCTGAGAACCGACCAAGATGACTGGTACTGGGAGATTCCTTAAAGCAAAAGCTAGTGCTGAAGCTGTGTAAGTCATAGTGTCAGTTCCGTGAGCTATGAGAACCCCGTCAACGCCTGACTCAATTAATCTACCTACCTCACTACCTAGCTCCGCCCAATACGCCGGCGTCAAGTCTTCACTAAACAATCTGCTATACTCTATCACAGCGAGTTCTGACGCGTAATCAGCGAATTCCGGAACCGCCTCGAGCAACTCAGTCGCAGTTATCGCAGGTCTCACGGCGCCTGTCTCGTAATCAACCTTACTAACGATGGTACCGCCAGTACTCAAGAAAGTGATCCTGAGATTGCCGCCGCCCTTCACCACACTACGGGAAAGTCCTGACTCATGAAAACCCACAACGTTTTCTTCTATGACCTCTACCTCAGCACCGCTAACGTCAATCCCCACGTTGTACCCGTTATCTAGCTTAATCACTAAGACATTCTCAGAACTAAACTCACTCTTAGGTAGAACCACGCCCTCATAAATTAGAGGGCCTTTCCTAATCCTTACTCTATCCCCTACCCTCACTCCTGAAATCAAGCCAGCACCTCACTTAAGAAACTCTATTAACAAAATTATTTCTTTTGAAAAGCTATGCAGTAGCCTTCCTCGCACTGGGCACAGACGAAGGAGGTATCACCGTAGGAACTGGAAGACCCGCTTCCTTCCTCTTCCTAATCCAATACTCACGCCTATTCCTCTGCCTAGGCGGGAAATTCCTCTTAGGCTTCTTCTCTATCTTTGGAGTCTGACTCCTCACTTTACCAGCCTTAGTCATCGAACCGTGCGTAGGCATGCCCTAGACCCGCATAAAAATACTTCTAAAGATTATAAGCTTTTGACTAAGGACTCACGTGCCTTTAAGGCGAGACTCTTAGCGATAATGAAAGAGCCGAAGTAGCAAACGATAATCTTAGCGGACGTGAGAACCCGTCCTTAATGATGCGGTGTTGTCAGACGTTATGAGTCTCTGTCTACGTGATCCTTAGCATATATAAATTTGTGTGAGTTATTTCTATTTGGTGCTAATGGTGAGGGTAGTAGCTCTTGATACGTTTATAGGGTCTCTAATAGCTGACGTTGACGGTAATGTACTCGTAAAACATTTTAGTAGTAAGATTAACGTGAATGAGTTGGTTGAGCGCGTTCTGAAATTGGAGAGTGGGGAGGTAACGGATGAGTTTGTTGCCTGTATTGAGGATTTGGTTAAGGCCTACGGTGACGAGGTCGAGGTGGTGGTTCCGGATGAGGATCATGCGAGAGTAGTTTCTTCGATGAAGCTTAAAGCGCTTGTAGAGCCTGAGAATAGCGTTCTCCGAAGACTTCGTGATTCCTTGATTCAGATAGCGATTAATGAAGGTATTGTGAAATCTGAGATTGAGTGGGTTATGTTCTTGAATCAAGTAATGCTTCAAGCAACTAGGATTAAGTTAAGGAGCTTTGCTGCTAAGAGGGACTTACTAGCTATTCAAGCCATCAGGTCTATAGATGACATAGATAAGACTATAAACTTATTCGCGTCCAGAATGCGTGAGTGGTATAGCGTTCACTTTCCGGAGTTAGATGACTTGATAGAGGATCATAAGATGTACGCTACGGTGGTTTACGAGTTTGGTAGTAGGGAGGAGATGACTCCCGAAAAACTCAGGAAGCTAGGCTTTAGTGAGAGTAGAGCTCTCAAGATCTACGATGCTTCTAGGAAGAGTATGGGTGCTGACTTATCGGAAGTGGATGTTGAGAGAATAAGAGACTTTGTTAACGTTATTCTAAATCTTTACGAGTTGAGGGATAAGCTTTCAGAATACTTAAGTCAGGTCATGAGGGAGGTAGCCCCCAACATAACGGAACTCGTGGGACCTACTCTGGGCGCGAGATTATTATCGCTTGCTGGAAGTCTCGAAGACTTGGCTAAGATGCCTGCAAGCACTATTCAAGTCTTAGGTGCTGAGAAAGCTTTGTTCAGAGCTCTAAGAACTGGTGGTAGACCGCCGAAACACGGCGTGTTGTTCCAGTACCCGGAAATACACACAGCCCCTAAGTGGCAGAGAGGTAAGATCGCGAGAGCTGTCGCAACTAAGCTAGCTATAGCTGCTAAAGCCGATTACTTCACCGGCAGATTCATTGCGGATAAACTTAGGAAAGATCTTCAGGAGAGGATTGCGGAGATTAAGGAGTTGTACGCTAAGCCGCCTGCCAAGCCCGTGCCAGAGAAAGTTAAAGGGCCTGAAAGACCTCCATTTAAGAGGGGTAAGAGGGGGAGGGGTGGTAGGTGATAAAAGATGATAGAAGTAATTAGTATTAAGCCTCATGAAAAGTATGGCGGCGTATACTTGGTTGAGTTAGAAGATGGTAGCATAAAACTAGCTACTAAGAACCTAGCTCCTGGTAAGAGAGTTTACGGTGAGAGACTGTACCTGTATGAGGGGGTGGAGTATAGGGAGTGGAACCCCTACAGGAGTAAGCTGGCTGGAGCGTTATTGAAAGGCATAAAAGAATTATTCATAGGTAGTGGTACTAAGGTCCTCTACCTAGGCGCCGGCTCGGGAACCACGCCAAGCCACGTATCGGATTTGGTTGGCGAGAAGGGGGTTGTGTACGCAGTTGAGTTCGCGCCTAGAGTAATAAGAGATTTACTGAGAGTATGTGAAGACCGCAAAAACTTAATCCCGCTATTGAACGACGCACGCTTCCCGCAGAAATACTCCCACACAGTCTCTTTGGTTGACGTCTTATACGCTGATGTAGCGCAGCCAGAGCAGGCAGCCATCGTGAACATCAACGCTAAGTACTTCTTGAGGGAGAATGGTTATCTCTACCTAGCTATAAAGTCTAGAAGTATTGACGTGACTAAAGAACCTGACGAGATTTATAAGCGGGAGATAGACACGCTGACTAAGGGAGGATTCGAAATAGTTGATGTAGTCCATCTAGACCCATTCGATAAAGACCACGCTATGGTATTAGCTAGGTATACGAGAAGTTGATATTTATCTTCAAAAAGAAAATTAAACACTTATATTACTGCATTACTTAGTTATTATTGATAATGATGGAGAGTAGAACGGGAAGTAAGGAAGTGCTTAAGAAGCTTTACGAAGGAGTTAACAACGTGTTAGAGAGAGTTAGCTTTAGGTATGAGGTCATTAACTTTCCCGTTAAGTACAGGGAGAGATCTATAGACATAGTTGCTAGCAGTGACGAGCACGGGACGCTCATAATAAGAGTTAAGGACTTAATGCACGTGAATAAGAACGAAGCACAGGACCTAATTAAGTCTTCGATGGCTTTAAACGCCGTACCTTTAATAATTTCAGAGGCTCCTGACGTATACGAGAACATAGTGATTGAGAGAGAAGGTGTTTACTTACTTAGCTTAAAGACTTTCCAGAACATGTATTCCGGGAGAGATGAGTTAATAGCTCTATATAAGAGGGGAGAGCTATTCGTTAAAGTAGATAGTGAGGTCTTCTCTAGAAAGAGAACGGAACTAAGACATACGCTGACGTCTTTGTCATCCCTCCTGAATATCTCTAGGAAAACCCTGGAAACCTATGAGAAGAGGGGAGGGAACATAACCATAGAGACAGCTGAGAAACTAGCTTCGGTGTTAGGTGATGAAGTCATAAGACCTATATCAGCTAAAGACTTAAGGGAAGAGTTCGCCAGTAAGTCGATTAAAGAAGCTCAGGGATTCGCTGACGAGAATTTAATACGCGTGAAAACAAACCTTAAAGAGTTATTCGACGTGGATGAGAGCAAGATATACGAGATAAGAAGGTCGGCACCGGACTACATAATAAAAGACAGGGAGACCTTCATAACAGTGGATACGACTAGGTCCCGCAGATATGGCATGAGGGAGATGATCGTGAAGATCGGTGAGTGCCTGAAGTTCTCTAGAGTTACTGACGCGGATGTTAGGGTCGTTACAGACGATCCTGAGAAAGCGAAGATGATAAGAGATAGCTTATCGACTGTTGGGGAAGGAAAAGTTAAGATAATTAAGGTTTAGCTCAAGGATTTAAGAATGCCCGCGAGCCTGAGCATGAAATGAAGTTCTTCATTAGTGGTCCTCCAGGCGTTGGTAAGACTACGGCGTTCCTTAAAGTCATTGAGTTGCTGAGGGAGGACGGCTTAAGAATAGGTGGTTTTATTTGTCCTGAGGTCCGGGTGAGTGGGCGGAGGATAGGTTTCAAGATAGTTGATTTAATAAGCGGTGAGGAGGGTTGGTTAGCCGAGCTATGTGAGGGTGGGGGGCCACGCATCGGGAGGTATTGCGTTAACGTGGCGGCTGCCACAGCCGTGGGGGTCAACTCCATCAAGAAAGCGATGGAGAATTCTGACTTGATAGCTATTGATGAGATAGGTCCTATGGAGTTATCGGTCCCTCAGCTTAGGTCAGCTATCTACGACGTCTTAAGAAGTGATAGGGTTTTACTAGCCGTTATCCACTGGAAGCTGAAGGACACCATACTTAAGTCCTTGAGCGGTCGGTGGGAATTATTTTCCGTGTCTCTCTCTAACAGGGACTGGATTCATAAAGACCTGTACTTTAGGATACGGGATTCACTATATTAGCTCTCAAACCGATGTTATTATTGGATATGAGGAAACGGTGTCTCTGATGAGGGCGGAGCTGGAGCGACGTATATTGGAGATTGTTAAGCAGCGGGGTAAGAGCGGTGTTATTCAGAGTGAGTTATGGTCTGTTCTAGGGGTTGATAATAGGGAGGGTTCGCGAGCGGTCCTCAGCTTAGTTCGTAAGGGTTTGATAAAGAGAGAGCAAATGCTGTATAAGGGTAGGAAGACATACGTGCTCAAGTACGTGCCTGAGAAGTTGGAGGAGGTATCTCTTAGAGTTAGTTTAAACCCGGTCATTAAGTTGCCGTGTTTTGTGTGCAGGGAGTTATATAGGTGTGGCACCGGAGGCTTCTTCAACCCATATAAATGCAATCTACTGACTTACTTCCTGCAAAGCAATTCAGATTGACCGGTCATGAGACGCACTTAAGTAAGGTTTCTAAGTCTGAGTTTGTTCTGATGTATTGGGGCGCTACATGCGTCCTGCTAGCTCTATAGCCGGCTTCCCTCAAGCATTCTAAGACTTTCTTGACTGGCGGTACGTTGGTTTTTAAGAACCTAGCTAGGGTTATTAGGTTGTAGGCAAGCAAGCCGGTCTCCTCGTTCAATAGAAATTCTAGTAGCTTAGCTAGCTTGTCACGTGATTGCAGGTAGCTAAACCCGCTCAATAAATCCTTGAGGATCTTAAGAAACGAGGTGTTGACTAGTTCCCCTCTCCACAGAGGACCTAAGAGTTTCACAGGACCTCCGCAGAAAGAACACACCTCACCCTCAATCATCTTATTCGTGTATGTTCTGAAGCCGCACCTATCACATATTAAGAGGTAGCTTACTTGATTAGAGAGGACTTCGCTAGCTTTAGTAGCTCCCTTAGAAACCCTCACGAAAACCCTGTAGTAATGCCCTGAGTAAAACGAGAGCAGGGGTTCCACAACCCTGTCTCGAGTAGCTCCCCTCCTAGCCATGAAACCTAGCAAAACACGAAGTCCTACCTCAGCACCTACGTCGTTAGGGAGTAACCTAACGTCGTATCTCCTAGACCCAGCTAAGTATTTAGACCCGCTTAAGGGTGCTGTGTCCGTCGCGGTAGCAGCTAAGACGCCGTGATTCCTGGTGGACCATATGCCGGCGTCAACGTACGGTGCTGGGGTTCCGTAAGGATCTATGTCCACGAAAACGAAGGTGTACCCTAGTGACTTCAGCATGTAGAGGATTGCGTTAGCGTCCCCCCTGAAGACCCTCACCTTATCCTGGACATTATTCATGCGCACGTTTTCCTGAATTAACTTAAAGGCGTTGGGGTCTAAGTCGTTAGCGTATACCTCATCAACGCCGGGAACCTCGATTGCGTACCTCACTGCTCTGACACCGGTTCCTGAGAACGGGTCAGCCACTCTCACAGGCTTCTCGAAATTCTGAGTGTTGAGTAGAGCAGTCAACACTAGGACTGAAGCATCCCTATTCATAGTCTGAGCCGGGTTGTAGAAAACGGGTGCCCACGCAGGTTCGTACACATTATCAGGTCTTAAGTACTTCGCGGGGTTCGGGACCTTGATCCTCGCCTTACCTTCCTCGATAACTACGTAATCCTCTGACATACCAGAAACACCGGCTCCACCACGTTTTCGAGTTACTCACACTTCCTTAAAGAAGAATTAGGTTGATATCTTAAAAATCAACTAGGCCAGTAAAGGTATTGTTAGGGAGAGTGATGCTGGAGCTACTCCTAATGACCGCTACCTTACTCTTAGTGTTGATCTCGATCACGGGTTACGACAAGTACGTAGCCGCGAAAATCCGCGGTCGCTTAAGGCGGGAGCAGGGGATTAACGAGGTACGAAGTAATTTAGGGGGATACGAGGTAGATACCTTCACTAAGATGAAGGTTAAGAAGGTTAAGGCGTCTAAGATAGGTAGTTACTTGATTATCACGCTACTCGTTAGTGAGGGTGAGGAATCCGGCAGGGGTGAGGTGGTCGAGATAGATAATCCTGTTCTGCTGACCTACTTAGAAGATGAGGAGGACGTAACTACTTAATGAATTGTCCTTCATACTGCTTTATTAACTCCACGCTCTGCTTAGTGTCTATGAAGAGCCTCGTTGCCTCCTCAACGTCCTCAGGCGTTATCTCTTGGTGTTTCTTGCGTTCAGCTATTATGTGTGCGGGCCTGAGTAACTGGACAGCGTACCTAAGGCTATGGCTGACTCCTATGTCCGCTAACCGTTCAAGACCCTCCTTACTTAACTGGACTTCCTCTTCCTCCGCTCTAATCGATATTATCTGCTTTATTTCCTCTCTGCTGTAAGGCTTCATTGGGATTATCAATAACCTATCTAGGAGGTCTAAGGGTATTCCGTGAGGTGACTCAATATCGGTTCCTCTAATCTTGGTAACCCCCCTGTTGGTAGCTAGTATCAGTATAGGCGAGAACTCGGATTCGAGGACTTTAGTCAAGAAGGAGAATGCCTCGAGATCTAGGAGGTGTGCATCATCGATAAATAAAACGCCGGGAACTATCTCCCCCTTACCTTCCTCGAGCCACTTCCTTACCATGGAGTTAACGGATTTCCTCGTGTCTTCATCTATTTCTTTCTCTAACTCAACACCGAACAGGGAGGTTATAGAGAGTCTCTGACTAGCTACGTAGAGGTCTAGGTCGTTGAAGGTGAATACACGCACTATTTCCTTATCCCTCTTTACCGGTCCGGAAGGCATCTCCTCCTCGATACGTGTTGAGTCTATGTCGTAATATTTAGCTTCCTCAACCCCTTTAACCCGCCCTACCTTGTGTACTATACCTGTCTCCGCGTCTATCCATATGTGGTCGCCCCTCTTAATCCTGAGCTGAACTAATTGACTAGTTATTTCCTCGCCCACCGATATCGTTATTGAGTCGTCCTTCGTTTCGAGAGTTATTCTAGCTTCCCCAGGTATTCTCGCGTATGGATTAAACGGATGTTTCACGAAACCTATTTTTATGTTCTTGACTACACCCTCGTAAACCTTCCTGACTTCTCTGACCTTAACGCCTATGGCTTTACGCACGGCGCGCATGAGAACCTCTGTTTTCTTTACTTCCGTGGAGTATATCTCCGCACCATCTATGGCTACGAAAGGCGTGTCCTCGCCTAACTCCCTCGCTATAGCTACTGCTAGAGCGGTCTTCCCAGTACCTGGGGGACCGACGAGTAAGATCCCCTTACCAGTCATCTTGCCTTGCCTTATGAGATCTACCACAACGCCTGCAGCTTTCCTCGCTTCTATCTGACCCACTAAGCCCCCCGCAACAGGCTTAGGCTCCATATTAGCGTCGAGTCCGAGACCCCTTATATGGCTGTGCAGGCTTAAGACTACCTCAGGCCTAACACTCTTAATCTCCCTAATCTCACTCACTTTCAGTCCCCCAATAATTATTAAATTATAGTTTTTCTGATTTATTAGCGTTAGATTAACTTCATTTAGGGATGTACTAGATGCCGCAAAAACCTCAACAAACCTCGGGAACCGCGTCTAAGGAGTTAAGAATAATTGCTAGGCCGGCCACAACCGTAGAAGCCGTTAAGAAAGACCCTGATAAACTAAAGCTACTTACCATAATAGACCACCTCAAAATAATATCTGAGAGAAGCTTGAATAGCTTAGTGTATGCGTTGTCTAAAGAGAAGAACATTAAGTTCAGGTATTCTTTCGTGTTAGTCGATCAAATACCTAGTAGTAAGGAATTAAGTGAAGATGTTCGAGTACTTCTTTATCTAGGTTTAGTGGAGACAGAACCCACACTGAGAAAGCTTAGGCTAACGAGTTCCGGCAAGGAATTCTTAGAGCAGAACAAGTTGGACGAAAACACATTAAACGAATTATTGAAAGCTGTTGACGAGTTAAAAGAGAGGATACTTAGTGAGGAAAGGGTAGCTGAATTCTCCGCAAGGCCTGCGAGAGGTAGGAGAAGGTTCAGGCGTTAGGATACTTAAGACTACTTGATTTTCTCGCGAACGTCACTAGGGAGTAGATCCCTGTATTTTTTAAGGAATTCCTCCTCCCTAGACTTAACCTTCGGGTGTACCCTCCTACTATCTGGGTACATGAAGGGGATCCCGTTTATTATCGGGTACCACCGACCGCATTTCTCACATAATAGAACCCCGCTCAAGACATCTTCCTTAACGCATAACTCACACTCTAATTTATTAATGTCTAGAGAACTAACTAGTTTCTCATGCCTACCGCAATAGTAGTCGCAGAACGGTTTGATAACCGCGTAATCCCTCTCCGATACCTTCTTCTCTATCACGTATAATCTTAAGGGGAAATTCTTGCACATCGGGCACGCAAGCAGGTTCAGCAACGGATACCTCATTTCAATACCTCACTAGTAATTCTCAGCAAGTCTTTAAGAATTTCGTTAGCTTTGCCCTCACTATCTGCTTCCACGAAAATCCTTATTAAAGGTTCTGTTCCAGAAGGCCTCACCAAGAACCAGAAATCAGGTCCTATCACCTTCACGCCGTCTATGGTTATGTTCCTGTATCCACCGTAACTAAGTAAGATCCTGTCTATTACGTCACTAACCAAGTCCTTGTTCTTCAAAGGCACCTTAGTCTTGATTAAGTACCTCTTAGGTAGCCTATCATATAACTCACTAAGGGAGGCACCCTCACTACCTAGCAACTCAAGCATCAACGCGGTGGTCATCGCGCCGTCCCGCACCATCTGGTGCGGCGCGTACATGAAGCCCCCGTTCTCCTCAAAACCAGCCATAGCCCCTAAACTCTTCATAGTCCTAGCAATCACTATACTACCGACCTTAACCCACACGACCTCCACGCCATATTCACGAAGCAGGTCCTCTATCATGGTTGATGACGAGACGGCCGTAACCACACGGCGCGGGAGATTATCTCTCCTGTTAGTTATTATGTGCTTACATAAGAGGGTGGCGGATCTATCGCCCGGTATATAACGACCTAGATTGTCTATGAAAATAGCTCTGTCAGCGTCCCCGTCATGTGCTACGGCGAAATCAGCTCTCACGTCACGTACTATGCTACTTAAGTATTCTATGTTTTCCTGAGTAGGCTCAGGCTCTCTGTAAGGTTGGTGAGCTAAGTCGCCGTTAACGGTCAACACACGCACGCCAAGCGCTCTAAGTAGTTTCGGGGTTGTGAGGGCTCCCACGTTATTCGCGGGATCAACAACTACTCTGAAGACTTTCTTCAGCTTACTAGTATCGATCAGCTTCATTACCCCGTCAACGTAGAACTCATTAACGTCATCAATTAAAGTCTTCCTGTGCCTTAACTCCCTCCAAGAAACCCTCCTAAAGTTCTCCTCAAGGAATATCTTTTCAATCTCCTCCTCAACCTCTCTAGGAGCTTCGATACCGTCAGACAACACTACCTTTACACCACTGTATTGCGGTGGGTTATGTGACGCAGTCACCATCACCCCCCCGTCAAAACCTCTCTCCTTGACGTTGTACTGTAGTGCGGGGGTCGGTGTGAGGCCGGCATCATAAACCCTTAGCCCTGAGGACGCTAAAACACCCATCACGATATCCTGAATTAACTCACTACCAGCTCTCGCGTCCCTCCCAACCAATATAGAGGATCCGCTACCGAAGTATGAGGCTATAGCTAGGGCGAGCCTGACAACGAATTCTGGTTTTAGGTCTTCGTTAACAACCCCTCTAACGCCGTCAGTGCCAAAGAGTCTCACTCCTAATCACACCACGTTAATTAATTGATTACCTCAATTAATTAATTTTTCAGTCCCCGATATTTGTTGGGGTGGTAGATTTCAGGGTATGGATTGACGTGTTGACTTCTAAGCAAGCAACTCTTTTTGGTTTATTATCTAGGGAATTACGTGAGGGAGGTCATGAGGTCTTAGTCACTTGCAGAGACTACGAGTACACTGTAGGGGCTCTGAGGAGGTTTGGGGTGGAACCGGTAGTTATTGGGAGGTACGTTATAGGCAGTCCATACGATAAGGTGTTGGGAGACGCTGACAGGATGTTCGGTCTAGCAGTATATGTTGAGGGGTTTAGGCCGGACGTACTCGTGGCTTACCCTAACCCACCCGCCGCCAGACTGGCTTTCGGTGTCGGGATTAAGTACGTGGCTATAACGGACTCGCCTCACGCTCAAGTACCCAGTAGGCTTTCCCTACCCCTAGCGGACATAGTGATAGCCTCTGACTGCATACCTGAGGAAGACATTAGGAAGTACATGTTCGAGGGTTCTAGACTAGTGAGGTATGGCGGTGTTGACGAGGTTTCCTGGCTACTCAGGAGTGAGCCAGACTTAAGTTATGTGGAGGGTTTAGGTCTTGAACCTTACAAATACTTAATTCTCAGGCCGCACGAGCATCACGCAACCTACTATAAGGGGGTTGAGTTAAGCTTCGACCTCAGGAAATTAATGTATCAAGTCTTAAGCAACGATCTAAAGATTGTTTTCCTTCCCAGATACCCTGAACACAAAGAATTAATCGATGAATTACCTCAGACGTTAAGGAATAAAGTGATTGTTGTTGAGGGTTCATATGACGGGGTTAGCCTAGCTTTTTATGCTAGGGCGGTGGTTAGCGGCGGCTCAACTCTGGCTAGGGAAGCCGCGCTCCTCAACACAGTCGGCATCACATACTACCCGGGCTTGATACATGTCAACGAATGTGTCAGAGCTAGGGGGTACCCATTATTCAAGGTCTCAACAACTGAAGAAGCACTAACCTTAATTAGTGAGGCGAAGCCTAAGGGGAAGGACGTAGGAGACGTTCTAGGAAGGATTAAGAGGGACTTTGAGGATCTTATAGGAGTTGTTGTTAAGGTCTTGAAGGGAGGGGTTTAAAGTTTGTTTATGCCTAAGGGGCCCGTGATTTTAGGGATTGATGAGGCTGGGAGAGGTCCTATAATAGGGGATATGTTCGTTGCTTGTGTTGGGGTTGGGGAGGAACTCACACAATACCTTAAAGACTTAGGGGTTAGGGACAGTAAGAGCCTTACACCACGTACTAGAGCCGCTTTATTCCCTAAAATCATTGAGGTAGCTGAGGTAGTGGTTGTTAGGAGGTACAGGCCAGCAACAATAGACGCAAATAACCTGAATAAGTTGTTTATTGAGGCAGTTATTTCGTTGGTTAAGACCGTCTTAAGCTTAGGAATTAAGGTATCCGAGGTTTATGTAGACGCTCTTTCATCTCTTAGACACGAGAGAGTCCTGGTAGCGAATATCCCAACTAATATTAAACTCGTTTACGAGCACAAAGCTGATGTCAGGTACCCTGTAGTAGCAGCGGCTTCCATAATCGCTAAGTTTCTTAGGGATACGCATGTGGGGTTTCTGCACTCAATTTACGGGGATTTCGGCAGCGGATACCCTTCAGACCCAAGAACCATTAAGTGGTTAACCGAGCACGCCCCTGAAGAAACCCCCATAGTGCGTAGGACTTGGTCAACACTTAAGAGACTAGGTTTAGGGGGCGTCAAGAGTAATCAGGGGTTGCTTAAGTGGTCTAGGAAGGGAGTCCGGCAATGAGTCATAGACTTAAAGAGGACTAACCTAATTTTTAGTAGGAGAGAGAGTGCCGACCAACCTACCTGCTGAAGCTAAGGCTAAGTGGGTGAAGTATTTAGAGGCTAAGACTACTGAAGAGAAAATACAGGCTTTGGAGGAGTTTTTGTCAGCGGTTCCTAAACATAAAGGTACTGAGAACCTCGTTGCTTGGGTTAGGAGGAAGCTCTCGGAGCTTAGGAAAGAGCTTGAAGAGAAGAGGTCTAGGAGAGGGGGTAGTGGGGCTCCCACTTTCTTCATAGAGAAGGAGGGCGCCGCGCAAGTAGTCATCCTAGGTTTCCCGTCCTCTGGGAAGAGCTCCGTGCTCAGAGCGTTGACTAACGCAAAACCTGCGGTAGGTCAAGTACCGTTCACCACTAAAATGCCCGTGCCTGGAATGATGATGTTCGAGGATATCCAGATACAGTTGATAGATACCCCCGCGTTCATTGAGGGAGTTTCGAAAGGTGCTGTATGGTGGGGGACTAGGTTGCTAGGTCTCGCTAGGAACGCTGATGGACTCTTGGTAGTCCTAGACGCTTCAAACAATCCCGTGAGGCAGCTGGAGATCATGGTGAAGGAGTTAACAGACTCCGGCATCTACCTGGTAAGACCTAGGGGTCAGGTACAGATAATCAGGGGGAGAAGCCAACAGGGAGTTAGGGTAGTGGTAAACGGTAAGTTAATCGGGTGTACGGCTGAGGACGTAAGAAAACTCCTTGAGAGTTACCGTCTCTACAACTCTGAGGTGAGGATCATCGGCGAGGTATCTCTGGACGAGGTTGAGAGAGCTATCTTCGAGAGGGTTACTTACAAGCCCTCACTAATACTGTTGAATAAGGTAGACCTGATCACGGAAACCCAGCTGAGTTCCTTGACAGAAACTTTAAGGAACTTAATACCCGGTGTTGAGGTCGTGCCCGTCTCCGCAGCACACATGAGAGGTTTTGAGAATGTTCCTCGACTAGTCTTCAAAATGCTTAACTTAATAAGAGTTTACACGAAGGAACCTAACACAGACACACATTCACCTAAGCCTCTAATTCTTAAGGAGGGCTCCACGGTTGAGGATGCTATTAAAGAAATACGTGAGGAGTTTCTGAGATTCTTTAGGTACGCCAGGATTTGGGGGCCCTCAGCGAAGTATCCGGGCGAGAAGGTGGGTCTCTCACATAAATTAATGGATAAGGACATAATCGAGATAAGAACGACTATCAAGGGTATTTAAGCGGGGTTGAGGTGATTGGTTAAGAAAGATAAAGAATCTAAGAGAAAAAGTGTTGGGAAGAAGACTGAGGCTGGGAGGGGGAAGCCTCCTAAGAAAGAAGTTGAACAGAAGGCAGTTAAAGAGAGGAAAGCAAGTCGTAAAGAAGTAGATATTGATAAATGGATTGACGAGAACATAGGGGACTTCGTTACCTTATCAGGTCTCACAATACTTGGGTTAAGTGATGCTCAGTACGTGGAGCTACTTCACGACATACTAACTCAGCTCTACGGCTCCCCAACCACTCGCACGGATGTTGAGACGGTAGTTAAGAGATATAACAGGCATAAAGAAACCATAAACGAGTTGATAGCTAATAGGATAGTCCAGATGTTCGAGTCTTTAACTCCAAATCTCCTCGACTTCGTAGTAGCGAGCGTTAAGGACTCTGTCCTCTTAGTAGCTCCTAGGATCTACGAGCAGGTAGTGCGGGAGAAGCGAACAGACCTTATAGAAGTACTCAGGATAAAGTGGTTTAACGCGTGGGTTAACAGGAGGTATAAGATCCCCCCGATCACGTGCCCTAGATGCGGCTTCAATTCGTTAATGCCGGACCTCACGTGCTTGGTTTGTGGGACTTCCGTGAGTGAGTCGCAGCTCAGAAAACACGTAGACTTTGGGGAAGGTCTTAAGAGGCTTGCTAGCGAGCTACCCTGTAGCGAGTTAAGAGAATTACTCAACTACGATTTAGTCTTGCTAAATAGTACGGGGATTAGAAAGCCAACGGAGCTTAAGACCCCGGTAGATATAGAGGTGTATTTAACTCCTGAAGAGAAGAAAATAATTAGGGAAGCTTACAACAGTAGGTGCAGGACTGTAGGTAATGAGGGTAGTAAGCGATCTGAGGGAGTTGATGGAGGTAGTTTACGGACGTGACGTGGTCCTAGTAGTGATTTCTAGAACCGGAGTTCCCGAAGCTCGAGTCTTACAAAAGACTCTGAGAAGGATAGAGGAGAAATCTAGAGGCTTAGTGACGACGGTCATGTTCTTGTCTGAGGAGCTGAAAAACGATACGGTAACTATATCCCTCTTTTTCAAGGGTGTGGAGGTCGTTAGGCAAGACGGCATCTTCGGTAATGAGAAGAAAGATTATGAGGCTTTGAAGTGGACCATATCATCGGTTTTAAATAGTAGGGGGGTTGAGACCCCGTTCTAAACACGTTAGAGATCGTTTCCTGAGACTGTCAAACCAATTGATTCCGTCACGGCAAGTCCTCCATGAAAGACTCCCTAAGCACTTTATCGTCAGCTATCCCAACACCTTCTAAGATCAAGAGTTTTTTCTTTAGGTCCGATCGTGGTTTACCCTTGAATGTGTAGCTACCGAGTTTCCCGCTCTCGTGAACTACCCTATGGCAAGGGACTATTATGGGTTCCTTATTGCTTTTCAGGACCCTAGCGACACTCCTTGGATGAGCTCCTAAGATCTTAGCTATCCTTGAATAGCTAGTGACCTTACCTAAGGGTATGATCATGAGTAGAGACTTAACAGCTTCTCTAAAGCATTCCTCCGTAAAAGAAATCTTCAAAGTATTGTCTGTGTTTTCTTCTACACATAAAAACCTCAAGATAATCCCTTTACTTACTCTCAACGCTTCTAACGGAGTAGATCGTTATTCTGCCCTTCTCCTCGTCTCTCTCAATAACGAATTCAGTACCCCACTTCTCTACCATGCTCTTAGGGAGGTACAGATTTAGTGGGAGCGTGTAATACTCGTACTGGTAGACCTTATCCTTCACAGTCTTCTTACCGGTTATTTTCCTCGCCGTAACGGTTCTTCTTCGTACAACCATTTTACACACCAAGAATAACTAGGATATCGCTTTAAAAAGAAGAACCCCCTAAACCTCGTTCTTGTAGTCAAGAAGTGTACAGTTGGGGGACCTCCCGAAGACGTGAGGGATAATTATGCGTGATTAATGATAGGTGCGTTTAAATAAGTCTTCGTCTTGAACGTAGGATTTACCAAGTCTTAACGCTGTCTCAGCTTTACTTAACTCGTAACCTATGTAGAGGGCGTGATCGACGTTTATCTCGTAGTCTCTCAATAGTGTTCTGCCTAAATCGAGTGCTTTGCTTCCCACGTATCTTTTGAGAATTTTGTTACTGCTTCTGTCATGAACGTCTACTACTATCTGCTTTCCTCCCTTATCCACATAGATTTTCACATAATACCTCATATCTAGGCGTGGCTGGCCTTCACCACCAACTCTCTCGATGACTCCTTCATGAACTGGTATAGGAATGTTTAAGTCTTTCTTATCCTTGATTATCAGGAGGTCTATCCCTTGATTAACTGGGGGCGACTTCTTAAGGAAGGCTCTGTAAATTAATTCTCTGCTGATCGAGGCTTCTAAGGAAGCGCCGCGAGCTTTAACGCTTGACTCAGTTATTAATACTGATGAAGCACCTAATTCGAACCCTATATCTATTAAGAGAGCTATGACCCCCGGGGTATCAACGTCTATTAATTCATATACGTTAGCAGGACTGAATAAGATGGGGTATCTAACCCTGTTTCTTATTTTGCTCAACTCTATTATGCTGTTCACGAAACCTAGCGTGGGTGGTCTGACTATGGTGTCAACTAAGATTTTATTGAAGCCCATATCTTGAAGTGTCTCAACCACTTTGATGACGTCCTCACTCCCAGTACTCGAAGGCACCGCTACGACTGCTTGATCAGTCCTTAAGTAGCTAGCGACTAAGTCGACATTACTCATCGATACGTTGAGTATTAAGTCGCTCAAATCGAGCAAGTCTCTAAGCTTCTCCTTAGGGACACTCTCGTAGATTAAGTCAATCCCGGTCAACATGTTGTGTGCTGAGCTGACAGACAACAACTTGCCGACAAGGTCTAGAGCCCTACACTCAACACCACACCCCACCACCACACCCTCATAACTCAAGGTTCTGAGTTCGTTAAGTTTTGTTTCTAGGTGCTCAACGCTGGAGTACTCGCTAACTAGGTATTCATAGATTAAGTTAAGAGGTGGCGGTGTCTCCGTGAACACGACATTCCTTAACTTAAAGAGAGGTTTCCTAGATTGCAGGACCTCACCTAACCTCGTTTGATAATACTTCGTTAGTTTCTCACGCATGACCTCGTCTGCCGGAACGTCCGGGCTGAACACAAATCCTTGGAGAAGCTGCTTCAACATCTCGGGTAGGTCGCCGAGGTACTTAGGACCCTTAACCGCTCTTACCCCAATCAAGTTCTGGATTTCTTTCGCGGACCCTATGCTTAAGCCGGGAATGACTATTAAGTCAGCTTCCCTCGACTTCTCGTAGGTAGCTAGTTCACTAGCTATAAGCTTGGTGGTCGCTAAGGAAGCGATAGGAACGCTTCTCAACTCAAAAACATCTAAATCAATAAGATTACGTAGGTCCTTAACCACCTCCTCAAGTATCGGCCTAGCTATTCTTGAGGTCACTAACAGTACCCTCAACCCCACTCCCTAACTAACATATAAGCTCGCTGTAATTATATTCTGGGTGTTGACCCCTTGCCTGAAATGATCGACGTATTAAAGCTTGAGGGGCTGGCGATCAACGGGTTAGTTAAGGAATCCACGATACTGGACTGCGAGAAGAGAGGCAAGATAAGGATGAGCAAATTATTAGTTAAGCTCGTTAACGGCGAGGAGTACGAGACTCCATGTTACGAATACCCTAGAATCTCAAGGGTTTATGTGCTAATAAGTAAGTATAAGGAGTTGCTGTAGGTATTTGAAACTTTATTATTTTAGTAAACGTAGAGAAAACAGATGATGAGTGGAATTACCTAAGAATAGATGATTGAAACACCAGACGCTGATTTCAGCTACGTAGTTCCCGAGTTTCCCGTATGAGTCACGCGAAGAGTCATTGGTTCGTAAACCTAGGTAGCTTAATTAAAAAACGTAGAACGACTCACTAGCTCTCTTGAGTTAGTTAGAGGAAAAAACACAACTCGTTAGTCTTTCTTAGATATTACTATCTCGATTGTTGAGACCCTGGATTGCCTACCTTCAGCGCTGGTAACTACTTGACTCCCTATTCTTATGTCTCTTACTACTACCTTGTCGGGCAGGAACCTATTCCTCACTATCTCGACTGTGTCAACTGCTTTCCCTATAGCTCTACCCCTAGCCTTCACCACGATTTCAGGAACTCCCTGGTTTAGCAGGGTTAGTGTTGCTAGCACGTAGTTCATTACGGGTTTCTTACCTACTAAGACCACGTTGCTTGACGCAGGTCCTTGAGACATTCACTCCACCTCTACACTTATTTTAGTCGTAATAATGTATGAGCACACCCTTAAAAGTTTTTCGTTTTCAGTGCTCGCTACGGAGCACTCAAAAACGTGAATTTTTAAAGTTTATTTCAGTATATGAAGCTTAGGTAGTAGAAATGAGTGGTGTGATCCAGCCTGCGGTAAGGAGTCTAATAAGTGAGCTCAATAATTTGATAGGTAATGAGATAGTGGTGAAGTTGGTTGATGGAACAACGTATACAGGCAAGCTAGTCGGTTTAGACCTTAGTGAGAGGCTCACTCTACACTTAGTTCTTGAGAACGCCAAGAATCAGGAAGGCAGGTCTTTTTATAAAGTCTTCGTTAACGGTTCTAGAATATCCGAGATAATATTCGAGAGTAGGCCTATCTTCGACCCGGAAGAATTCGGTAGGTACCTTACGACGAAACTCAACATACCCCCCTCATCTATCAGGGTTATCAAAGAGGCTCACGCGGTCTACGTATACGATAAATTCAAGATAACGGAGAACGGGGTTGAAGGTTCCGGTGCCCTAGCTAATAAGCTGTATAGTGTCTTACAGGAATACTTGGAGTTAAAGAAACGTGGTGCTCAAATCTAGGCTTGAGGAGTCAAGACGTCAAGACATTGGTTGAGCATGGCATGAGCTTCGAGATTAAGGACAAGGACCTTGCCGGGAGGATAGGGAAGCTCAAGACTAAATCCGGCTACATAGAAACCCCGGCTTTTTTCCCAGTAATTAACCCGGTAAAACAAGATAGGGAGGTACCAGCGGATAAGGTAAGGAGTATAGGCTTTGATCAAGTCATAACTAACGCGTTCATAATAAAGCAGGTATTCGGGGATAAGGCTAAGGAAATCGGCGTTAAGAAAATCATAAATTTTGAAGGAGTGGTTATGACGGATTCAGGGGCCTACCAGATATTAAGGTATGGCAGGGACAGAATAAGGATAGAACCGGAAGAGATAGCTACTTATCAAGTAGAGATAGGTTCTGATATAGCTGTGATAGCGGATATCCCTACCAGAGACGACTCTAGCTATGAGGAGGCTGTAGAGAGTGTTGAAGAAACTTTAAGGAGGGCACGCCTCACCATAGAGAAGGTTAGGGAGAGCGACGTTCTATGGGTTTTACCAGTACAGGGAGGGGTCTACCTAGATCTCGTTCTCAGATCCGCAGCGGAAGCAAGCAGGATTGAGGGTTACAGTATGTACGCCATAGGCTCCCCAGTCACAGTACTCGAGAAGTACGGTTTCAGTAAAATAGTTGATATGGTCGCCGTAGCTAAGAGCGTACTACCTTTAGATAAACCTGTTCACTTATTTGGCGGCGGACACCCACTCATAATCCCGTTAATGGTGGCGTTAGGGGTAGACACTTTCGACTCAGCTTCCTACATACTTTATGCTAGAGACGGCAGGTACATGACTGAGGAAGGCACTTACAGAATCACAGACTTAGAGTACCTGCCGTGCGAGTGTGAGGTCTGTAGCAGGTACACGCCTAAGGAATTAATGGGGTTAGAGGAAAAAGAGAAAACTAAGATGCTCGCAATCCATAACCTACACGTGATAAACAGAGAGGTAAAACGAGTTAAGACTGCTTTAAAGGAGGGTAGGTTGTGGGAGTTGATTGAGGAAAGAGCGAGGACCCACCCATCACTTAGGGAGGCTCTAAACACTCTGATAAAATACGTTGATTGGATAGAAAGACTTGACCCTAGGTTTAAGGGGGACTCACACGCGATATTCCTTTACGACGTTACATCATATTATAGACCGGAACTAATACGTCATAGAAGGTTCGTTAAGAAAGCTTTCAATGAGAAGAAGAAAAAGAAGATAATCTTACTGCCGGGTAACCCGGAGGAGAAGCCTTTTAAGAACTCAGAAATATTTAAGAATGCTTTAAGTAAGGGGATGATCGACGCGGAGTCCCATGTCTTCGTGTACTTACCCTACTTTAATTTAGTGCCTGCGGAACTAGATCAGGCATATCCTTACTCACAATTCGAGATGCCCTTAACTGTGGAGGAGCAAGTCATTAATTATATGGTTGAAGAGATAAGGAACTTAATTCTCGAGAAGATAGGAAAAGCCGATCTAGTTATCCTCACATGCTCAAAATATGCTTGGAGTAAGCGAGAACTCTTCAGAGACCTGGTTGTGTACGGAGTTAAGATAATTGAATTATGTCAAGAACCTTAACGGACTTCCCCTAAAAACGAGACTCTTCGGTCAAGGACTCACATGTATAGCTTAGGTCCTTTCTCTTCCTTAGTTTTCTTACTTGCTTCCTCCATTAAGGTCTCAGCGTAAGCGACTAACTTAGAATACTCTATTAAGTCATCGACCGACACGCCGATCTCCATAATTTCGTTGAGTTTCCTTATGAAGACTGCGGCTGCGGAGGGGTCGTACCTGCCTGGCTCTGTGTAAGGCAGTATTAGAAGTGTTGGTATTTTCTTAAGCGTGAAGATCGCGTAAAGAGTTGCTAGGGGGCCCACAATATAGTTGCCTTTCCCTAACGTTGGTTCTTTAAAGCTCCACCCGCAGTCCATGTTGCAGACCCACCTGAACTCCTCGTCACCCTCCTTAAGCTTGACGTTAAGTCCGCCGGCAAACACCGCTCTCTTACCGTTGATTTTCTTAAACCAATCGGCCAGCGCTAAGGAATAGGGTACTCTCTCCGGGGTTGTGGGTAACGCGTTATTAACCACTATTATTAGGTTCCTGTTCTCGGCTAAGAATATTTCGTAGGGGGTCATAACACCGTATTCCTCCATGGCCACGAAATCAGGCATATACTTGGTTACGATATCCCCTATCTTGACGGACTTCATCTTATTAGCTATATACCTAGTTGCTATAGTCCCTACGTAGCCAAAGCCAGGGAATCCAGTGATCAGGACCCACTCTCTACCAGGTTCTTTAAGTATTTGCTCGTATTCTTCATAAATGAATATCTCAACCTGCTTCATCCAGTCACACACTCCCTAATCTTTAACGCGGGACCAGTTAATAACTGAAGTATTTCCTCAGGTGATAGGAGGAGCTTGCCAACACATAAGAGCTCATCGTCCTCACTAACTACGAGAGCTTCGTCACCAGCCCTAAGCTCCTCATCTACTGACAAGACATGCTTCGAAAAGACAGAACTCTTAGCTTCCAATATGTCCGGAACCATCTCGTTCACTACGACCAGTCTTAATCGTGGGGGAGGAACTAATTTATGTATTCTCCTAGCTAGGCTTAATCTCATGTTGAGGGTGTTTGTTGACGCGACAACTGTGGCCAGTACCTCAGTGTTTTCAGGATCTATCAAAGCTCTCACCCTCCCAGTATTTTTTGATACACCTACTAACAAGTTGTCCGGTAGCACAGAGTCAGCAACGCTTACTCTCAGCTGATAATTTAGGATAGCTCTGAAACTGAGTAGTTCATCAGGGGTTATCTTCCTGATAAAGTAACTCAATCCTTAAACCACCGAGGGCGTCTTGCGTTCCTGCTTTTTACCGCTCTCTTCTGTGTAGGGTCTGAAACGATCCTTAAGAATCTTCTTAATAGCTTCGATGAAGTCTTCCATGATCACGTAATTTCTGTTATTTCTTAACGCGATGAATCCCGCTTCAGTACATATAGCTCTTATGTCAGCTCCTGAAGCGCCTTCAGATAACTTAGCTAGCAATCCTAGGTCCACGTCCTTGACCTTCATTTTCCTGGTATGTATCTTGAATATCTCTAAACGGCCTTGGAGATCAGGTAGCGGAACCTCGATTATCCTGTCAAATCTTCCAGGTCTTAGTAGTGCGGGGTCTAAGATATCTATCCTGTTCGTAGTAGCTAAGACCTTAACATTATCTAGTGGTTCGAAACCGTCTAGCTCAGCAAGTAACTGAGTGAGTGTTCTGTGAATCTCCCTCTCACCACTAGTCCCTATGTCAAGTCTTTTCGCCCCAATAGCGTCAAGCTCGTCTATGAGTATTATCGCCGGAGCCTTCTTCTTCGCGAAACTGAAGACTTCCCTAACAATTCTAGCACCCTCACCAACGAATTTCTGAGCTAGCTCTGAGGCGACCAAGCTTATGAACGTAGCGTTAGACTCGCCGGCAACGGCTTTAGCTAGTAAAGTCTTGCCGCAACCTGGGGGGCCGTAGAGGAGGATACCTTTAGGGGGCTCTATACCTATCTCCCTAAATAATTCAGGATTCTTCAGAGGTAATTCAACGACCTCCCTCAACTCCCTTATCTGTTCTTTAAGACCTCCCACGTCTTCATACCTTACCTTAGGTCTCTCAATGACCTCCATAGCCCTGACGTAAGGGTCTTCAAGTGATGGAAGGATGCCGACTACGGCGGAACCTCTTTGATTAAGCATTACCCTAGATCCCGGCCGCGCGTTCTTCACGTCAACGTTCCCTAAAACCTCAACCACGAGATTAGGGCCTGTGGAACTCTTGACCACTGCTCTGCCATCAGGTAATACCTCAAGTAAGACACCCTCTATGAGAGGAGTTGAGAGGAGCTTCTCAATCTCTTTCTTATAGTAATTTATCTCATTTCTAAGGAACTCTATCTCGGTCTCCAGCTCCTGAATTCTCATCTCAAGATATCTTACGTAGTCGTCTGTTGAACCCCTCCTACGCGAGCTATACTCAATACCGGACAATAAACGCCACCACTAGAAAACTAATATCTTGAAAACCTAAAAAGGTATTGTTTAATTGGAGCCTTAGAAAAAAGCTATGAGTTAACGCGTTACTTCTCCTCTTCTTCCTTCTTCTCTTTCTTCTCTTCCTTCTTCTCTTCCTTGACTTTGCTAGCCGCTACCACGTCATCAATCCTTAATACCAGGGTTGCTGCCTCAGTACCTGCCTTAAGGGCGTTGGTCTTCACTGTCAGAGGTTCTATAACTCCTAAAGCCTCCATATCATCGACCTTACCGCTGAATACGTTAACCCCGTATTTAATCCCGTCAGGTTTGTTGTGCGCGCTCCTTAACTCTGAGATCATGTCTATCGGGTCTAGACCTGCGTTCTCTACAAGTGCTGAGACAACACCTTCTAAAGCTTTGGCGAAGGATAGTACGGCTAGCTGTTCCTTCCCGCCCACCTTAGTAGCGTACTCTCTTAAGTACCTCGCTATCTCTATCTCGAAGCTGCCGCCACCGTATACTATCTTAGGGACTCTGAGAACATCTGCTACAACACTTAACGCGTCTCTGAAGGATCTCTCAGCCTCGTCAACGACTCTCTCTAAACCACCCCTGATTATTATGCTGACCGCCTTCGGGTCCTTAGTGCCCTCAACGAACACCATCTTGTCCTCCCCTACCTTCCTCTCCTCAACTAATTCAGCGTAGCCTAGATCGTTAGGTGTTAAGTCATCGATGTTGCTCACGATCTTACCTCCAGTAGCTCTCTCTAGTTTCTCCATGTCTGATCTCTTAACTCTCCTTACAGCGAGTATCCCTTTCTTCGCTAGGAAGTGTTGCGCGACGTCATCAATACCCTTCTGACAAATAAC
>CAZWSU010000042.1:0-6959 GCA_964636755.1 uncultured Desulfurococcaceae archaeon
CAGTGCCGCCCGCCCCACCAACCCCCCCCCCGCCTAGAGGCCGGGGACCCCGCCCGTCCGGACCACCCCAGCCATATCAACCAACGGCTCAAGAGAGTCTATGCATCCCTGCATCAACGGAAGTATCTTCTCACGTGCAACCCTAACCTCGGTACCATCCCTTAACCTAGTGACCAACACGTATTCACCCTCCCCCGGAGCAAGAGCTCTGATCTCGTCCTTACTCAGCTTATCTAGAGCACCACACTCAACAACCTCTACCTCAACATCCCTCAACTCCTCCTTAATCTCAGGTACCACGTCAACCCTAGGTGACTGACCTATGGTAATTAAACCTATCTTCCTCAAGACTGTCTTACCTACTTTAAAGAGAAGTCCAAATTTTTAAAGTAATGCTAGCAACCCTCTAGCTCCACTTGGTTAAGCTAGTAGTATGAAATCTTAGTGCTGAGTCGAGAGATATTCGTGAGGACTGTCTTGTATTAACTCCTCAAGGCTTCTAACCTAGACACTACTTCCTGCACCACGTTTTCAGGACCCATCGCCATCACAGGAATTCCTAGCTCCCTCACCTTCCTTATGTTCATTACTTCATTCCTTATGGTTTCAAATGTTTTCAGCCTGTAGAGTGCTTTGCCCCACTCAGGCAATCCCTTAACCTCATATGCTTGCGTGAGTGGGCATACGACGTAGGTGACGTGACCCCTGCTGGAGAGGAAGTTTATGAGTTTCTGTAGTTGCTGTGCTTCCTTAATCAAGGATGATGAGGTAGTTAGTAATAGTATTATGGACCTATCCCTCGGTAAGTGCCGGTACACCTCGCCGAGAACCTCACTTAGTGTTTTGAATTGTGTGGAGTTCTGAACCTCCGGGTTGAACGGGATTTCCGCGAGAGAGTTCATGATTTCTTGATAAGCTCTCCTACCCCTCATTAAGCGGGTATGTATGTGGGTCCCGCCAGCCGATGCGTGCAGACACATCAAGTCGTTCCTTCTTGCCGAGTACCTAGCTATTGACGCCACCACACTGGCGACGTGCTCAAACGGTGTGTGTTTGTAGATTCCTGAGAAGGCCTCCCTATCCAGGTAGACTAGGAAGACTAGGTTTAGCGAGGATTCCTCCTCAGTTAACTTCACGAAAGGCTTACCCCACAGTGAGTAGTGCTTCCACGAAATCCTCCTCAACTCATCGCCAGGCATATACTCCCTGACACCGTAGAACTCCACACCCACGCCAACCCTCCTAGTCCTTGAGAGAGCCGCTACCTTAGAGGTTATGAGAGCCCTGCGTAGCAGAGCTTCCGAGGGCTTCGGCATAACCCTAACCTCGATAGGGTTACCCACAGGTAGCTCAACGGACCTGTAGAGTCCTAGAGGATCTCTGACAACGACCTTCAATGGGCCTACGAGATGCTTACCCACCCTCCCGTCAAAAACGAATGAGATCTTAACGCTACCCCTAGGCGGTAGGTAGGTGGTGCCGGAGGTCTGCGTGGACGCCCTCAGATACGGGCTGTGATGTAGTAGGAACTCTAGGAAAGCTATCGGCACTCTACTCACGTTAACTATGGTGAAGGTGACCCTGACTGGTTCGTCGCTAAACGATCCCTCATAACTTGCTAGAACACGCGCTTTCTGGACAGCATTGGTTGCGGCTACAGTATAGAACCTCATGATCAGGGAGAGTGTGAGTAATGCGAGCCCGACGGCGAGTGTTTCGTAACCTAGGAAAATCCAGAAAGCTATCAGCATGCTTGAGAAGAGGGTGAGGGTTGTGAAGCGTTCAGTACTTCTTATGTTGGCGGAGGAGGTAGCCACATGAAATCACCTCATCAGAACGTACTCGAAGCCCAGGTCCTTAAGCAGTGACGTGCCGACAGCGTTTAAGACCTCCTCACACTCAGCTATGCTCTTCTTAACTAGCCTGCCCCACATAATGATCGGGGGTAAGCCGAACCTCTTCCTAGCTTTTGAGTACGTGCTATTCATTCTCTTCCAGAACCTCCTAGCCTTAACGGGGTCGAGCCCTCGGGAAGTCAAGACGTTAATAAGTTTCTCATCACTTAAAGGCACTCCCACAATGTCTTTGAAGACCTCATTAACTATCTCGTAAAGCGTCATGAAGTCTTCCTTACCTAAGCTAACACGCCCGGCAAGTATCTCCTCCCTTAGATCGGCTAACGTGAAGTAATCCTTGCTTATGACTCTCTCCATCGCCTGATCCTTAACCCCCTCAGGAGCTCTCTGTAATATCGTCGTCGCGATAATGATCCCGAAGAACGCAGCCGCCGCGACCAAAACGAGGGCCCCGATACTGAGGAGCTTGCTGGATATGTCGTTAATGTATTCTATCGCTGGAGGGAGCCAAGTTGACGGGTGAATCAGCCTCACCAACACGTATGAGGCCAGAGTTAGTGGGTCTACGTAGAGTTGTAGGTTTGAGTTAAGTGGTTTCGTAGGATCTACGTACTCATACTTAGTTGAATCAACTAATGCTAGGACACTGCCTGACTCGCTAGTCAGTAGGTCTATGCTCTCCCTAAGTAACCTCTCATACCTCTTACCCCAAGTCTCGTCCTCAAGCACCTGGTTGGTTAGTACGGACCCATCAGATATTACTAAGGCTTTACGCCGTTCCTGAGTCTCTAAAACCGCGACATGCATTACTTCAGAGCCCTCGCCGAGCTCGCTAACCGTTTTAACGATACCGTCGCTAACCAAGGCAACCTCCCTAGAAGGCGTCACCCCCAGGATTAGTGTGTCCTCGCCACCCTCATTGGTTGATTTGATGAAGGAAGCCTTATCAAGGTATAACTCATCACTATACCCTCCTGGGTAGTTAAAGAATGCTTTCAGGAAGTAGGAGGTGTTTCCCGGAGTTTGTGCTTGAGAGAGCTTGAGTAGGAGTCTGCCGTCAACTCTCACACTAAACCCTAAGCTCTCTAGGATCGTGTTGGAGTGCCCTGTCTCGTCAGCTATGAAGAGTAGTATTGTATTGCATTTCTTACTTAAGGACTTAATGGAGTCTAGGTCTTTCTCCGTGAAGGGTTTCTCAGGGGAGACAACCACTATTAAGAGCTTATCACACGCCCCCACAGACTTATTAGCGGTTATCCAGTCCCGAACGACTCGGACATCCCCGAACCTCTCTTTAAGCATGTAAAGTAGTTTAGAGGTTCCTAATTTACCGGTGTTTAAGGGTGACGCACCTACGGGGACCCCCATGCTCGGAGGACCTAACTCGACAACAGCTATTAGTGAGGCTATAAGTAAGGCTAGGAAAGTGGTTGTGGGTACTAGAACTAAGACCTCCTTTCTCACACTCTTAGGCTCGCTCATCAGGTTTAGCACCTAACTCCGCGCTGTAGACATAGGCAGCTATCTTAAGTGCTTGTATCGACGTTGCTAGGAACGCGAAGCCAGCTAAGGCCGTCAGGAACGATGTCCCTACCATAGCGCTACTCATGTAGTACACTGACCACATCAGGAATATTGTTGCTAGAATGAACGATGCTGCCGCGAAGACCATGTACACGTACCACTTCTTAATTTTTAATTTACTCATTCAATCACCTCACGGTACAAAACCTGTTAGCTGGAGTAGTAACTCACCAACCCTCAGGAAATTCCTGTAGTATGTGAAGTAAACATTAGTCAACGTCTCGTCCAAGCTTAAGTGACCTAGGTACTGAGCAAACATCATTAGAGCAAGCAGTACTAGGAATGCTGAGATAATGCCCTTACTAACGTAGCCTCTGAAGAACTTAGTCACGTATCTGAAGAGGCCCCACACAAGCATGAAGAAAATAATCTCAGTAAGTAACTGAATGACCACAGAATTAGTTATGGGACCCGCAACCGAGTTCAAGGCCGGAAACACTCTAAGAACGTAATTAGAGTAAATGAAGCTGGAGACTACGTAGAGGGGTGGAGCGACATAGAGAGCTAAGATGAAGCTCATTAAGGAATAGAAGGGATACTTAATCTTGTCGAAAGTCTTGATAGCTGTCCTCAGCTCAACCCTAGCTAACTCTGGGTTAGGACTAATGAAGTAGGCAAGCGCCTCTACTAGGTTGTGAGAGGGTTCTATGAAAGCTATCAGGAATGTAATGGTTAGTAAAGCCTTGCCAATCGGGTTGTCCGTGAGGAAATCGCTGAGCACCCTAACCCTAGAGTAGGGTGGTATGGCTCCCACGAACGAGAAGAATAAATCTATGTAGAGGTAAATTAAATACGCTGAGCTAATAACCAGTAAGCACACCACTAAAGCAAGGAGAGGGTAAGAAGTCTTAGATCCCTCAACCTTAACGTCCCGCAACACCCCCTCCCTAGAACCCCTGAGGCTAGTTAGGTATGTGTTAATCGATAGTAGCGTGAGTAAGCCCAGCGTGACTAATACTAAATAAGTGGGGTCTGGCCGCGAGCTCAAGAAGGCGAGTAGTGAGGTAATCACGTACAGCTTATGACTCAAGGTTATGACCGTGAGTACGGCTAGTAATGGAGTGATTAGCGTGAGCAGGCTCGTCAAAACTGTTAAGTCCTTGCTAAAGAGGATCGTGGTGATTCTCAGTAAATCGCTGATTAACTTTCCTGAGAGAGTATTGATTAAGAGGTTATTTATTGAGGTCCAGAACACTAAGAGAACTATGACTCGGCCAACCAGTCCTAGGACCGGCTTAGCCCTCAAGACTTACCCACCAAATCCTTTAATCTCACGTAATTACTGACTACCTCATCCACTAACGCGCTCTCGTCTAATGCTCCCCACCTAACCTTCTCGTAAGCAAATGTGATGTCCCTGAATACTGGGTCAGCCTCAGGGAGTGTTCTGGATACCTTCTCGTAGTACTCCCTATGCGTATCGCTAGGACTCCTCTGAACCTTCTTTCTAAGCAACTCAACAGAGTTCCAGTAGGTTCTAATAATTCTCGACTCGATGCCGAGTCCGTAAGAAGGTCTGCCGCTACGTGGGGTTAGGCGTGCTAGAACAGAGCTAATCTTGTCTTGCCTCAGAAATATTATTAAGGATATCGTGAGGGCTAGAGCTAATACGATGAATGGTAGTGCGGTGCCTAAATCAATACTCAAGGACGTCAACGGGTGTAGTGCTAAACCGGCTGAAGGTAGTTTAAGGCTAGGTATTGCTGGCGAGGTTTGCTGAGGATTTAAGAGATTCTCAAGACCCTTAATGAAGTTCGCGTTAGCCTCGTGCTCATTACCTAGGAATTGTAGCGCTGAATCTACCACCTCCCTCATTAACTCCTGGTCAGCGAGTTGAGTTAGTGTCTCCGAGCCTCCTAAGTTGAGTAAGGAATTAATTAAGCTATTACCTAAAATCCTCAAAAGCAGTGAGTCTATCTGCTTCCTTGACTCAGCATCACTACTTAAATTTCTTAACGCGTAGAGCGCTCTCACGTAGTCGTCGAAGCTGATCTTACCTGAGGAATACATCTCGTTAATAAGGGTGAGTAAGTAATTACTCACATTACCTGATGAGGCCGCTTCCTGAATAAGTGATCTCAGCTCATCATCCCTAATACCTTGAATGAGCTCGTCCACGCTGAGGGCACCATAACTCGTCAAGGCTTCGAGCTTGTGCGCGTTATCTAGGTCCCCGCCCTCCCTCATCAAAGACTGCAATTTACTCAGGTTTGGATTGCCCATAATGTCTTCTAGGTCCTCGCCCTCGTTGATTGAGTTAAAGAGTTCCTTAAGTAATTGGAGATATTCCGTGTAGTTTAGTTGAGTGCCTGGTTTGTGGTCGTATAATATATCCAGGTAGTTGGGGAAGTCCGGGGTATGTATCTCGGTGGCTTCAGCTGCTGTCGCTATAGTTTGCGTTAGGAGGATTATGAGGGGTAACATGAGTAACAAGACTTTCTCGACATTTTTGAGGGGGTTACTCAAGGTTTCGGGACCTCCACGCTTGCTAGGAGGTCTTCGATAACCTTCCCTGAGTTAACTCCGCTGATCTCGTACTCCGGCTTAAGTATTATTCTATGTGATAGTACCGGCTTAGCCGCACTCTTAATATCGTCTGGTATCACGTAATTTCTTGAGTCTATGTAGGCTAACGCCTTAGCAAGTCTTACGAGGGCAATGCCTGCTCTCGGTGAAGCACCTAACCTAACCGCCGGATGCTTGCGTGACTCCTCAACCAACCTGACCGCGTAGTCATATATTGAGTCATCTACTCTGACTTTACGGACCTCCTTAATAGACTCAAGGACCTCCTCCTTACCCATCACCGGGCTTAACGCACTAAACCCTTCCTCGATCTGATCTATCTCCTTAATGATTCTCTTCAAGCCCTCTGTGGACGTGTAGGTTGATTCTATTCTGGCTAAGAATCTATCTAGTTGTGCTTCAGGTAGGGGGAAAACACCCTCGAACTCTATCGGGTTTTGAGTAGCTAAGACTATGAAGGGTTTCTCGAGAGGGAATGTCTGGCCCTCAATACTTACCTGCCTCTCCTGCATGGCTTCAAGCAAGGCTGACTGAGTTCTAGGCGATCCCCTATTAATCTCGTCAATCAGTAATACGTTAGTGAATACAGGGCCTTTCCTGAGGGTGAAGGACCCCTGCCTAGCATCATAAACGTAACCACCTATTATATCCGTCGGCAGTAAATCCGGAGTCATCTGAACTCTCTTGAAGTCTAGGTTCAGGAGCTTGGCCACGGTCTTAGCTGTTAAGGTCTTAGCTATGCCGGGCACTCCCTCGATAAGGACGTGGCCCTCAGCAAGCAGGGATGCGATAATAAGCCTTACCTCATAATCCTTCTCAACCAGAATCTCCGAAGCCTTCTTAAGAACTAAAGCCCAGCTCATACCACGACCTAATAGATAAAGCAAAACTCAAGTATTTAAATTAAGTCAGACAGCCGCCACGACATCATTAAATCAGTTATCCTAGTATCACATCACCTAATTAAAAGATTCTTTAAAGAGTATATATTTT
>CAZWSU010000043.1:0-2405 GCA_964636755.1 uncultured Desulfurococcaceae archaeon
CGGGGATTTGAACCCCGGACCACGGGGACCCAAGCCCCGCATTCTACCAAGCTAAACTACGGCCCCCAACCTACAAAACATTTAAGGTATTAGACATATATATTTCTTTGATGTAGTCAAGGATAAGCCTACTCAGTAACCAACACGTCAATCTTGTTCACTATCTCCTCTCTTATCTTCTTAGTAAATTCCTTGAGTGAACCACCGTTTTTCAAGAGTTTCTCAAATTCTTTGAATAAGTTGGTTTGCGGAATGCTCACCTCTCTGATTACCCTATTGAGTTTCTCGCTTATCACCAAGTAAAGTTCTAGGGATCTCCTCAAAGTCCTCTTCTCTAGGTCGAGCCCATTCATTCTAGTGAAGACTGCGTGTTCTTTGATCGCTTTCGTTAGCGGCTCCACGCTAGCTATGCTTAAAGCGTTTGTTAAGACTACTTTCGGGACCCAACCCTTCTTCTCAACAGAGTCTAACGCGAAGAGTACTTGATTGTAGGTTAGGCTAGCACCCGGTAAGTCAGCTTTATTCACTACATACACGTCCCCGATCTCCATTATGCCGGCCTTAATAGCTTGTATCTCATCTCCTGACTCAGGCATTAAGACGACGACTATGGTGTCAGCTACACTCATTATCCTGGTACTGAACTGCCCTGTTCCGGGGGTTTCTAGGATTATGTAATCAAATCCTAGACGCTCAAGCAACTCGATAGTGAGCAAAGTCTTTAAGGGTAGTGATTCCTCCTCACGCGTCGTCATAGACCTCACGTACACTTCCTTAGGCACGTCCTTCATCCTAACCCTATCACCCATTATAGCTCCCCCGGTGATAGGGGATCTAGGATCCACCGCTATGATCGCCACAGAATTACCCTCACGAGCTAACAGAGTGGCTACAGCGTTTATTAACGTAGACTTCCCCACACCGGCCGACCCAGTGAATCCTACTACGTGAGCGGTTTTAGGCTGGTACGGAATTTGAGTAATCACTGAAATAGAGCTTAGCGGGTCTTCCTCAATCAAGGTTATTAGCTTACTTATTGATGCCTTATCCCTCTTAAGAGCTCCATTAATGAGTCTCGCGACATCGATACTCATATGGTCATTCCCCCGGAAACGTGCTTGATTCCGTTACCCGTTAATATGACCACGACCTTCCCGGAAATACTTCCCTCCCTCACCAACTCTCTAGCTACCGCATAGCCGTAAGCGCTCGTAGGCTCGGCCACAACCCCCTCCCTCCACAACTCCCTCAGATACGGCATCGCTAACTCGTCATCTATTACCGCGTATAAGCCTCCTGATTCCTTAAGGATTTTAGCAACGTGTTGTAGCCTCGGGGCGTCAGTTAACCTTATCCCGTCAGGGAGCTGGGCTCTAGACCTGCAAACACTCACGCAAGGTCTGTAGTACTTGGTGAGCGACTCATAGCCGCACGCCTGAACAGCCACTAACCTCGGAACACGCTTAGCTACCCCGACCTCAACCAACTCCATATAACCCTTCCACAAACCTATGAGGAGGGTGCCGCTAGCCAGCGGACTAACGACGTAGTCTACCTCACCCAACCCCCTAACTAGTTCCAGCGCTAGATCCTTCATCCCTTCTAGGAAGTAGGGGTTGATTCTGTGCCCCACGTAACACCCCTCCCGATCGCTTACGGCGAGTCTGGCGGCCTCATCCCTCGTAGGAGCCTCCACCACCTCAGCACCCAGAGCTTTAAGCATGTTTTTCTTGCCCGCCGGCGCGTCGTAGGGCACGTAAATCCTGGCCTTTATGCCGGCACGCCCGGCGTAAGCAGAGTATGAAATCCCAGCATTACCTGATGAATCCTCGATAATTAGCTTACAACCCCTACCCAAAGCTTCTGAAACCGCAGTAGCAGCGCCTCTGTCCTTGAACGAGCCTGATGGATTGAGGTAATCCAGCTTCAAGTAGATACCCTCCCTAGACTTTATCACGGGTGTCCCACCCTCACCTAGGGTTATGAGCCTTAACTCCCTAGGAATTAACGTGCCGTCCTCCCTCAAAGACGCACGAAAATCACTATCTACTAAAAGCGGCTCACCGCAGTGCTCGCAGACATATAACCCGGGCCTGTACTCAGCCTGAAAACCACACCTCCAACACACCAACCTCACGTCATCACACCGACAAAATATTTTCTTCAAAATTATAAGAAAGCATCAAAACTTGAAAAACGCTTCAATTAAGTGCTGGAACGCATCATCATGGGGAAGGGAATTACCTCTTTTATTGATGTTTGCCCAGTGAATATCATTACTAACCTATCTATACCCAACCCTAAACCACCTGCGGGCGGCATCCCGTACTCGAGAGCCTCCACGAAGTCCCAATCATAAGGGTGTGCTTCAGCATCCCCCAGCTTCCCCCCCTCCCCCCCCTGCC
>CAZWSU010000044.1:0-13484 GCA_964636755.1 uncultured Desulfurococcaceae archaeon
GGGAGCATAGTTCTAACCTAGTGTGTTTAGCGCACGTATTGAGTGCTGCTAGAGAGTGACTCCCGAAACTCACGAACACCAACATCATCACCAAGAACATCACAGAACACGAGGCACATAAACTTACCCAATCACCCCAACCCTAAAGAACGAGGCTTTCAGTTGTAAGACTCACTATAATTATTGAGAGGGCTAGAGCTACTAAAGCGGGAATTAACGCGTACCTAACTACCGTGGAGACTCCTTGCTCTACCCTGAACCTGCCGAAGGAAGACTTAAGGATAGTTATGACGGTGAGGATTACCAAGTATTTTACGATGAGTGCTAGAGCTCCTAAAACTGGGTTGTCGTTGAAGGGGTAAGGCCCTCCCAGGAACACCACGGCTACTATTAAGGAAAGGACGTACAGGTCCGCGTCGTGGAGGAAGTTAAAGAGTGCTAGGAGGGGGCCGCTAAACTCTGTCTCCATCCCCGCTATTAACTCTTGCTCGGCTTCCGGTATGTTGAAGGGCGGGAACATTAGCTTGGATTGGATAGATACTAAGGCGGCTATAGTCGCTAGGGTCATGGGTATTGCCGTCAGGGGGTTGGTCCACAAGGACCACGCGAATTCAGCGGTCGTACTAACGGAGAAGGCAGGCTCTCCTTTAGTGGTCAGGCTCACTAGATATACAGGGACTATGATTGCTGTGAAGAACGCCGGCTCCGCGACGGCCAGGATGGATGAGAATCTCGAGATCCCCTTAATCGTGAAGGGGTTTGTGAGCGAGGTTGACATAAGTAGCTCTGAGATCGCTACCCAGACACCAAGGAAGTAAATCAGTAATATCACGTCGAAATTAAACGCTATTCTCAGCGGTGATATGGGTAGCAGGAATAGTGAGGCTGTTATGGCCCCGATCCCGACACAGCCGAAGATTCTCGCGAGCTTAACGCTGCCATACCTGTAGTTAGGCTCTGTCTTAACTAAGAGTAGTTTCAGGAAGTCCGCGAACGGTTGTAGTATTCCGAGAGGTCCTACGTACGAGGGCCCCATCCTCCTCTGAGTCCTAGCGAAGAGCTTCCTAACCCACCACTCACTAAGCATTGAAGCGATCCAGAGTGTTAGGAGTCCTGGGAAGACCAGTGTGCTGAAGACCGTCAACGCGATTAACGTTATTTCCTCCACCTAAATCACCTCATAAAGTATATTAACGCAATTAAAGTCAGTAAGCCTATGTATGACACCATGTACACACCCCAATCATTTAATACGCCGTTATGCATCTGGTCTCTTAAGAAGGTGTACAGCCTGCGACCAGCACCTCTCACCACACCCCAGAACAAGTTACGTACTGAGACGTCAACAGATTTTATAGCGCTCGCGGACTCCCCGCCTATGTATGGCTCTGAGTACTCCGAGCTGGTCTGAGATGTTTTCCTAGATAGTGTGATATAGATTAGGTACATCACGAGCGTCGAGAACACTAACACACCACTTAAGAATAGAGTTGCTGTCCAAGGATCTAGATTGAGCGGGCTCACCTCACTCACCTACCCCAGAAAATCAAATATCCTTGTAGCCAGTAATTAAGTATTCCGTCTCTTGAGGTCGTCGCCTCCACAAACCTACGTAGCCACTCACTCATAATGGGTGACAGTAACCCGGTCATCAAGCACGCTACACTCAGTATTAAGAGTATTATGGTGGGCAACGCGCTAGCTCTCACGAACTCCCTCTTAGGTGTCGTGAAGAGCGTTGCGTAAAGCAGCCTAATATACCCTAAGAGTGATATCGCTGAGATTACGTTAATGATTACTGAGATGTAGGGGGCTTCTGCCTCAAGATAGGAAACGTATAGCAGATACTTACTGAAGAATCCTCCGAATGGCGGGATACCTAACAACTGGAGAACACCTATTATTAGTGCGGCACCTAATAATGGGTTCCTCCTCGCCACACCGCCTAACTCGTCGAGTCTTCTGGTCCCTCCTGCCGCGTATATTATAACTCCAGCGGTGAGGAAGAGGAGAGACTTACCTAGGCTGTGATTGATTAGGTGGTAGAACGCGCCAGTAAGCCCGTCTACGAAGGCTTGTGAGCCAGGCTTGGAGAGGAGTGAGGATCCTATGGAGAGACCTACTAAGACCAGGCCTATATGGCTTATCGTTGAGTATGCGAGCAACCTCTTTATATCGTCTTGTATAGCCATCATGAACGCTCCTATAAGGCCTGAAGCAAGTCCTAAAACCAGCGTTACTAGAAGTATTAGGTCTCTTAAATCCCTCACCGCTGAGAAAGGATTGAATATCGTGTATAAGAATCTGAAGACGGCGTAGACACCTACGTTCACTACAAGACCTGATAACGCGGCTGAGACAGGTGTTGGTGCTTCAGGGTGTGCGTCAGGGAGCCAGAAGTGGTTGGGGAACACGGCAGACTTGAATGTGAAGGCCCATAAAGATAGAGCCAGAGCTATCGCGGTGGCCGCGTATACCTGACCATAGTAATAACCTGAAACTAGGTTGTAACTCCAGAACAAGGTTACTTTGTTTGTTAAGTCAGCCATGTTGAGTGTCCCGAATGAAGCGTAAATGAAGACCAGCCCTATGAAGTATAGTGTGGTAGCTACGGCTCCGAAAAGCCCGTACTTTATTGCTGCCTCAACAGCTTCCGGCTTATTTCTGTAGAAACCTACTAGTGCGTAAGCACTGATGGACATCACCTCCAGCATAACGAACAAGTTGAAAGCGTCTCCTGTGTAGATACAGCCTAGCATGCCGACCTCCAAACCTAAGAGTAGGGTGTAGTAGTACGGCGCGTCCTTCAAATCTCTTATGTACCACGCGCTATATAGCGTTATCAAGAACATTACTGAGGCCGTGAGTAAGGCTATGAGGGAATTCACCTCGTCTAACTCATAGGATATGCCTATCGGGGGCCACCACCCGCTGAAGGGGTAGGCTTTAACACCTTCTTTAACGACTATGCTGAAGTTGTATGCGGCGACGACCAACGCGTATAGTGAGACTGCTGACGCGTACGCGTGGAAGAACTTAATATTCTTTATGATGATGCCCAGTAAAGGCAGCACGAACGCGAGACCTATGAGTGAAGGAACCAACACACCTATACTCAGGTAATACATGATCTCACCACCTCAATCAAAAATTCTCTTAGCGAATTTCTCGAAGATTCTCGAGACACTCTCCCTTGCTTTCTCAGGCTCTGTCACTACAGCGTTTATCCAGTGGACGTAGAAGGCTTTTTCTTCGGGGAATACATCAACGACTACGGTGCCCGGCGTGTTAGTTATTGAGTTAGCTATGGTTAACATAGCGTAATCGCTCACGACCTCGTAGGGGATCTTAACTATGCCGGGATTTATAGGCATTCTAGGGTGTAGTATCCTCCTCATTACGTCTAGGTGTGCCCTAACCTCGTCCACGAAGAAATACCTGATCGAGTATGCTAGGAGCCAGCCAAACCTCTTAACCTGGAACAGCTTGCTAGGATTGCTTACGACTAGATTAGCTGTTATTAATGAAGTCACCAACGCTACTACAGCCCCGGTGATTAAGTCATATGCTGTAATAGATCCTGAAAACACTACGTAAACGATGAAGGTTAGGATGAAGACCCCTAAGACCTTACCAGCAAAGCCCACTTCAACTCACCCCCTCAACCTAGCTACTCTCCTAACGTCTGTCGTCCCGTAAAGTCTATAGACCTGTAGTGTGAGGAAGACTAAGAATAGTGTGACGGCAAGCCCTATCACTATAGCTGTTAGCACTAGTGCTTGAGGTAGTGGGTCTACTGCTTGACGAGCGAACCACGTGAGGTCATCAATCGACGGCTCAGTCGTGGTTATGACTGGGGGGATCGGTGGTTGGTTCGGGGAGGGCCACCTCCTGTAACCCACAGCTATAGCTAAGACATTAGCGGTGTCGGAGAATATCGTTAAGGCAATTATCTTCTTTATTAAGCTAGGTCTCGCGAAGATGCCGTAGAGTGATATACCTACGTTGAAGAATAAGCTGAATAATAAGATGTTGAACAAGAAGGTGTTTAACTCACTCATGAGTTTCACCACCCATGAAGCTCTTCACTACTTCCTCAGGTATGGAGAGTAGTATGAAAACTAGCGTGAACCCCCCTGCCACAGCTAAATACTCGAAAACGTTGAAGAAGAGTAATGAACCACTTATTAACGCACCAGAGATCTGGGCAGGCAGCCCTGCAGGCGCGTCAGGCTTAGGCTGGTTTTGGAAGACGTAAGCGTTAAGTCCCGTGAATAACCCTATTAAGACCGCGGCTAGGGCGGTTAAGTATATGCCTACGAGACCGACAGTCCTTAAGACGAGCATGGGCTTCTCTGAAACACCCTTACTCAGCAAGAAATACACTGAGAAAATCACTAAGACTAGTAACGGGGCTACTGCCGCGGCGGAACCTCCTTGGAAGCCTCCGCCAGGTGTTAAGTGCCCGTGAAGTGCTATAGAAGCGCTCACCGCTATTATCAACGGGGTTAACAGTCTGGCAGCGGTCTTACATATTAGGCTTAACCCGCCGTCACCAACCTTATTACTCGAGTTATTTAAGGCAGTCTTAAGTGATATGCCCCTCATTAAGGCTAACGCGCCAATTATGGCAAGGAAGAAAACGGCCGTCTCGAACAACGTGTCGAGACCTCTGTAATCCCAGACTATGGCGGTAACGGCTTCAGGACTCATAGCCGTGAAGACAGGGTATTGCGGGTTTAGTGTCGTGAAGAGGTACCAAGAAGCCAACAACCTAACACCGGATAGCGGAAGCGGGTAATGACCTAGAGCACCTTTAGTGAACGCTAGGGAGAGTGCCAGAACTAAGATTATCAGGCTGCTTAAAACTAAGAATCTCTTGATCCTCACCCATCACCACCCCCAGCTTCTCCTAAATCACCTTCAGATCTCTCGGTCTTCTTTATCAAGAAGAGGACTACCGCCGGGTACAGACCCACGGCTACCGGTATGTAGACTAGCGCTATGTCAGGAGCCATGAGTAGATAGAATAATATAGCGTAGACCGTGCTCTGTAACGCGGAGAAGACCACTGCTCTAATTAAGTCGTTTTCTAGGATAGCTAAATACGTAGCGATAAGTGAGACAACTCCTGCTAAAGCCATGAACAAGTAGGTTAGCGTGTCTAATTCAATCACTTCTTCTCACCTTCTCTTAGTTTCTCCTGTAACGCGTCGTGAATTAACGGGTGGGGAACCGCGGCTCTAGATCTGTAGGAAGCTCTAGCCAGGGCGTGAGAACCTACCGGACCTAAAAGCAGTATTAGTGATGCAGTTACTACAGCTCCTCCTGCGACGAACCATCTATACATACCTAACTCAACATATCCAGCCGCGAAGAGTGCTGCTCCTATTAACGGGATGAAAGCACCCCATATGGTTCCCACGGTAGCGGCGTGTAATCTGACGAAGAAGTTAGGGAATCTTAATAGTCCTATAGATCCTATCAAGTCTGCTATAGCCCCCACCACAATCATCAGGGTCCCCAAGAACATTAATATTTCGTTAATGACTTCCTCCAACACGGCTACTCACCCATCTCTTTAGACTCAAGATACTTAGCTACGTATATGTCTAGAGCGAACACCCATAAAGCCAAGACTATAGCTACCGCGATTAAGATAGGGGATCGGAAGAGTATGCTTAAGATCGTTATGAAGGCGGCTAGGTCGTAACTCATGGCGTCTATAGCTAGCACACTATCAGGTATTGTGGGACCCTTAACAGCTCTCACGGAATATAACACAAACGCTGTTAAGTATATTGGCATTACCCAGAAGACCACCGTTAAGTAGGGTTCAGGGTTCATCAAGCACCACCAGCCTTGGTAGTGGTTGATAAAGAAAGCTGACTGGAGTCTATAGGAGCTGATGAAGCGAGCCTGTACTCGTTAGTGACTAGGTAGGCGCTCGTCGGGCACACAGTGACACACCTATAGCAGAAAACACACTTGAAGTAATTAATTACCGGGTATATTCTCCTAGCGTTTGTTTTAGGTACCACGTACTCATCCGGTATCTTAACCATCGTTATAGCGTTCGCAGGGCATTCTATGGCGCATAGTGAGCACCCGATACACTTCTTTAAATCCGCGTACTGCCTTCCCCTGAAGTCCGGCTCGATAAGAGTTTGTTCCTTAGGGTACTGTATGGTAGCCGGCTTCGTGAAAATACCTTTAATGATTTCCTTGAGTAGAGCCGGCCTCACTTCTTAACACCCCCTAATACCTTTAGAGGTATCTGGTACTTGACCCCCCTCCTTAGATCCGTGATCACCGCTCTCTCCATGCACGATATGCATGGGTCGAAACTCCCTAGAATGATCGGTACGTCAGCTATCATCTGGTCGACGTACGCGAAGGTTGAGTTAACTATGTTGTTTAGTGAGGGGGTTCTTATCTTGACTCTGTAAGGCTTGTCACTGCCTGAGGTACTGACGTAGTACGTTAACTCGCCTCTAGGAGCCTCAACTGTCGCGTAAGACTCGCCCTCAGGGAACCTCCTAGGCAACTTCCTCTCGTCAGGTACTGGATTGCCTTGAGGTAGGTGTGTCAAGATATACTTCACCATATTTATTGACTCGTAGAGTTCCCCGAACCTCACCATAGCTCTTGCGTAGCTATCACCGTAATCTTCCGTGATTACGTTGAATGGTATCTCGTTATATGCGTCATACTTGTCGTGGGCTCTCGCGTCAGTCTTGACTCCGGAGCCTCTGACCACGGGCCCTACTAAGGAATTCGCTAATGCATCAACTTGCTTTATCCTCCCAGTATCCCTCAACCTCTTATTAATTGTCGCGTCCTCCCGGAAAACACTATGGTAGTACCTCACCCTCCCCTCAACCCTCTGAACGATATCCAGTATTCTAGACTTCTTCACCTCATCCACGTCTCTCCTAACGCCGCCGACCATCATATAATCAGCTAATACCCTCTGACCGGTGAGTATCTCCTTAGCTTTCATGACGTATTCTCTATCCTTCATTAAGTACATGAATAAAGTCTCATATCCTGCGAGCTCGGCGTTCACAGCTAGTATGAGCATGTGGCTGTGAATCCTCTCTAACTCCATTGCCAGAACCCTCAAATACTTAGCTCTGGGCGGGGGGTCTACGTCCAGTATGTATTCCAGTGCTCTCACGTAGCAGTTAGCGTGGACAGCGTTGCATATACCGCACACACGCCCTACTATGAATATGTCTCTATAGAAAGTGTTCTTCTCAGCAAACTTCTCTATACCTCTATGGTTATAGCCCGTTATGACATCGACCTTAATGACCCTCTCACCATCTGCGTGAAGTTTCAGTAGCAGGGGCTCGTGTAGTGCTGGGTGCTGAGGCCCTACAGGTATCTCAACAGTTAGGGGTATCTCGATTAAGTGTGTTGCCTCAACCAATTCAAACACCCGAGTCTTTTCTTAGGGGGTAAATACCCTTAGACGAGATGTCTTCAGGGACGAAGAAAGACCTCCTTAAGTAGGTGTTCCCCTCGAATATTATCCCTAGAAGGTCATGGGTCTCTAGCTCGCCTGCTAGAGCGCCCGGAACTAGGTCAATCACTGAGGGTATGATGGGGTTCTCTCTGGGTAGGTATGCTCGGAGAACCAAGTTCGTGTCAAGCTTAAATAAGTTGATGAAGTAGTCTATGCGTATGAGTTTTTTCTCGGGGAAGTCTGTCCCCTCTATGGTGGATAGGTAGAATGATTCCTTACCTAACACCTCAGCTAACTTAACGAATACTTCCCTAACCTTGCTTGCCTCCACCTCAATAACCACTCTATTAGGCTTCATGGTGTAAGACTTGATCACGTACTCCTTAAGTGAGTCAACCAGGCTTTGACTCGTCGCCGTCACCCCCCTCAAGCTTCTTAAGTAGCTTGATTATGCCTTCAAGTATGGCTTCCGGTCTAGGCGGGCATCCGGGCACGTACACGTCAACCTTAACCACCTTATCAGCCCCGCCCACGACCGGGTAGGAACCCTGAAAAACTCCTCCGGTTAGGGCGCACGCCCCAACAGCCACAACGAACTTGGGTTCAGGCATTTGCTCGTAGAGCCTCTTAAGCCTCTCAGCAGCTTTCTTCGTTACAACCCCCGTAACTACTAATACGTCGCCGTGTCTTACTGAGGGAGCTAGTCTAACTCCGAACCTCTCCGGATCGTAATGGGGTGTTATGGAAGCGAGGACCTCGATATCGCAGCCGTTGCACGCACCGGTGTTGAAGTGCACCAGCCATGGCGAGTACCTGATTATCTTAACTCTCTCCACAACCTAACACCTTCCTTGATCCCAACTCATAACCATGGGAAGGCTTAAAAGCATTATTTAATCCCGTATTGAGAGGGTGGAGACTACCTGCCCTAGAGGTATCCCCCCATCATTCAACGGGATCCTCTCAGGAATGAGTACCGGTATTTTCAGTTCTTCCAGCGAATCCTTAACCCCACTCACGAGGAAATCATTCACTGCCGCCCCACCGCCCAAAACCACGTAGTCTGGCTTGAATAACCCGCTATCCACCACCCTAGTCACCACTCTCCCTAAAGCGTGTCCTAAGCCGTACTGAGCGGTGCGTCCCACACTCGCTTTCAGGTACGTACTTAAATCATTGCTCGTTAAAGTCTCGATCAGCTTGCTCAAGAAAGTGCTTAAGTCGATTCTATACGTCCCCTCAAAATACGAGATCTTGATTTCCTCGATTAAATCACTTAATGCCTCACCTCCACGCGAGTAGGCTTCCAGTGTTATGGCCGGCTCGCCCTCGTAAGTCCTCACGTAGCAAACACCCAGCATCGCGGAAACCGCGTCAAGAAACCTCCCAGTTGAGGATGACCTCACATAGTTACCGCGTCTTACTAGAGCATGTAGTGCGTCTACCTCATCAAGACTCCTCAACCCCTTAACAAAACCTAGCTTAACGGCTACCTCCTTAACTTCCTCCGGGTTCATGAAGGTGAGGAGGCTCGATACCAGGTACCTGGCCGGTCTGTAAGTAGATTCGTCACCTACGAAGGGTAGGTACGTGAGTGAACCCACCCTCCTATAACCTAGGTCCTCACCTATAGTCAAGACCTCACCACCCCAAATAGCTCCGTCATCGCCGTAACCCACCCCGTCCACGACGATGGCGACCACGTTCTTCCCGAGAATCCTCTGATCTGCCATCGTGGCTAGGGCGTGAGCGTAGTGGTGTTGCACCTCAAATAGCTCAAGTCCGTGATCCAGAGCGTAGAACCTCCCTAGACGACTTGAGTTATAGTACGGGTGCTTATCCACTACCACGACAGACTTACTTAACTCTACCCTGTAGTTAGTTATGAGGAACTTAAGGTATTTTGAGAGATCCTCCAGCGTGTCGAGGTCGTCGGCATCACCTATGTACTGAGTTAAGACTACCTTGTCCTCGAATCCTACGGCGCCGGCGGACTGTAGTTCCGCTCCGAAAGCTATCACGTTCTTAGGTAGCTTACGACCTATCTTAATCCAGGTCGGGGCGTATCCCCTACCTCTCCTCAGCAGTACTGGTCTTCCGTCAGTGAATCTCATTACTGAGTCGTCAGCTCTGTTAACTATCTCCCTATCATGTGTTAAAACGTAATCAACTACTTTGTTTAGTTTGCCGTAAACGCATTCCTCGCTAACACACATGGGCTGTCCTTTAGGGTTGCCGCTAGTCATTATTAGGAACTTATCCCTCGTGTCGAGCAGGAGTAGGTAGTGTAGTGCCGTGTACGCCGTGAACACGCCCTCAACATCCATGCCTGGGGAGACGTACTTTGAGACTCTTGAGCCTTCTTTCTTTGGGAGGAGGACTATCGGTCTCTCAGGTGATTTAAGTATTTCCTCAGCTCTCTCATCAATTAACACAACGTTCCTCAACACCTGCGTGTCTAGACCCATGATAGCGAAAGGCTTGGTAGGTCTCTCCTTCCTCTTCCTTAACTTAAGGACTACCTCGTCGTCCGTGGCTAGGGAAGCTATGTGGTAGCCGCCAATGCCCTTGACGGCTATAATAGCTCCCTCATCAATGAGTTTAGAAGCTTCTTTGATAGGGTCTTTAGTCTCGATTAACGCGCCCGTGCTATCGGTTAGCCAGAGTTTAGGGCCATCAGCCGGGCAGCTTATGCCTTGAGCGTGGTATCTCCTTAGGTTCTCGACGTCTCTATACTCTGCAGAGCACTCATCACATAACCTGTACTTACCCATAGACGTGTTCTCCCTATCGTAAGGTACTCTGTACATCATCGTGAATCTAGGTCCGCACCAAGCACACGAGTTGAAGGCGTACCTATACCTCCTGTCATGCGGGTCTAGAACTTCTCTCAGACAGTCATCGCATATAGCGAAGTCAGGCGGTATCATGGACCTCTTTATGGCTCTTACGTCGCTACTCATTATTGTGAAGTCTTTGAAACCCCCCTCTTTCTCAAGAACCTCTATCTCAACGCCCTCAACACGTGCTGCAGGGGGTTTCTCGCTCATCAGCTTCTTAATGAATAGAGCGAGCGTCTCGTAATCCCCATCGACAACGACCTCTACCTCAGAGCCGCCGACGTTCCTTAAATACCCCCTAACACCTAGTCTCAGCCCTAGCCTGTGGAGGAAGGGTCTAAAGCCTACTCCCTGAACAATGCCCTCAATCACTAACCTCAGTGTAGGCATCTCCTACTCCACTAGTCAAGGCCATACGTAGTTAATTAATGATGAGATTCTTATAATGTTTTAACTCTTTTATGAGTCTATAACAAGTTTATTATTGTTAAGACCCCCTCCATAGCCAACACTACTATGACGGAGGCTATCACCACCCCAACAACTATGGCTAGTGAAGCCCTCAGCTTACTCAACCCGAATACGTGAGCTATTAACGAAGCGGTCCAAGCCCCGGTCACGGGTAGCGGTATCGCCACGAAAACCGCTAAACCTAAGTACCCCCACCTCCTCAAGTACTTACCCCCCTCCCTCCTGGCCCGGCTAACTAAGCGGGAATATAGTTGTTTAACGCCGCTCAAAACCTTGCTGGTGGACCCTAGTAACACGCTTTCAATGACCTGTAGTGACTCCAGAGCTATGAATGGGATTAGGGAATTACACGCGATAGCTAGGGCTACGAGTAACCACTTAATATTGCTGTCTTGAGCGATGAAATAGGCTAGCGGTATAGCGCCCCTAACCTCCGATACGGGGGCTAGCGCTGTCAAGACGACCAGGAAAGCGCTGATTGCGAGGGACGTCATCGAACCACCTAGACTTCCTAATATGAATCCCTAAACCTAAATATAGGTTTCGAGCCATTGCGTGCTAAGCTTAAAAACTCTTGGGTCAATATATTGGCGGGTCACGTGGGTAAGTCCGGGTTCCCGCGATTAGGTGGTGGAGACTCTCACGAACACTTAGTTTTGCCTGCTAAGGTTTACTCGAATAACGTCTTGAGCGGCAGGTTCCGTATGATTAGGGTTAAGCCCTTAGGTGATTTAAGGGTTCCTGAACCGCCGCAGTTCTTCATGGTCTGGGTGCCGGGGGTTGATGAAATACCGTTGAGTGTGGCCGACTATGACGGAGATATGCTATCTTTCATTTACGAGGTTAAGGGCGCTGGTACCAGCGCTTTATCTAGGCTGGGTCCGGGCTCCTATGTAGGTCTTAAAGGACCTTTAGGCAAGCCTCTCAGGGTTGTTGAGGGCTCCTCAGCTCTGCTCGTGGTAGGGGGTTCGGGTGTTGCGCCAACACCTTACATAACCAAGTACTTAGCTTCTAGGGGGTGTAGGTTCGAGGTTGTTTGGGGGGTTAAGAAGAGGGGTGAGCTCTTCAACTTAGGTTCTATCATGAGCGGTGTTGAGTATATTCACGTAGCTACTGAGGACTGCAGCATCGGTTACTGTGGGCTGGCTTCAGAGCTTGCTAGGGAGTTGGTGGGTAGGTATGGGTACGACTTAATCATCGGTGTAGGACCGAAGGGTATGCTTAAGTCTTTATGTGAGGTTACTTCAGGTGTTAACACCTACGTGGTTTTAGAGACTATGGTTAAGTGCGGTGTCGGGCTCTGCGGTTCCTGCGTCCTACCCAACACGGATAAGTTGTTGTGTGTTGACGGACCCGCGTTTAAGTGTGAGGAGGTGATGCATTATCTCAGGACGTGAGGTAGATCTAAGCACTGTCTTAGCTGGGGTTAGGCTCAAGCACGTCTTAATGAACGCTAGCGGGGTTCTCGGAGCCACCCCCGAACACATTGTTAAACTAGCTAGCTATGGTTTGGCGGCAGTAGTGACTAAGACCTTCACCGAGAAGCCGAGGGAGGGGTACGGCCCCCCGATAATACTTAAGTTAAGGAACGGCGGTTACATAAATGCCGTAGGCTTGGCTAACCCGGGTATGGGGTCATTACCTCAGGTCGTGAGGAAGAGTAAGGAGTTAGGGTTGGTGACGATAGTTAGTGTTGGTGGTTCAAGCTTAGATGAGTTCGTCAAGGTTTCCGCGGCAGCCGTGGACGCTGGCGCGGATATGATTGAGTTGAACCTAGGGTGTCCTCACACAAGGGGTTACGGACTAGACATAGGGAGCGACCCGACAAACGTTTACGAGGTCGTTAAAGCGGTTTCCTCACTAAGTGATGTTCCGGTGATAGCTAAGTTAGGGTTCAGCGATAACTACCTTAAGTCGTCGGGTAAGGCGCTTGAGGGAGGGGCTAAGGCCTTAACGCTGATCAACACTGTTAAAGCGATGGTCATAGACGTGTACTCAGCGAAGCCTATACTCAGCAACGTGTTCGGGGGCATGTCAGGCCCTCCAATACACCCGATAGCTGTTAGGGTAGTCTACGACGTCTACAGGGAGTACAAGCCGGAGATAATCGGGGTTGGCGGGGTGACGGATTGGGTGTCGGCAGCGGAACTAATACTCGCTGGAGCTGGAGCACTTCAGGTAGGCTCAGTACTCGCTGCAAAACCTAAGGAGGTAGTTAACTCAATAATTGAGGGTCTGAGAGAGTGGGTCTCTGAACTAGGGTATGAGAGGATCAGAGACCTCGTAGGACTAGCACACAAGAGGTGACGTGAACACGGAGAAGCACTTAGTGGAGCCGCGGGGATTTGAACCCCGGACCACGGGAACTCCAGAGATATACCAGGGATTACCTGGTATACATGTAGTCGATATGCCAAGTAGGCAGAGATGATGTTCAGTAAACATTGTCGAGAAAGCTATTAGTAAACACTATATGCCACAGCGTATCACGATTATTAAAGATAAGGTTTAGTTTCGTAGGTGTCGTGTGTTAGTAGAGTAAACGTATATTTAAGAGTTAAGAAAGCTAATAGAGTGAACGGGGTGCTTGATAATGTTTAGAGCTATTAGAGCTAAGTACGAGAAAGGCGTGTTAAAGCCTTTGGAGCCTATAGAGCTTGAGGAGGGTGAGGAGGTTCTAATCAGAATTGAGAAGTTTGAGG
>CAZWSU010000045.1:0-3088 GCA_964636755.1 uncultured Desulfurococcaceae archaeon
TCGGAGGCTTGATGCCAGGGAATAGCGAGCTGGTGGGCCCGCGGGGATTCGAACCCCGGACCGCCCGGTTATGAATCCCGTAGGTCTCAACGACCTATGCCGGGCGCTCTACCTGGCTGAGCTACGGGCCCCCACCCATTAATTCTTATTCTCCCGCTTTTAAATTTTTAGGAAGCTACGTTCGGTAGGGTTTGCAGGCTGCTTGAAGTTAATATTTATTTTGGTTTGATAGATTAGTTTATTGTGGTGAATTAATATGCCTTTGAAAGTAAAGGTAGATTGGAACCTCTGCATAGCTGACGGCGTGTGCTACGCGTTATGTCCTCAAGTATTTGAGGCAGGGCCTGACGGGAAATCACAGATAGTTAAAGAGTATAGAGGTAGTGACGTTACTGAGGGGGTTGTGCCGGACGACTTAAGTGACTGCGTAGAACAAGCTAAGACGGCATGCCCTGTGGGAGCTATATTCGTTGAGAAAGCTTAAACACTGTTTTTCATTAAACGCGTGTAGGCGTCTTAATGCTGGTTTTTCATTACATGATTAAAACATTCTAGTTTATAAGTTCTGATAACTAGCTTTATACGTAACGTAAGTCGGAGAGGAAGAAAATGGGAGAAACGAAAGTAAAAGTAGGTGATTTAAAACCGGAAATGAACGGAGTTAATCTCGTGGCGCGCGTGATCAGCGTAGAACCCTCGAAAACAATAAACACTAGGTCTGGTTTAAGAACGATCACGGAAGCCGTAGTAGGAGATGAGACCGGGAAAGTTAAGCTGACTATGTGGGGAAGAGCTCTCTCAAATAAGCTCAAGGAGGGAGATTCTATAGAGATTAAGAACGCGTGGACAACAGTGTTTAAGGGTGTGGTTCAGCTCAACGTAGGCGGGGAGGAAAATATAAAGGTAGGTTCTGGGGAAGCTTTACCTGAACCAGAGCAGATACCGGAGAAATACCCTCAAGCACCAGAGAGTTATAGGCCTGAGCGCAGACCGGCTCAGAGGAGGAGATTCCAGAAAACTAGGAGGCCTTTCAGGAGAGAAAGGTCTGCAGATTTTGGTGAGGAGGAGTAAGTTGAGTAACCCGCTCACATACGAAGATATCAAGAGTAAGGTTCCTGTAAAGCAAGGTGTTGAGTTAGGTATTGAGGGAGACAATTACCTAGTAGGCATCAGCGAAGAGAAAATATATTCTCTCTCTTTAAGCGCGTTCTATGTTTGGCAGTTATGTGATGGAAGCAGGAACGTGGAGGAGCTAGTCTCACACGTCATGCAAGACTTAAAAGAATCTTCTCAAGAAATAAGTGAGAGTGAATTAAAGGAAGTCCTAACGCTAATCTTAGGGCAGCTTCACGAAGCAGAGTTAATCAAGTTTAGTGAAGAGTAATCTACCTCTTCAGGAAATCCCCGAACTTTTTCACGTAATTCGTCAACCTAAGATTAACTCAACTTCACTACAGTGTTTCTTAAGTACTGAAGTAAAGTAACTCAAGATCTCATACGGCGACCCCACCCCAGTCCCGAACTTGAATAAGTGGGTCTCGTGTACCTTCCCGTAATCACTGCAACCAAAGCCCTTAACGCTCGGCACTAAATAATCTAGCCTCTTCAGGATCTCGTAGAGTGTGTTCTCGCTGACCCCACTACATAGTAAAGCACTGACAGGCTCACAGGCTACGGTCAGGTAATCTATGTGCCACTTAAGCTTCTTACCGCTCTTCATGAAATGCCTTAAGACCCTCAAGTAGGGTTGCTTAATATTAGCAGAGCCTAAGTAAACGTAGTAACCACTGCCCAGGGAGGCTTCGAAAGAACCGGTCTTCACTAAAGTGTCACTACATCGTAAAATAAACACGTAAGAAAAAACGTGTTGGGATACTTCCTTAGATGAGGTCTTGCAATTAACCGTGAGTTATCTCCCCACTAGCTAACTACGTCTACACCTCATTAAAAACATTGCTTGAGCTGCCTTGTCCTTAAGGGACTGATTCCATTGAGGGTCTTGTCTCCATGTGTGGAAACAACTCATTGCTGGTTAATCAAGTAGTGACTTCCTGCGTTTCCTGTGCTTGGGAGACCGTTATCTCTATGGTTGCCCTATTAACTTCCTCTAAGGCTTTAAGGAGTTTAAGTCCTAGGTTAGTTATCTTGTATACCTTATAGTTTCCTTTCTCGTTAATTACCTCGACAAGGTTCAGGGCTTCAAGTACGTGGAAAGCTGCTAAAACCTCGTATCTGGGGAGTCCGGATAACGCGACAACATCGCCCGGGGTTACTACCCTACCAACCATTACTTCCAACATCTTCTTTAATCTCTCCTTAGACTCATTCAAGCTACACACCAGAAGAATTCTAAGGCGCGAACAAGCTTTTAAAAGTTACGGGTCGTTTCATTCATCAAATACCACTGAGCTAGAGTGGTTTGGGGAAGTGGTTGACGCCGGGGGGAGGATTTGAACCTCCGACCACCGGGTTAACAGCCCGGCGCTCTACCCGGCTGAGCTACCCCGGCATCTAATAATGTTTTACTAAGAGGGTTTTAAAACGTTACTTGATTTTTCGGGCGGGTTCTCCCACTGTCCTAATTTTAGAGGTTGTACTTGTTGAAGATCTGTTGCGAGGCTTCAACCCCGCTACCTAGCTTGACGGGATAGCCTAACTTGCTTAAGCTTCTTTCTAGGGCGGCTATCGTTGATACGGCGTCATTGGGGTTTGCTACTCCCATATGACCTATCCGGAATATCTTGCCTGCTAGCTCACCTAAGCCTCCAGCTATTACTATGTTACGTCGCATCATCTCGTTACTTAAGTCCTGGAACTTCACGTTCTCCGGTAGCCAGACCGCCGTCACAGTGTCAGACCTGAACTCTTTGTCAGCAACTATGTTCAAACCTAGAGCTTCTAGCCCTCCTCTAATAGCCTCCGCGACTACCTTATGCCTCAAATACCTGTTTTCTAAACCTTCCGATAAAATCCTCTTGAGAGACTCGTTGAGAGCGTAAATCATGTTGACGGGCATCGTAGAGAAGTAATTTCTAACATTCCTCATCATGGCAAGCCATCTACGCCCGTAACAGAAGAATAATTCCCT
>CAZWSU010000046.1:0-6932 GCA_964636755.1 uncultured Desulfurococcaceae archaeon
ACATCACCTACGGATATAACCTCCTCTACCCCCTTAGCTACTTCTTTCTCTACGCTCTCAGTAGGAACGATAAACACTAACGGACTTATACTTACCCTGACCTCACCCCCGCTGACAGGCTTCACGAGAATATCGCCCTTCTTAAGACCTGCTTTAGCAGTTTCCTCCAAGTACCGTAAGTAGTCTCCAGGTGTTGTAGCTTCTTAGCTACCTTCTCCCTACATCTCTATAAACAAGAGAGTGTTTTAGGTGTGTTTATAAGTTTTTGAATCTATTTGTTAATTGTAGGTGTTGTTGTATGGTGTGTGGGTCTTGAGAATCATCTTCTTGTTGGCTGTCTTACTAATTGTTCTGGGCGTTGTGGGTGCGTTCGTTGCTTACTTCATTCTCACCCCGACGACTACTTTGAGTCCCGGGACCACGTCAACACCTACTACGACATCCGTTAGTCCTGGTCAGCCTAGGGTAAGTAATATTACATCAGAAGGTTTCGTGATAGTTGAGGATAGCGAGGTTTGCTGGAGGGTTAGGATTTACGGTGAGGTTGATTTACGTAATATTACGACGATCAACGGCGTTACTGGTCATTGGTTTGGTCGCATAAACGTAACGCATCCTGCGGGGAACGAAATCCTGCTCTTCGAAGTCGGGGATTATGTGAATGTCTTCACACAGTTCTCCTACCTCTCCGGGTCTAAAGTCCTTGACGCGTGCGTACTTTACTGGACATGGGAAGGGGAGATATGGCCTGAGGGGACGTACGAAGTAATCCTGTGGTTATATCACTCACCAGGAATCTACACAACACTATTCGAGAAAACCTTCAACCTTAAGATGAATTTTGAGGTAAACATAACCCCCACAACATGGGATCAATGGAACGAAACACTTAAGCTAACCATTAAGAACACAGGTGATGTACCCTTATTCGTGGGGGCCGGCGACATATACCTAGTAAGCAACCCAGACGTACTGATAGGTTGGTGGGGAGGGCAGGGATATGAGGTAATACTACCAAAACAAACAAAAGAATTAGCGGAGCCCGTGCTGATTCGGAGCGACTACGTAGAGTACCTGAGCGGAAAAACAGCCACCGTTAGAATAACGATATTAACAACAAACATAACAATAAACGTAAGCTTCCCAGCATAAAACAACACACCAAACCAGTTTTAACTCCAGAAGTGCTGCATGAATCTCACTATCCTCCATATCTTTAATAAGAGTAGCTTATTCTTTTTTAGCGTACCTCCTCACGTTATCTCTATTTACCCCTTTACTGACGTATTCTTCGTGCTCTTCGTTGCGTGTGAGATTTATTAGTTCCGGTGCGGAACTATGTTCCGGGGTGGAACTATGGGGTTATTCGATCTGAGGCCGAAGACTAGGCGTGAAGATTTGTTTGATAGGGAGCGGGAGCTAGAACTCCTACACCGGGGTGTTGAGCGTGGCTATCCTATGATAGCGGTGCTTGGTGTGAGGCGTATCGGCAAGACTAGCTTGCTGAGGGTTTTCTTGAATGAGGTCGACGGCTTGTACGTGGATATGAGGGGTGTTTACAGGAGGGGTGATCTCGAGGTTAAGCTCACGGAAGCGTTTGAATCCTCGTTGACTAGGCTTAGAAGGTTTTTAGAGGGTGTGAGGGGGGTGGAAATATCTGGCTTATCCGTCCAGGTCAGGTGGAGGGGGCGGGACTCGATTAGCTTGGTAGGTCTTTTAACGGAGATTAATAAGAGGAAGGAGAGGTTCGTGATAGTGTTAGACGAGGTGCAATCCACGCGGCCACCCCTATCCTACGAGTTGAAGAACGCGGTAGCTTTCTCCTACGACAACCTGGAGAACATCACTTTCATAGTCGCCGGCTCCGAGGTCGGTATGCTACGGGATTTCATGGGGTACGAGAACCCGTCCTCCCCACTATACGGCCGCGGAGTATACGAGGTAGTGGTCGAGAGGTTTACACCAGAATCTTCGAGAGAGTTCCTCGAGAAAGGATTCAGAGAAGAGGGCGTGGAGCCACCTACTAACGTCATAGAAGAAGCCGTGGACTTCCTCGACGGAATACCGGGCTGGCTAGCTTACTTCGGTCGTAGATACGTTGACGGCGAGAAAGACTTAAACACCATTAAAAACGCGGCCGTAGCAATAGCGCTAGACGAACTAAGCAAACTAGGCTTGAGGGAGAAACTAGTGCTGAAAGCACTCGCAAATAACGCGAAGTCTTGGAGCCAGGTCAGAGACTACATACTCGAAAAACACGGCTTAGCACTACCCAAATCCACCCTCAGCAGACACATAAACAAACTCGAAAAACTAGGAATAATAAGAAACTACGAATTCCTAGACCGAGTATATAAAGAAGCAGCTAGCAGACTAATAGTTAAAACAACGTAGACTATTCACTTGTTTGAGTATTTGAGTTGCTTTGGAAATTGTTGTAGCTCTGTGAGTAAATATGTGCCTGTTATAAGTTTATCGGTGCCGATGAGCTGATGAGGCTTAGCCGAGGGGTGAGGCAACCCACCTCTTCGCCGAGGGGAGTACCGAAAAGCATGTAGGCGGGAGGCAGGGCCAGGCAGGAACGCGGCCGTCTTCACGTAGTATTAAATTAAGGAGTTAACACGTATTGTTTAATGGGTGTTAGTTTCGTGAAGGCCGTGAGCGGGAGAGTCTTTATTTCTTATAGCAGTGCTCGCAGTCATCGTAAGTCTCCTCGCCGGATACGTGTACATACTCAGTAATCAGGTGTTGTCTTTAATCGCGCAAGTGAATAGCTTGCAGAACGAGAATTCAGCGCTGAAATCAGAAATAGTAGCTAGAGATAATGTTATAAACTCTTTGAACTCTAAGGTAGCGCAACTCCAAGCAAACATAACATACTATGAGTCCCAGCTAACGATACTGGACTCACAGATAGATTTACTCAACTCAAAAATATCGAGCTTGCAGAACGAGAGAGACCTCCTAAACACGAGGCTTCGAGCCTACGAAGACGCATACCAGAACTTAAGGAATGAGGTGAACATGAGATGGGATGAAACTAACGTCAAGGTTTTCATAACTCCTGAAGACCCGTCAGTACGTGAAGTCGTGTACGCTATTACGGGAGGGTGGAGTAACACATCCGACTGGAACGAGTTCTGGAGAGACGTTAAGGCTATGTATGATTGGGTCGTTAATAACATAGAGTACAGACACGACAGCCTATACCCGATACTCCCTTACAACCCTTCCGAAACCTTATCTTTCATAAACGAGATGTGGCAATTCCCGAACGAGACATTAAAACTCAGAAAAGGTGATTGTGAAGACATGGCAATACTCCTAGCATCAATGATATATAGCTACGCTAACATGAGATACTACGTTGAGGTAATCCTCATTGAGAGCTCCACATCAGGACATGTCGCGGTCCAACTACCCGTTGAAGGAGGGGAACTAACGATCTTAGATCCGGCAGGCCATTACTACACGAGAGGCTCAAGAGGGAATCTAGTCTCTAAAGACATAATCACGGAAATCAATAACTGGCTAAACTACTGGGAATCTGTGATGGGGGGCGACGTCCACGTCGCCAGAGTATTCTCTAGCTACGTCGACATAACATTCAGTTCAACAAACGAGTACATATCATGGATGTATAGCAGGTAAACCACGGATTCGTAATTAATCGTTCCACTCTCAGAAATTAGCTTGTAGGTATGTTGCCGGTTGAGGAGAGCCTGCTTGTACGTTATTATGTAACCGGAGTTTCTCGACTTCCGTTTGTCCCTAGATGCTCATTCTCATCAGCTTATATTTATTCGTCGCATCTAGGGACTTCCACCTCGCCCACTCCTTCACTGGCAGCACAGCTACCTCGAGAGTGGGGTCACTGGGCATTGGGATGTCAGAGATCATCGCTACTGAGAAAATGATATTGACTAATAGTTTTAAAGATTAAACACCTAAAACATTCCCCGCGGAAAACATGCCCCCTGTTGTTGAACCCCCGGAATTAGAGCCCGGCCTCCTCCCCATTCTAGAGACCGAGGATTCCCTTTTGAGCGATTGAGTCATCTTCTCAGCGCTTACAACTGAAAGCCTCGTTCTTTAGGGCGGGGAGGAGGTCAGTCTGGCTTTATTGGGTTCTCTGAGTTTAGAGTGAGTTTTGATTTAAGAGTATACAAAGCTAGAACAACGAGTATAAATAGTTACCTCGCATAAATTATACATGGTGCATAGCCTTGGTATGTAAATTCCCCAAATTAACGGTTGTGTTGATCATGACATTGGTATTAACTAGTGTATTTATCTTTTCGCCATCAGTTCTAGCAAATAGCGGATCTGTTGGTTCTGCGGGGAAGTGGACGTTCATGGTTTATATCGTTGCTGACAATAACTTAGATCCCTATGTCGAGCTAGATCTTCAGGAAATGGAGCGCGTTGGCTCAACAGAGAACATCAATACAGTTGCTTTAGTTGATTTGCTACGTGTAAATGGAACAGTAATGTATTACATTGAGAAAGATAGTAGAGTTGCTGTATGGGGTAATTGGAGTAGCGATTTCGAGTTAAATATGGGCAGGCCGGAGACGCTGGCATGGTTTATAAACGAGGCCGTGACGAGGTATCCAGCCGAGCACTACGTGCTCGTTTTATGGAATCACGGCGACAACTGGAATGGATTTGGCTGGGACGATACCGACCACGACTATCTGACAATGGAGGAGATTAAACAAGCTCTAAGCAGTGTCAATGTGAAAATAGATATTCTTGGATTCGACGCGTGTTTAATGTCCAGCATAGAGGTAGCGTATACCCTTAGCTTAACAAATAAAGTAGACATTTTAGTTGCTTCGGAGGAGTATGTTCCAGGGTATGGCTGGCCTTACGATAAAATCCTCGGGAAGCTCGTGGAGAACCCCGGTATAGCACCCGAGGATTTCGCGGAAATAATTGTAGAGGAGTATATTGGGTCTTACACTCGTGGCTCGCAGGGATTCTCGCCCTATGCTACTCTCACCGCTGTCAAACTAGATAAAGCAGGCGAGATAGTTTTACACTTAAGGAGCTTAACAAGAGCCCTGCTGGAAAACATAGACGAATACAGAATACCGGTCAAAGCCGCCTCGGAGAAAGCCGAGAGATTCTGGTTTGGCTTGTGGCGTCAAGGCCCCTACATTGACTTGAAAGACTTCCTAGTAGAGCTACTAAAGTCTAGAAAAGACCTCGAAACACACATAGCCCATATTCTGAGCGAGTGGGACAGTCTAGTTATAGCACGCAATAGCACGCGGGGACCTCACGCCAGCGGAGTGTACGGGCTAACAATATACTTCCCGAGGAATAAACAGCAATTCTATCAACCCGAGCCATACTACGAAAGCGTGCCGGAATTCGCCGAGGAAACGGGTTGGCACCAATTACTAAGATCTATTCTGGGCTAATCAACGATTCCTGAAACTCCCTAAAGGCGACCTGAAAAACCATGAAATATGGGTTAGTATAGTCGGAGTCCTCAGCAAAGAGTGTGCTCTTCACCAATTAGCCCTCCCTCTGCCATCACGGAGAAAACAACTCGATAGGAAAACAAGCATCTCCAATATGGAATTCCCTAGTTTACCTCCTGATACTCTCTAGAGATCCTTTTAATTGCATTGCTAAGACCACGTGCACCTCTAAGCACTACAAGCCTAACGCACTCGCCTTCCCTAAGATCTATGTTCTTTATATGGTTTTAGAACTCCATTCTCGTATTTAGCACGGACAACTCTAGCCATTTCAGAGCTACCTATGATCTCTATACTCCCCAGCCCAGTATACTATTAATGCCATAAGAGATTCACAAGACTAAGTTGCGTAGCAAACACAATGCTAAAAACAGCATTCACAAATCATTTTTCAATTCATAAACCACCAATGCACGACAACCAGCTTCACTAGTCCTACAAATATGAAGAAAGTAAGATAGCTCCAACACACAGTAGACCCTAATAGCCATTGAACGATAATCAATGATGCGGGCCCGCCGGGATTTGAACCCGGGACCTCCGGCTTAGAAGGCCGGCGCTCTGTCCTAGCTGAGCTACGGGCCCCTAGAATGTGTTCTACTTAACTATTATAAATGTTTAGTTCTTGCTTTACGTGATTAGATGTTTAGCAGGCTTGCTATGTCTACTATCTTTTCTTTGAAGTGCTTCCTTATTATTTCCCCGGCTAGGTCGTATACTTTCCTCACTCTACTGATCACTACGTAATCACTTGACGCGATTACGCCGTCCTCACCTATTACCTTAACGTCTGCTTTGTCAGCCAGTATTATCTCCGCCGCACTACCCAGCAGGTTCCTCAGCACGTTAGCGTGGGTTGCTGAGTAGCTGACGTTCTTGTCTAAGACTATGGTTACCTTGCTAGGGCTTAAGTAAGGTAACTCACTCGCGAGGAGCTCCGCAACCTCCTCAAGAGATCTCAACTCCACACCCTTCCTGTAAGACTTCCTTAAATCCCTGACAAACCCGTCATCACATAAGAAGACATTCATGCCTTCGAGGACTGAGTGAATGGTTAACATGACGTTATAACCGTCGATTATGAGCGGGTAACCCTCCACACAACCAACCATCTTACCTCTTATCAGCTCCACATCACGAGAACTATGAACACACCTGAGAAGTAGAGTTCTCTCAATATTGCTTAACCCATACCTAGAAGTAATTAAGTCAAGCACTACCTTCTGCTTATAACCCCTATCCAGTAAGTACCTGTAGTCTCTGGAAGCCTCAACAACCTCTAACCTAATAAGGCTTGAGACCACCCTACCTCAAGACCCGCTAATTAACTTAAGGACTAACTCCCTAACCCTCCCCACGTCATCAACTCCTAGATAACCTGTCGCGTCGCGAGCGCCCCCGCCCCCACCCCCCCCGCCCACCGTCGGGGGTCTCCCCACC
>CAZWSU010000047.1:0-7921 GCA_964636755.1 uncultured Desulfurococcaceae archaeon
TAAGAGATTCGGTACTCACGATTTCACCTCTCTTGATGTAGCTAGAGAATTAGGTACTTTCTTAAAACCGTACTCCGCTGGTGTAGATCTTGAAAATCCCGACGTCGAGATTATTTTAGAGATTAGAGATTCCGTAACATATCTTTACAAGAGATTAGCTGAGGGTGTGGGTGGACTACCCATAGGTACTGAAGGCCGCGCACTCTCCCTCTTTTCAGGCGGTATAGACTCGCCCGTAGCTGCTTGGCTCACAGCTAAGAGAGGGGTCATGATTGATTTCCTACATTTCTTCATGGGTTCTCCTAGCGCGACCCGCCTAGCCTTCACAGTAGCTAGAACCCTCACTAAAAACTGGTTTTACGGGCATAATCCAAGGTTCTACTTAGTCGACTTAACTCACGCCCTGGAACACATTAAAGCGAATGTTAAGTGGGAGTTTAGGCAGGTAGTTCTGAAGACGTTGATGTATTACTTAGCTTCTAAGATAGCTGCGGGGAGTTACGACGCTGTAGTGACTGGCGAGTCTATTGGTCAAACATCAAGTCAGACGTTAGTTAACTTGAGTGCCGCGCAAATAGTGTCCGGCCTGCAACTCCCTATCTTAAGACCTCTAGTAGGTTTCGATAAAGAGGAAATAGCCAATATTGCTAGGAAGGTAGGCACCTACGAGATATCGTCTATGGTGGGCGAGCCCTGCTCGATAGCGCCCTCCCGAGTCAGAACTAAAGTAACTGTAGAGGAACTACGTGACGAATTCGCGAAGCTTCCTGAAGACCTGATAACCAAGACCCTAAGTACTCTCAAGATCCTTGAAGTCCGGACCTCCAGTCTTGAGGACGTGATACCTGATAAGAGCGTGGTCATTGATTACATACCTGAGGATGCGGTAGTCGTGGATTTGCGTGATTTAGACTCGTACCTTGAGTGGCACTATCCGGGAGCTCTGCATTACGAGAGCGTTAACTTAGAAGATCTAAGGAATAAAACACTGATTCTCTACTGTGATAGAGGGAACAGAAGCTACGTAGAAGCCTTAAAACTACGTGAGAAAGGCTTTAAAGCATACTCATTCCTCAACGGAGCTGAAGGACTGATGAAAAGCTTGACGTAACCCGAGAAACCTCGCTCTGATATTCAGGAACCCCAACGCCACAGTCCTAACACTGCAGTTAAGTATCTTACACATCTTAGCTAACACTTCTTCCACGCGCTTCTTAATCACGCTACACGAAGACATTAAATCAGCACTACAGTAAATAATAGACTCCACTAAATTATTTTCCTTAACCTTTATCTCTAAGTCTTCAACACACTGATTTCTTAGTTCGTCGGTAGCTATAATCAGCTCGGTACACGTCTTAAGTACGTCAGCTAAGTCATCACTTACAGGCTGATATACTTCATTTCTTGCCGAGGAATTTATGAGGGTACATCCCTTGTTGAGTAAGCTGACGTATTGATTAAGACCGTTGAGGAGTTCTCTGATGAGGAGATCTTGAGGAGTTTTGGTAAGCGATGATAAGACGTCTGAGTTTTTGAGACCTATTTGCAGTATCTTAGATACGTGATCCCTGGTCTGCTTATCTAGACACTTAAATAAGCCTGAGAGCTCAGCAGGGTTTAAGTACCTCAACATAATCTCGTAAGCCTTCAACACGGAGAGCTGCTCGATAGATTCTAAAGACCCTTCCCTAAGCTTTCTTACTCGATCCACGGACTCAACCCAGCTCTTCCCGTACCTGCGGATAAGGTATGCGGCAGCTACAGTTGCCGACCTCCCGTACCCCCTAGCACAGTGGGTGTACACCCTGCCGCCAGAGTTTACCTTATCTAGCACCCACTCAACTATAAACGCTAAGTCGAGTAGTGGCGGGGATCTAAAATCAGGAACCGGGACCTCCAACACCTCAACACCGGAGTTCCTCAGTAAACTCACATCATACTTAATTTCGTGAGGGAATGTCAAGACTACCACGTGAGTGTATTCCCTACTCAACTCGCTCAACTCACTACTATCCGGGGAAGGTCCAAAAGAAAATCCCTTATCTAAAACCACCACCCTCAATGTCCATCACCTAATTCACTACCTCTACTTATCTTTTACGTAGACGCCCCTGATGGGTATTTTGTTATTGCATTTAGGGCATTTATAGCTATCCCCTTCTCTCAATAAGTTGAACTCAATCACTCTATAGTTGTAGCGTGTTATGAGAGTCTTACCACACCTAGGGCACTTAGTTGACTCAAGTTCCGGGATCCCTACGTTACCTACGTAGACGTATTCTATCCCCTTCTCCTTAGCTTTATCACGTATCTCTAGTAGTTTCCTCAGGTGAGTGCTCTCCTCCCCCCACTTATGTGCTGGGTAATACCTGTTTATGTGTAGGGGGACTTCAGGTCCTAACTCATTCACGTGTTTGTTTAGGATCCAATCCACGCATTCATCGCTATCATTAGTTTTAGTGACTACTAGGTAAACCATCTCTACATGTCCTCCAGAGTCGATAACTAATTTCGCGTTCCTGAAGACTTTATTATGATCTATGTTAGGTAACGCTCTACTCATGCTAGGACACCCTTTAATGTCTATACACCACCCCTCAAACCCGGCCCTCACAAGCTCGTTCAGTGCTTCTATGCTTTGATATCCGTTAGTCACTATCGTCAGGTAAAGACCCTCACGCTTAGCTAACGTAGCTACATCTATCAAGTACTCGTAGTTAATCGTCGGTTCGTTGAAACTCGCTGAAAGACCTTCATCGCCTAAAGACTTAGCTAATCTAACCAAGTACGCGGGCTCTATAAAGGGCTCATCAGCGGGGTGTCTGAAACTCAGGAAGTGATTCTGACACCAAGGACAGTAAAAATTGCAGCCGAAACCAGAGAATGTTAAAGCTGTGCTGTTGGGCCAGTAATGAAAGAGAGGCTTTATCTCTATCGGCCTGCTCTCAACAGCACTCAATTTCCCATACCCTATTGAATAAAGCTTACCGTTTAAGTTGATGTAATTCCCGCAAAGACCTTTCATGTTTTTCTTCAGAGAACATCTCCTCTCACACACTAAACACGTGACTGACTCCCCGTCACCGAGTAACTTGTATAACCTGCCCTCAATCATAGTGCCGAATCACTACTTCCAACAAGTAAGGATTATTAGGAGCTTATTAACGACTCAATAGGTTGAACCAAGGCATCATAAGCTCATCTAATATAATGGTTGTGTAAATGTTGGTTGATCAAGCTTTTAAATTTTTTAAGTCTTTCTTAAATATCGGTGTCTTGTGATGTTTGAGTTTGAGGAGTCTTTGAGGGAGGGGGTCCTTGAAGTCGCTAAGATGATGGCACTTTCCGCTAGGACGGCCCCTAAGGCTAGGGGTATAGACAATATTGAGGTCAAGATCCTTAATACTAAGGAGGAGCTAGAGCTCCTGGCTAGTAAGATGGAGGAGCTTTCAAAAGAATTCGGGGACTTCTTCCTTAGAGATGCGCAGAACGTCCGAAATAGTGTTGCGGTAGTTTTGATAGGCGGTAAGATCATAGACTTAGGACTTAAGAATCCTAGAAGTTGGGGGCTTGACGTTAGCGTAGTATGCTCTTTAGTAAATCTAGGCATAGCCGTGGGATCCGCTGTCAAAACCGCGTCACTCCATAACGTAGATAATAGAGTGATGTTCACCGCCGGGGTAGCAGCACAAGAACTAGGCTTAATCAAGGCTGACTACGTTTTCGGAATACCTCTCTCAGCCACACCTAAAAACATCTATTTTGACAGGAGATGGCCGCCGGCTAAGTAAAGACCACGTGATGAGGCGCTCCCATAAATGAGACTCGCTTCCAAGGTGTTTTTACTAGCTATTACGGCGTTCCTCATCTCATACTTTTTCATGAGCTTGTTCACAGTACCACACACTACGTTAGGGGATGAAGTAATTAAGTTTTGGTGCGGTATCCGAGGTAATTACACCTTAACCATGTGCGAGGAAATGTTGAACCACTCAAACATCTACCACCAAGTCTTATCACTCAGCCTCTTCCTTCTAGTTGTGGGTCTCACTGTAATCTCTACGAAGTTACGATACTCCGCAGCATTCCTCTCAATAGCATTGCTAGTTTTCGCTGGCGTCGTCCCACCACAGGAATTAATATCTGGTGTTGAGTGGAGACTGATCTTCTTCTTAGTAGGTAGCATGACTTTCGCATACATATTACGTAAGCTGAGAGTGTTTGAGCATATAGCGATTAAAATCCTGAGCTTGAGTGCAGGCTCGCCGTATCTCTTAGTAATATTCTTGTCTCTCTTTGCCTGGTTTCTGGCTCTAGCAGTTGATGAAGTGACTAGCATAGTCTACGTGTTGATGTTGATTCTTGACATAAGGAAAATAACTAGGTATGATGTGAAGCCTTTAATAATACTCGCTGTTCTCGCCACCAATACCGGAAGTATGGCATTACCTGTGGGTAACCCTATAGGTATATATGTGTCTTATGAAGCGCAATTAACTGTTAGTGAATTCCTCAGAAGAGCACTCCCCCTCTCATTCATCACCTTATTCGTCATGATTTCGCTTACGTATCTCTTACTCAGGAATTACCTAAGGCGTCTTTCCTTAAAATTACTTAGAGAGGACGTGGAAGCAATGAGGACCAAGTTATATGCTGACCTAACCTCGCAGGAACGTAGGGTTATTAAATTCGGCATCTTCCTGCTCGTAGGCTTCTTGATAGTGATAACTTTGAACAGCCCTCTCTCCGAGCTGATATCATTGGTAGGTGGCTCTTATGTAGACCCACACTCACTCCTTTCTTTCACGCCCTACATATTCATAGTCTTATCGCTAACTCAGGTGAGGGCTGAAGAGCTAGAGATATTCATAACTAGGGGTGTTGAGTGGCCTTCCATATTATTCTTCATAGCTTTATTCATGTTGGGTTATTCGCTACTTTGGAGTGGCGTGGCATCTAAGATCGCTTACCTAAGCCTCTCGGTAGTTGCTAACGGCTCCACCGTAAATTATGGCTTCCTAAATATAATCTTCTTACTCTTAGCAACGATACTTAGCTCCATGCTCGATAACCTATCTGTCATAGTAGCAATGACTCCAGTAGCTAAGATAGTGAGTGGCCTCACAAATTCTAAGTCAATCTTTTGGGTGCTCCTCTACGGAGGCACTTTAGGCGGTAATTACACGCCGATAGGTTCTACAGCCAACATAGTAGCTCTCGGCATGTGTGATAAAGCTAGGATACGTCTAGAATGGTCCTACTGGCTCAAAATAGCTTTCTTAATAACGACATCGCAGGTAATCATATCCTTACTATGGACATACCTACTCATCTAACCTTCCAGCATCCTCAAAGCATCTTTAAGTATTTTTCATTTGAGGAAGCGTTAAGGGATCGATTAAGTCTTGAAGTATGTAACAGCTTGATTTTAGGTTGTTAGGGCTTTGACGAGTCCTGGAGGGGTATCTATAGGTCTCCCGAGCTTGTTCCCTAGCCTGTAAGACAATAACTGAATAGCTACTGCAGCCGCAATAGGCGATATTATTTTATCGGTGTGCGGCACCCTTATTAAGTCTCCAGCACCTTTCCCGTCAGAAGTTATTGTGATTACCTTGGCTTCCCTAGATAGAGCCTCCTTAGCAACCTTATTATAAAGGTCTAGCGCTGCCTCCTCAACAGGTTTTATGAGTATTATTGGATAGCCCTCCCTGACCAGAACCATGGGCCCATGCCTAACCTCCCCGAGTTGTAGTCCCTCAGCATGAACCAAGGCTGTCTCCTTGAGTTTGAGTGCTCCTTCAAGGGCTATGGGGTAGTTTATGCCGCTACTAGATACGTAGAAACTCTTCCAATTCACTAACCCGTCCGCGATCACGGAAACATTATCATCGATTACGGGCAACTCACTTGATAAGTCTTTAGCGAAATTTCTCAGCTTATCGTACAAGTTATCTAAGTCGCTCTTCCTAGTTGAGCCTGTGTGGAGTCCTGTGTATAAGGCGAGTATGGCTGAGGCAGCTAGAGTTGAGGTGAATGTCTTCGTTGCTGGCACAGCCATCTCAGGACCCGCACCGATAGGTAGGTACACGTTAGACTCTAGTGAGAGTCTTGAGCCAACCACGTTAGTGATTCCCACTACAACAGCTCCTCTCTGCTTAGCTAGCCTAACACTCTTGATAACATCGCTTGTCTCACCGCTTTGGCTTATGGCTATGATGACGGTTCCCGTGGATACGTTGTCTAACGCGTAGTACGGGAACTCAGCAGCGCTTACTACGTTAACAGGTATGTCTGAGAACTCGTTGAAGTAGTAAGCAGACACTAGGCCAGCATGTAAGCTGGTACCGGTGCCTAACACGTAAACGTTCTTAGCCCCGTAAATTATCATCGAGGCTAGCCTAAGGTATTTATCCATCAGAGTGTACGTAGTTTTTATCAGAGCCTCAGGGATTTCATAGATTTCTTTTAGCATGTAGTGTGGGTACCCGGCCTTCTCGAAGGTTCCAGGAGGGTACTTAATCCTCTTTTGTATGAATTCCTTAACCTCACCCAATGTCTTCACGTCGAAAACTCTCACACCCTCAACCCCTACCTCAGCCAGGGTATCATCCCCTAACACGAGGGCGTCCTCGGAAAGACCGTAGAGACTTGGCATATCGCTTGAGACATAATAGCACTCACCCCCTTTACCGAGCACTATAGACTGCTCGTTATTAACCACGTATATCTTATTACTACCCTCAATCAACAAAGCTACAGAGTAAATACCTCTCAACTCTCTCGCTGTTCTAGCAACCGCCTCTAAAAAATTATTACCCTCCCTTATAAAGTCTTCCACCAAGTGTGCGAAGACTTCCGTGTCAGTTCTGGAAGTAAATACATGGCCCTTCCTCTCTAACCTCTCCCTAAACTCCTCGAAGTTCTCTATGACTCCGTCGCCCACGACGGCTATCTTATTCCCGCAGTCAGTTAATGGGTGGGTATTTTCGTATACAGGTCTGCCCCTGCTGGCATATCTTACATGACCTAACGCCACGTTCGACGGGACGTTATCTAAGTCAATGTCTTTAGACGCTTCGTTGAGTGATTTAGGAGATTTACGTATTATTATCTCGCCTTGCTTACCTATGTAAGCAAGTCCAGTCCCGTCATAACCCCTGTACGTCAACCTCCTCAACCCCTCCTTAATCACCCCGGCAGGCACTTGAGAAACACATACCACGCCGAAAATCCCGCCCACACGATCACCCCCAAGACCTAATAACTTACTCGGTAATATCATTAATTATCGCTTTAGTAAGCTTAACCAGATCCTCAGTCCTCAACTCTATCAAGGTATGCGTACTACCACCCCCGCCCACTACCCTTTCATGTTTCAGGACGTCCTTATCCATATACGTTATTAGCCCGTGCCCGACCGGCGGTAAAGCACCCACAGAATATCCCGTGATCTTCTCCACTTCCCTAGCTTTAGCCATCCGCACCCTACTACCAACTACGGTAGAGAGCTTATTCAAGTCAAGTTTCTTATCACCAGGAATAATCGCTATTAATGGTTCACCACCCTCACTAATCACCACCAACGTCTTAATTATCCTCTCCGGGCTAGTGCCTAACTGCTTAGCCGCGGCCTCCACAGTCGCAGTATGCTCAGGAAACTCATGAAAACAGTGCCAGACACCCTCATTCTCGAGAAGCACCCTCAAAAACTCTTTATCACGTCGCTGAAATACCAACATCTACCCCCAACATAAGATAGAGCGAAGATTACTTAAGCGCACCATTGATTTTATTCTTCACGTCTTCACATCATTCAGTTCTTGGAAGTGTATATTTTGTATATTTTAAGTAAATATTTTAAGTAAAGTTTATAAGGTGTGATGTTTTCTTGTGTGTTGGGGGTGGTCGTGAAGAAGTA
>CAZWSU010000048.1:0-62533 GCA_964636755.1 uncultured Desulfurococcaceae archaeon
CCTCTTCCGATCCCCACCACGATTAAAAGCCCTACTATAACCCACCTCAAGTAATCTGGCGATATAATAGTAATACCTAGTAAGGGAGTTATGAAAGTTAACATCCTATCTACAAATGTTAATATCGCGGCACCAACTAAAGAGCCTTTCAAATTACCGAAGCCTCCCAAGATTATCATAGCCCACACGTTGAAGGTTACTGCAGGCACAAACATATTAGGATTAACCGACGTCAAGTAATAAGCTAGGAGGACCCCCGCCATCCCGGCGAATCCGGAACCTATGAAGAGAACTGTTGCCTTAATTCTAGGTACGTGCTTACCCAAGCAAAGCGCCGCTATCTCATCATCTCTAAGAGCTCTAAGAGATCTTCCCAGAGGCGAGTTAACTAACCTGTAAGTCACTACGTAAGTTAGTGCGAGAAAACCTAGTACTAAGCATAGGTAGGCTGCCTCACGCACCCTACTCTCAGCTATCCATCCAAAAGGTGTTGGGATAGCCATTAAGCCCTTACTAGCGCCCACAGGCTCATAATGCTGTAGGAATATCCTCAGGAGTTCTCCAGAACTAAGTAGGGTGAATCCCACAAACGCCGGACCTACCCTGAGGATAGGATACGTTAGTAAGTAGCCGAGAATCCCTGCAATTATGAAGGCTAACACAAGCGAGAGCGTTAGCAAGCCAATATTTAATAAGGGATTCTTATTACCTAGCTCTCCAAGCAATATTATCCCGTCTATACTATAGGGCGGCTTCTCACTGACGTTAATGCCATTCAATACTAAGACTAGATAGGTTGTTAAGGTTGCGCCGATATATGCTCCAATACCATAGAAGACTACCTTACCGAAGTTAGTTATCCCGGCCGTACCCGATTCTAAGTTAAGTGTGAGCGAGAGTATCGCGTATATCCCGAACAAAGTTAACCAACTAATCATGAAGCCTACTACGTCGAATTCGATCATTTCCTACTCCCCCTTCTCAAAAACCTGTAGGGTAGCCCGCCTCCGGCACCCAGCGGCGGGAACGCTATCAGAGTGGTTATTAAGGTTGCAAACGTGAGGAAGGGTCTGAAACTCACGGGGACTCCGAAGAATGAGTTAAGTATCGCTATACCTACATTCTCTATTGTGGCTATGAGTACAGCCCCTATTCCGGTTCTCAGTAAGGAAACTAACCCACCTATGAAACCTACCGTGAATACTTGGAGAATCATGGAATCACCTGCTTCAGGCGTTATGGCTCCAGAGAAGGAGGTCCATATAACTCCGCCCACACCCACGAGACCACCGCAGATAAACCACGTCAGATTTACGATGAGCGATCTCGGTATCCCCGAAATTTCAGCGAGTGACGGATTATCAGCGACCGCTCTTATGGCTCTGCCAATCTTGGTTTTCTCTAAGAGTATGTAGAGAAGCACTACGGTGATTGATGCGGCCACTAAACTCGCTACGAGTGCTTGACTAAAGTCAACGCCTCCTACAATACCTCTGGGCACGTCCGAATACGTGATCTTACCGTAGGACACGAAATTCTTAGTTGTATAGTAATGCGCTATATCAGTGATCATGTAGAGTAAGTACTTGTAAGCTATCCATAAACCCATTGAGGATATCATCACTATAGCTGGTGAGGAACCTCTCTTCTGAAGAGGTGTGAAAACAAGTTCGTTATTTATGACAGCTATAGAACCCGTCAACGCAAAAGCAACGATCACAGCTAATGACATGAGATTTAATCCCAATATCCCATGCAGGAATATAGCTACGTACGCACCATAAGTTATGAAGTTCGCGTGCGCGAAGTTAATCACCTTAGTAGTTCTATAACTTAATGTTAATGGTAATGAAAAAATTAGGTAGAATAAAGAGTATTGAAACGCGTTCATCACTGCTTGCTGCATGCCGGGTATCAATCTCCCACCCCATACCTCCTTAACTCATTTAATGTGAGTTAAACTTATATTTAGAAATAATTACTTGTTTTAAAAATTATGGGTATGCTTGCTCAAGGAATATTATCGTGCCTCTCTCATAGAGACCAACGTCTTTAAATTGATAACCCTCAGGTCCTCCGGGAATTATAGCCCAAACACCGTAGTCTTGCTGTGCTTTATCGCCTGCGGAGTCGAATATAGTCCACCCGCTAGGACCGTAGTAAGTCTTAGCTACCTCTATCAAGGCGACTCTTATAGCTTCCCCGTCGTAGGTTCCTGCTCTAAGTATCGCCCAGCCAGCAAGCTTCACAGCGTCATACAGGTTCTCACTAAACACGCCTGGCTCAACACCGAATCTCTGTACCATCCTATTCTTGAAGTCTTCGTAGAGCGGATTAGCTATGAATAGAGGCCTAGTCCCGAATAATTTTACCTTAGATGCAAACTGCCCGATGGTAGGGGAGAGCAATTCTCCCGCGCCGTGCGGTCCCTCAGAAACAAACCACCTCACACTAGAAAGTATGTCTGACTCAGCAGCATGTGAAAGTATGTTAGCTCCGTCAGTATCGAAAGCTATTAACACTACAGCGTCAGCTCCCTCACTCTGAACCTTGCTTGCTAAAGTAGCTACCTCCGACGCATAGTCTGATAAGCCTGTCTGATAAGGCAACTTAATCACAGATCCACCCATATCCTTGAAGTAGTTCTCGAAGAAGTCCGCAAACGCTTTACCATACTCGTCGTTTCTATGGAATACTACGACCTTCCTAGCACCCTCTTGATACGCTAGGGCAGCCAACGCCTTAGCCTGACCAGCGTCAGAACCAACAGTCCTGAAAACGTAGTCGTTAGGTATAGCTAGAGTAGGTGCGGTGGAAGACGGTGATATAAGAACTATCTTATTGCTATCAACATAGCTCTTAACAACCTTAACTTGAGCGCTGGCAGCAGGTCCTATAACAACCTTAATACCTTGTTGAGCAAAACTCTGCACGTTCTGCAACGCTTTCTCTTCGAGAGTACCGTCATCCAGAATCACGGCACGGAACTCAACGTTGAAGCCGTAAGCCTGAACCTCCTTATTCAAGTCTTCGATAGCTAGCTGAACTACCTTCTCCCATATCTTACCGATCGAAGATAGTTCTCCAGAGAGTGGTAGGGTGAAGCCTATATTATATATCTTCTTTTCAGGAGTTACGGTCACGGTGGTAGCTGCGCCACCGCCACTCATCACGGCTATACCGTAACCTGCTGCTAGACCTATTATTAGAGCCACTATTACTAAGGCAATAGCTCTCATATCGAACGCCATGTGAGTGGTACCCCAAATATTTTTCCCAGAAACCTTTTTAAGCTTTTCATATATATCAAGAGTAAACATGATCGTGAATCCGCTAACGGCGTGAATATTTCTTCAATTTTTATCTGGTGACACTATGATTTAGCGTTAATATAACATTAATCACATTAACTTTTAAGAAAATAGCTTCACTTAGCAGACGATCATCATCTTGACTTAACACTTAGTTACGTGTAGGTCATTACGTTAAGTGTATCACGTCGCCCGCGTAGATAAAGCGTTTAACGCCTGCTAAGTCTTCTACTATTAATGAGCCGTCTGATGCTACGTCAACCGCTACGCCCTCAATAACCCCCTCCCCAGTAACTACCTTAACCTTCCTACCTAGAGTTTCCGTAAGACCACGCCATTCTTCCAGGATCTTATCTGTCTCCCCATCGAGTAACTTGAGGTATGTTCCCTCAATCTCTTGAAGGATCTTCGATAGTAGAGGGGTTCTAGGGACTTGACGCTTAAGAACTTCCTTAATACTTATCGCTTTCTCTCTCAGCTCACCTGGTATTTCGTTATTAACATTGATTCCAACACCTACGAAGAGAGCTGTTTTGAGGTTTTTCTTTCCTTCAATTAAAATACCGGCGATCTTCCTCCCGTTTACTAAGACGTCGTTAGGCCACTTAACCACCGCTTTAACCTCGTAGAGCTCTCTCAGTGTCTTAGCTACTGAAGAACCTATCCCTAAGCTGAGTATCTGGAGATTAGTTGGTTTAGGGGGTGTGAGAACTAGAGTGAACCAAAGACCTCCTGAGGTAGCTAACCAGCTCCTCCCTAACCTCCCCCTACCAGAACTCATCTCATCTGCGACGACTACTAAGCCTTCACCATAGCCTTGCTCGAAAAGCTTCATAGCCAGGTCTTGAGTAGATGAGCAATTCCTTACATAATAGACCACATACCTTAGCTTACTACCTACCATACTTAAGTAAGTCTGCAAATCGCTGAAATCTTCAATCAAGTGCTGTTACCTCACCTAAGCAATAAGTGCTTTGGTTTTTAACTTAGCCAGAAAGAAAACTATGTGAAAACCTTAATAAACGTTAGTACCGCATCAATAACGTCTCTCAGAGACACCATACCCACGGGTTTCTTCTCTGAATTGATTACTGGTAAATGCCTTATGTTATTCTCACGCATCTTCTGTAGAGCCTCATCTACCGGAGAACCAGGCTCTATGGTTACGGGGTTTTCAGTCATTATCATGTAGGCCGGCAGATTCTTACCTATCTTCCCGTCAGCTATAGCGTATATGAGGTCTCTCTCAGTTATTATGCCTGTCAGAAACCCTCCTGAATCCACTATCATTACACTACCTATGTTGTTCTCGTTCATGATCTTAGCGATCTCCTCAACGGGAGTGTCTTCCGTAGCGGTTATTGGCGGTGTACTCATGATGTCAGCTACTCTTATAGGGAACTTCCTACTACGCCTAATTACAGGCATCTCATTAACGCCTCCGTAATATCACTTTGGTGATGGGTTAATAAGCCTTACGCGACCCTACATCCTTAGCGTCTTCCTTACCGCGTAGGTGATTATGAGGGTTGCCAGGTTTGTCGCAAGACCCCACATTATGAGGTGTATGCTGAACGGTTCTAGACCCCAGTAAGCATTCATTACGAGCACCGTTAACTCCCCTACTAGTAAACCGCTTAAAACCTCGTATTTCTGGAGAGATCTCCAGAAAATACCTATGAAGAGTCCTGGAAGCAACTGAGTCACGCCAGCGTAACCCATTAGGAGTAAGTCGACTAAGAGTGCGGGGGATGTGTAGGCTAGGATCGTTGAGATTATCCCTAATCCTACCACAGCTACTCTAGTCAGGGTTACTAATCCCTTATCACTTAACCTGTTCCTGAAGACCTGCTGTACTAGGTTTCTGGATATCGTGCTCGCCTGATCTAGTAGGAGGCCTGCGGCCGTGGAGAGGGATGCTGCTGCCCCGCCAGCGGCTACGAACCCCAACATTACGGGTCCGAAAGCCTCGCTAATGAGTGTGATGAAGGCGTAGTCACTACCTCTTAGTTGCGTCCCTAGAGCGAGAGCTACTAAGCCCATGTGAGTAACCCAGAGTGATCCTAGAACCAGATACCAAGAGTTGAGGACCATGCCCTTCTTAATAACCTTAACGTCCTTAGCTGTGAAGAGCGTCTGGACTCTCTGAGACCAGCACCAAAAACCTATCCCAGTACCTATGACTGAAGATATGAACCAAGTCTCAGGTCTTAAGCCGCCGGGTCCCGGGAGAGTTAGGTGAGCTGGCGAGACCGAGGAAACCGCTTCGTAAAGACCCGGCAACCCGCCGAAATACTTAAGGATTATAGCCCAACTACCACCAAACATTGTAACAAGCATTAAAGCACCTAGGAACACGTTAGTCAACGCTATAGACATCATGCCGCCTAAGAACACGTAGAGAATCACTAAACCAAAAACGATTACTGACAGATGTAGTGATGGTAATGAGCCATAGGATGTTGTATCAATTATTATCGATACTGCCTGAATCTGTAACTGCACGTAAGGTATTTGAAAAACTACTGAGATTATCGCGGCTAAGATCATTAATACCTTACTATTATACCTCCACATAATGAAGTCAGATAGCGTTAGTAGGTTATGCTTCTTAGCTAAGCTCCATACTCGAGGAGCTACTAAGTACCCCACAACGTAGCCTAAGAGTGAAGTACCCCAGACAAATATCGTTGCGGCGCCGTATTTGTAGGAGTAGCCCGCCGTACCTAGGAATGTGTAGCCACTATATATCACAGCGGCAGAGTTTAAGAAGAAGACGAGGGTCCCTAAAGTCCTGCCAGCAACTATGTAGGTATCTGCTCTAAGAATCCTGACTTTCAGTCTCGAGACTAGAACGCCTATAAACACCGACATAGCTATAACGGAGAAAACTATGGAGGAAGCCAATAATGCTTCAGCCCTCAATAACGTCACCTCTCAAGCAAGTACATGAAAGTTATCACTAGAGTCGTAGCTATGGATAGCAATATGTAGTAGAACCAAAGCAAGGGAATACCTAAAACCTTAATATCAGACCTGTTAACCAGAGGTAGTAAAGCAACCCACAAGGTAAAGATAATCAAGCCAATAACGACCTGATGTTTTCCGGGTTCCGTAGGCTCCTCCAACACACCACCCACAAAATAGCGATTATCAGATTAAAAGTCTTCAACGTGAACTATTCCAAGGAATAAAGACCCATGGAAAGATTAGAGAGTTTTATGATTGCGTTATATTATTAAGTAAGCTTTCCGCAATCTCTCATCATTTATTAAGGCCGGGCTCTCCCCCTCCAATACTATCTTACCTGACTCCATCACGTAAGCCCTGTGCGAGATCTCTAAAGAGTTCTTGACGTGTTGCTCTACTAGGAGTAAAGTGACCTTCCATTCCTCGTTTAACTTCTTAAATATTTGAAAGAGTTCTGAGACTATCTTAGGTGCTAAGCCGAGACTTGGCTCATCTAATAGCAGTATCTTAGGTCTCGACATCAAGGCCCTACCTATAGCGAGCATCTGCGACTCCCCTCCAGAGAGCGTGCCGGCTATCTGGTTCTTCCTTTCCTTAAGCTTAGGGAATATAGTGAACACCATCTCAAGAGAATCATTAAGTTTTTGCCTAGCTTCCTCATGATAAGCACCTAAGTAGAGATTCTCAAGCACTGTTAGGGGTGCGAAGATCCCCCTACCCTCAGGCACTAACGCCAACCCCTTCTTGATCCTATTATATGTTGGGACCTCATTAATTCTTGATCCATCAAACATTATCTCACCCTTGAAGAGATTTGTGAGACCCACAATAGTCTTTAAAGTCGTTGTTTTACCGGCACCGTTAGGACCTACTAGAGCCACGATCTCCCCTTTATCTACCCTAAGACTCACACCGTGAAGAACCCTGAATACCCCGTAGCCTGCTTCCACGTTCATTAACTCAAGTAACGTGTTCCTCACATTCATCACCTCAAATAGGTTTAGTGCCCAAATAAGCTTCCACTACTAGAGGGTCTCTCGCGATCTCAGCGGGCTTCCCCTGCGTTAACAATCTCCCTTCATGTAATACCACTATCCTGTCGCTAATGTTCATCACGAACCTCATGACATGCTCTATCACGCCTAAAGTTATGCCCATCTCCCTATTAACCTTCTTAACTACGTCAGCTATAACGTCGACTTCGTGAGGTCTCAACCCAGCCACCACCTCATCTAGGAATAGTAGCTTGGGTTTAGTGGCTATAGCTCTAGCAAGATCCACTAACTTATGCTCTATCAAAGCGATGTTCTTACCGAGAGCCTCGAACTTACTTCTAGGGATGCCTACAAACTCAAGCACCTCCGCAGCTTCCTCCCTAGCTTTAAGAACATCCTTAGTTCTCAGCAAGGCCCCTGCAGTAACCGCTTCAATCACCGTCATGTTATAGAATGGCCTTATCTTCTGCCATGTCCTCGCAATACCTTTCAGCGCTATGAAGTGAGGTTGCTTACCGGTTATATCCTCCCCTAAGAAGAGAACCTTCCCACCATCAGGCTTGTAAATACCAGTCACACAGTTTACGAGCGTTGTCTTGCCCGCCCCGTTAGGACCTATTATGCCCAGAATCTCGCCTTTAGTTATCCTCATACTCACGTTATTGAGTGCCGTAATACCCCCGAAACGCTTACTAAGGTTAACTACCTCAAGTAAGGTTGCGTCACTCATGAGGTACCACCCCATATCTTAGCCTTAACCCTCCTAACCAGAGTGTCCGTAAGTGTTGAGAGTCCTTCAGGCCTTAAGATACCCACGGTTATTAGTAACACACCGAATAAGAGTAGGTGGAGGCCTGGCAAAACACCACCTAAGTAACCCCTTAAATACTCCTCAACGATCTTAAGTATTATAGCAGCAGTAAACACCCCGCTCACGGACCCTAACCCACCCACTATACCTATTATAGCTATGTAGGTTGATTGAGGACTGCTGAAGGTGTTGTAAGAGAACGTTCTCTGCGAGACTATGTATATATACCCGATGAAGCCTAAGATAGACGCGTAAGTCATTAAAGCCAGTAACTTATACTTCCTTACATCTATACCTACGGCCTCGGCAGCCACCTCATCCTCTCTTATGGCTTTCAGGTAGTACCCTATCTTACTCCTACTTATGTAGAGGTTTAACGAGATGACGAAAGCTAATATTATTAAACTAAAGTAGTAGAGATTTTCCCAAGTCCTAAACCTGAGGTAGTACCAGCCCTCAACGAGCTGTATGTAGTAATCAGAAGGTCCCAACACCATTATGGAGGTTTCATGCAGAATTACTACTAAAGCAGCAGTTGATAAAGCGTACCATACCCCTCTTATGCCAAAACGGAAGAGAGGATATCCTATAATGAAAGCTAAAGCCGCTGAGATCCCGGCACCTAAGAACATGCCGGCCCACGGCGTTATATTATATTCCATCATGAGCATTGTCGCTAATATCCCTCCGAGACCTATGTAAGCGAATGAAGCTAAATCTAGTTGTCCTGCATAACCACCAATTATGTTCCACGCTAAAGCTATCGAAGCTACTATAACGGATTGAAGAGCTAACAATATGTAGTACTGATTAAAACCTACTAAGAACGGTATAGTCGCTCCAGCAACCACTACGACGAGAGCCGGTAAAATTATAGAGAATGAATCTCTCGACCTCACTTAAATCACCCCTTACCGAAAAGCCCCTGCGGTCTAAACCATAACACTACTATGAAGACCACGTAAGGTATTGCTAGACTAACCGTCGGCGAGACTAAGGTCATCGTTAAAGACTGTATAATCCCCACTATGATGCTTGACGCCAAAAGACCTGAAACCCCACCTAAACCTCCTAACGCTATTATAACCCAAGTCAGCAGACCGAAGGAAGAACCTATGTAAGGATCGGCTTGCCCGAAAGTCATCCAGAGAGACGCTGCAAGACCTGTGAGAGCTATTCCAAGACCGAAAACCAATAAAAATATTTTACCTACATTAATACCCATTAAAGACGCTACCTCCCTATCATAGGCAGTCGCTCTAATAGCTAAGCCAACCCAAGTCTTGGTCAGGAGATAGTGAACCCCTAACACTATAAGGAAACTAAGTAGCGCGGAAGTTAGTTTAGCTGCGTGAACGCTGACTAAACTCAAATCCACGTAAAAGTTCAAGTAAGAGATCTGAACAGCTCTAGGCTCCGCCCTAAACGTCATTAAAGCGAGGTTTTGTAGGACATACCCCACTCCAACAGTAACTGCTATCTGTATTAATGGTTCCTTACCCAAAACAGGTCTTATGATAATTGTGTAAATAGCCGCGCCAATCACAAAGAAGAGAGGTACTGTAATTACGGACATCAACGAGGGATCTGATCTCAGGTTATTAGCCAGTATCCATACTAGGTAGGAACCTAACATGATGAAGTCTCCGTGAGCAAAGTTTATTATCCCCATGACGCCGAATACTAGCGAGAGTCCTAGAGCCATGATGGAGTATAGAAAGCCTAGAAAAATCCCGTCTAGGACGCTCTGAAGTAATAGGTTAAGACTAGGTAACATTCTAGCTTCACCTGCTCACGTTAAAAGAATTATTCTTAAGCTAAAAAACCTTTAAGGTTTAAGGTCTCGGGAAAACTGGGGTTACGCCCTCCTCAGCTTCAGGCCATACTACCTTAGGCTGACCTCCAATGACTTGAAGGATCGCAGTACCTCCGTAAAGGTTCTCACCGTTAGATGCTAGCTTTACTCTACCAGTTGGGTATAATTGAGCCGCTATACTGTTAGAGTCGTTTAGATCTAGTGAGAGGAAGGCAGCTCTCAAATTATCTGGGTTTAGTGGGTCTTCAGGAAACATTTGCCCTGCTTTCTCCAGTCCCTCGTAAACGAACATTAGTGAGTAGAATATTATGCCTGCTGCTTCAGTAGGTAGCTTGCCATACCTTTGCTGGAATGCTTGAACGATACGTTTATTCCACTCAGTCTGGCGGGCCGGGTTGTAGCTGTACGTGTTAGTGAAGTATTCTACGGCTTCACCAGCTTCTCTTATGGAGTCTGGATCCGTATAACCACACCCACCAGCACCAGCTATGAACTTGACCTTAATTCCTGAAGCTTGTAAGGCTTTAGCGAAGAGTATCCCGTCACTGAAGTAAGGAACACTAAATATCACGTCCGGGTTTAAGTCTCTAATCTTAGATATTATCGGACCGAAATCTGTTATGGTGTACGCGTAGGTTATGGTCTCGTTAGGTATCACGCCATTAGCTATTAATTGCGATCTCACACCGTTAGCTACGGTGGTACCGAATATAGAGTCTTCGTGAAGCACTACCACGGTACGTATCGTCACGTTAGTTTTCTGAGCCATCTCTAGGACGAAGTCTACGGCGGCCTTACCGTGTGTGCTTGCTCTAGGAGCTAACCTAAAAACGTAGTTCCAGCCTTTCTCGGTTAGCCAGTCTACTAAGGCGTCCATAACTAAAGGTATCTTCTCCCTCTCAGTTACCTCAGCTACTGCAGCCGTAAGCCTACTTATGTAAGCTCCTAATATTACGTGAGGTCTGTAATTAGAGATGAGTCTCTCAGCAGCTAAAGCTGCTGAGTCAGGGCTTGTTCCCGCATCCTCAACGTATAACTCCAGCTTAGCACCACCTAACGAGCTAATACCGCCTAACTCGTTATTTATTATATCAACTAAGAGTCTGGCGGCGTCAACCGCTTCCTGACCAAAGACAGCGTAACGTCCTGTTAAAGGCTCTATAATACCTATCTTAACTTTCTCTATAACAGGCTTAGTAGTCGTGGGTGTTGTAGTTGTTGGTGTTGGTTGGCTAGTCAAGTAGATTATGACACCAGCTACAACCGCGATAATTATTACAAGACCTATTACAAGACTCATAGTTTTAGAAATAGCTCTTTTAAATGAACATTTTGACATCATAGTACACCTTACAATTAAATTCTAACGCAAAGGTTTTTAAGCTTTTCCAATGCCTCGAAGTAGATGTAGCTTGTTCTCTCAATTAAGATGCTTTAATCGAACTCCCCATCTTTATTTGTTTTAGTGTTTCCGACGCTATGACTGTAAACACTTATAAACGTGGTGCTAGGTTATGACTTTCGTTGGTGTGGTGGGAGATAAGCATGCGTAGTGTGGGGGTCTTAGGTGCTGGCAGAATAGGTTCAGCTATTATTAGAGCTCTTAAGTCGTGCATACCTAACTTAGAGATTTACGCGAGTGGTAGGAGTGAAGAGACTTTAAGTAGAGCTTTAAGGTTTGGTGCTAAAGTGAGTAAGGATAACGCCTACGTAGTACGTAATTCTGATTTAGTAATCGTGAGTGTTAAGCCTCATCATTTCCTAGACGTCTATAATCAAATCCCGCTTGATTTCTGGTTAGGTAAGTTAGTGGTTTCCGTGATGGCTGGTGTTAGGTTAGAGACTTTAAGTAGGGTTCTGCATGGAGCTAAGGTCTTCAGAGCTATGCCGAATATTAACACGCTAGTAGGTAAGTCAGCTACCGCTATAGCAACCAATAATAACGACTCAGAGGATCGCTCTCTCGTAGAGAGGGTTTTTCAGTGTTTTGGTAGCGTGTACTGGGTTCCTGAAGAATACCTAGATATTTGGACGAGTCTAGTCGGTAGTGGGCCTGCGTTCATGGCTGAAATAATAGATGGGCTGGTTCTGGGAGCTGTCTCGTCAGGGATGACCAGAGACATAGCTTACAAAGCAACGCTAGACATGATTGAAGGGACCGTGAAATTATTGAGGGAACTAGGTACGCACCCCATAGAAATCAGGGATGAGGTAACGACACCCTCAGGAACTACGATCCAGGGACTGAAGATCTTAGAGAGCAAGGGAATAAAAGCAGGCTTAATAGAAGTAGTGGAGACTTCGTTTAGAAGATCTAGGGAGATAGGGGTAGAGATAGATAATTCCATAAGAGCAAAACTAAATCGTTAACTCACCTCCGCTCTAAAGAGTTATACACTCATCAAGAGTCAAGCACGGGAGTGTCAGCTACCACCAAGAATTTAGCGTCATGTTATAATACTCTTACTAATACTTCTAGCAAGTATTTTCAGAGACCCAAACAATTCACTAACCGAGCCTAGCTCAGCCTTAGAAACTATTTCGACAGCGTTGTGATCCTTATAAGCTGATAATTTTAGTATGGGCTTAGTCCTTGAGTCTATTATCTTCCTAATTAAATCTAGGTCTCTGGGTTCCTCATAAAAAACCTCATAATCACCCTTACTAGTCTTCACTGTGATTCTATTTAATTTTTCTGCTTGTCTCTCAAGATCCTTCAATAAGACTTTGAGTAGTCTAGACTCGTTCTTCCTAACCGCGTGGAGATTTCTTAAGATGCTCCGCCCAGTGAGTTCTAGCATTATAGTTACGCGGTCCTCATGCTTTAAAGCTTTAGCTATCGGGTAGTAGAAGAGGGAGTGCTTTGGTGCGGTGGTTAAGAGAACGTAGACGTTCCTCCCATCCTCAAGCTTATACCTAGCTCTGTACCCGACTAGATATCCTAGGAGGACGTACTCCTTATCACTAGGTCTTAACTCCCTCTCAAGTTCGTTAGTGAATTCCTTAATAAACCTGAGCATCTTCCTCCTAGCTCTGAAGTACCAGACTACTGAAGCGGATGACGCAACTACTAATATGGTGAACGCTATTACCTCTATAGCCAAGGTCACGCACCTTTAATTATTGATACTACTTCCCTCAGCCTCAGAATATCCTCTATTCTCGACGGGGGATTACTTACGTAAGGTATTATAATGGATCTACCAGGCAAGCTCAGGAATTCCTCAATAATAGCTTTCTGTTCTTCGTAAGTTCCTAGCTTAACCGCGATATCTTCTGGGAGAACTTTATTCATCACCAACAACTTAGGGGAAGTTAAGAGCTCCCCACTCAGGAATTTAAGGACTTCCTTCAACTCGTGCATGGGGAGGGGCTCAGGATTCGTTACGACTATGAAGGAGGTTCTTGATGGATTTACTAAGGCTTCCTTAACTCTGCTGTATTTTTCTCGCATCTCATATAATTTGATTAGAGCTGGGTCACTAATCTTGAGTTCCCTACCTAAAGTCTTAGCTATAATGGCCAGCGTGAGGCACGGCGGGGTATCCATAATGAGTATAAGTGAGAATGTGATGGGCAGGAAAGCTAAGTACATATTCCTTGCATACGTTTGGTTTGCTTTAGTGCTGGTTTTAGCAGCGTTCCTCAGCGTGGCTTCCTCAACTTTTGTGGGTACCCCTACCGCGGCAACCATATCCGTTCTATTCATGCCCATAGCCCTATTCTTCGGGTTGCTGGTTTACAGAACCGGGGTAAATGTTAGGACGGGAACAGTAATAGCGATAGCACTACTAATATTAGCGTTCTTCTACTCCTTAAGAGTTCCCCTCTATCTGACATATGAGGCTTGGGTAGTGATTCTCTCACTCTACGCTATAATAGCGGCGGCTCTGCCTGTCTGGTACCTCCTGCAACCCAGAGACTACATAAACGCGTACCTGCTATGGGCATTCGTAGCCCTAGCTATTATAGGTGCGTTCCTAACATTTAATTACGGTCTCACAGGCCCAACATACGTGAGCTTCGTGGGTCCAGGTACCATAATAGGAGCGTTGCCAGGTACCGCGACAGGTGGGGCACCCATAGCTTACTTCTGGCCAACGGTTCCATTAGTCATCGCGTGCGGTGCTCTCTCCGGTTTCCACTCAGTAGTTGGTTCTGGAACCACTTCTAAGCAATTGTCTAGCGAGCTAGATGCTTTGTTGGTTGGTTATGGAGGCATGTTAACTGAGGGAGCCGTTTCCTCGCTCGCTGTGATCGTACCTATAGCACTTGCCTGGAACTTTGCGGCGTTAGCTTCCGCTACAGGTCTTCCAGTATCTGAGGCACTTCTAAAGGTGGGCGTAAACGCCACGGCAACCCCGTTCATCGTAGGACTTGGAGCAGTAGATAGGTTTACTGTTGGTTACGGTTTGGAGCAGGCAGTAGCTTGGTCGAGAGTTTTAGGTCCCGGAGTATTTGAGAGCACGTTCATAACCTTCAAGACATTCGCTGCTTGGGCTCTCACAGGATTCGTGTTAACTACTCTAGACACCTCTAATAGACTAGCCAGATTTGCTTGGAGAGAACTTTTTGACTGGCTTAAGCCTAAGAGCGAGTCAGCTTATAAAGTGATAACGAATAGGTGGGTTGCTTCAGTAATTCCGGTAATTCTGGGTGCTCTCATGGCTTATCCTCAGATCTACATACCAGAGATTAAGAAACCAGTCTACGCGTACTCAGTTATTTGGCCAGCATTCGCGGGTACTAACCAGTTACTAGCTGCTTTAGCTTTGCTCACAGCAGCTTTATGGGCTTACGCGATACAGAAAGTTAGGGGAGGTACTTCATTGCTGATAATGATTCCAGCACTCTTCCTGTGGGTAACTGTTACTGTAGCCCTCATATGGTGGCTCTATGCAGTAGTCCCCGGATTACCGCTACTCTATCAGGTCGGTGCAGGAACTATAGTAGCTATATCGATAGTGCTTGACTTCCTACTAATAGGACTCTTCATCTCAGGACTCAAGAGAGCTAGATTATAGAGATCAAGATCAATATTTTTAGTAATTTTTAAAAAATCTATAATAAACGCATCGTATTGAAGGTGGGGACAGGCTCAGAAGGCACTCTAAGTTTCCTAGACTCTCAAAACTCAAAGCATTTACTCAAGGTTTCCTTTGACTATTTCCGCATCTCCATGATTTATTTCTCAATTTATTAGGTGAGTCGCTTAAGTAGGTTTATGGGGTGGTGGGAGGGTGTTTAAGACTTTTAAGAAGATTTTGAAGGAATTCATGGACTTCATTAAGGGAATTAATCAAGCGATAATTGAGGATAGTGTTAGTGCTCTCGAGCTGGAGCACAACGAACTTGAAGCAGCTTTCTTAACTATGGTTCTAGGCCCCCTAGTAGGGGTTACCACGCTATCCCCTATCCTCAGTCTGGAATTACTTGAAGCACTTAAGAATGAGATCAAGATTCTTGAGAGCAGAGCTGTGAGAGGGGAAGACGTGTTAGGAGACTTAATGGCTTCCTTAGGTGGTGAGTGGTGATTAATTTAATTGACTTACTGAAACCTATTGAGGGAACTCCTCATGTAGTCATGGTTTTGGGTAAGGGGGGTGTGGGGAAGACCTCAACATCCATACTGATATCCAGTGAGTTAAGTAGGTTAGGTAAGACACTCCTAGTAAGTTTTGATCCAGCCAAGCATATACTCAAATACCTAAACGTAAGTAGGCCAGCAGAAATACTTGAAGTAGGCGATGATTTCTTCGTAAGCCAATTAGATATTGAGGTTTCTGTTAAGGAGTTAACGTCTAGATACTCAAGCTTGATCAGCGATTTATTTCCGTCACTCTCAGTTCTTAATTTAGAGGACATTACTAAAGCTCTTAAGTATGCTCCGGGGGTTGAAGAGGAGGTATTCCTTAACTGGCTAGGCAGTGCTTACGAGAATAAGAACTTTAAATTCGTAGTTATAGACACTCCGCCCACAGGCATCTCCTTAAGGACCTTGACGTTGCCGAAACTCTACCTCCTATGGCTTGAGAAATTAATTAACATAAGAGAAAGGATTGTGTCACTCAGGTATGTGATAGCTAGGTAGTCGTGGACAGCACCTATGAACACGTTACCGAAGAGAACCCATATGAGGGGTAAGCCCCATCCCCACGCCATCGCTGTTGCAGGACCTATTATGGGACCCGCCCCAGCTATTGATGCGAAATGATGTCCGTAAAGCACGTACTTGTTAGCTGGAACGTAATCAATCCCGTCAAATTTCTCGTAAGCGGGAGTCACCCTATCCGGGCTTGCTCCCGCAACCTTTCTCTCAAGTATCCTCTTCCCGTAGAAGATGTAAGCTAAACCATACACGACGAGAACTATTACCAAAATGAATATTACCGGCATGACATCCATGACAAACACCCCTAACTCAGCTTCCTCCCTGTCTTAGCCTCAACTAATTTCTTAATGTTTGTAGGCACTTCACCGAGCCACAGCGCGGGGCCTAAAATGATTAACAGGAAGCCCATGGAAATTAGCATGGCATCAGTGGTTACGACACCCTTATCTCCCATCCTCCCAGTCGTTAAACCGACATAGAGAATCTCGTAAGCGAATATCAAGAGGCTCAGGACTGTTATTATTAGACCCAAAGCCTCTTTAGCCTTCACTTAAAGAGACACCTCACATATTATATATTATGAAACATTTAAAAGCTTTACCATTGTTTGCTAACATATATTTTTAGGAGACCCCTGAGGTATAATAATTTCTGATTTGAAAGCAATAAATGTGAGTTCTAGTTTTATCACAGCGGAGAGGCGATGATCTTAACCTTGAGAGGAAAATTATTTCACGATATGTTTATGGCGATGTAGTAGCGTGTATTTGGAAAGATAAAAAGCTTAGTTGTTTGACTTTCAATAATTAACGTATTAGACCCATATTAATTAAGACTCTCTTAGTCAAGCCGACGAGCCACTTACTTTCATGGGTAGACTTTCCTGTAATCATCAACTCACTAACGATCTTCCTCTGTTCCTCGTCAAGCATCATCAGACCTAGCATAAAAGCTTTCTCTTCTGTCGTTAGCGGAGCTCCTAATTCTCCTGGTAGTTTAATTAAGGCCTTCCCTAAATCGCTTAAGTCCCAAACATCATCCTCTATTCTCGTCACTAACGGATTCCACGTAAGCAATACGTACCTGACCCAAGCACCGCGCGCTCTAAGTTTAGGATATTTCTCACGTAACTTAGCACCTATCTCTTTCCGTGTTTTAGGACCTTCTACAAGTATTCTAGCTATATCCCTACACCTAACATCTAGTAGAGGCGTAAGGATCCCCGTAGCATTCTCTACTACAGAGTTATTAAACCCATCTCAACACGTTATTAACTCACAGAAATTTATTAATCCCTTCACAAGGTATTCATGTATGAATCCTTGAAATCTGTGAGGTGTGTTTAGTGAGCGTGCCTGCATTCATTCTAAGGAGACTTTACGTTAAAGGAAGTCTCAGGAACGTTGAGAACGGTTTTGAGTTCTCACTAAGGAACGTTCTTGCAGACGCTGAGCTAATTAAGCCGCTGGAAATATACGTTGACGACACACAAATACCCTTAGAAAATGTTACGTTAATTGCTGGAACAACTAGCATCTCAAACAAAGACATAGCAGAATCGAATCCCGTTAAATTCTCGCTAAACATGACGGCGACTATAAGAGTAGACGGAGCGAGGCTTGAGCCAGGGGAACATAAAATAACTCTCGTTGTTACGGTTAAGGGCTACGGCACGATAAAATTCGACATAAGAGACGCCCTAAGTTCTCCCACGTCTTAGAATATGTTTTCACTAAATAGCATCTTGTTTTTTCTTGTAAAGTTTTTATCTTTTTGATTGATATATATTGAGGTCGTTAACTATGATGAAGTTTCCGCCGAACTTCTTACTTGGTTTTAGTGAATCAGGTTTTCAGTTTGAGATGGGTTTCCCTGATCAGACAGACCCCAATACTGACTGGTGGATATGGGTTCACGACCCTGATAATATCGCTTCAGGTATCGTAAGCGGTCATTTACCTGAGGAAGGTCCTGGCTACCTAACACTTTACAAGATAGATCACGAAATAGCCGATAGATTAGGTGCTAACACGTTAAGACTAGGTGTAGAGTGGAGCAGAATCTTCCCTAAATCTACTAAGCAAGTACCGGTTACTATAGAAAGAGATGAGGAGGGAGTCATAACTCACGTTGAGATGAACGAGAATACCTTAAACTTGCTTCGAGAATTAGCTAATAAGAAAGCGATAGAGACCTATAGGTACTTGTTTAAAGACTGGGTTAGTAAGGGAAAGAAATTGATACTCAATTTAAACCACTTCACTCTCCCGTCCTGGCTTCATAACCCGGTAGAGCTAAGGCTTCGGGGAGTCGCTTCAGCACCCTCAGGTTGGTTAAGCGAGGATTCTATTATAGAGTTCACGAAATATGCTTACCTAGTAGCACACGAATTTTCCGATCTAGTAGATATGTGGAACACGCTTAACGAACCTAACGTAGTAGCTACTGCAGGCTACTTAAACGTCAAGTCCGGCTTTCCCCCAGGACTCGCAAGCATGGAGTATACCATGATCGCGTTGAGAAACCAGATGATCGCTCACGCAAGAGCTTACGATACGTTAAAAGAGGTCACTAAGAAACCTGTTGGCATAATACATAACTTCATGTGTTTCGAGCCTTTGAATCCTGAGAATCCAGACGATGTTTCCGCAGCGTTTAACGCGTCACTATTGTATAATCACTTATTCATAGACTCTGTCACTCAGGGGTCATCCATGTTGGTGTCATCAGATTCGCTGAGGAACAGGCTTGACTGGATAGGCGTGAACTACTACACACGAATGGTTGTTACGTCAGATAGGAAGCTAATGACTGGGTGGAGGTATATTCCGGGTTACGGATTTCTCTGTACGCCTGACGAGCTGAGTAAGGCTGGTAAGCCCTGTAGCGACTTCGGTTGGGAAACCTACCCGGAGGGCCTGGAGAAGGTGTTGCTCGAAGTATATGAGAGGCATAAACTCCCGATAATTGTGACCGAGAACGGCATAGCGGACTCCGCAGATAAATACAGGTCTTCCTACATCTTAACACATCTCCTAAGTGTTTTGAGAGCTTTAGAGAAAGGAATTGATATTAGAGGCTACCTGCACTGGGCTTTAATAGACAATTATGAGTGGGCCATGGGCTTCAACATGAGATTCGGCTTAGTTAAGGTAGACTTCTCGACTAAGAAGAGGTATCTAAGACCTAGTGCGTTATTCTTCAAGGAAATAGCGACGAGGCACGAAATACCTGAAGACCTACTATTCGTTTAGAATCTCAAGGACCGAGTTGATTAAGCTTGATTAAACTAATTAGTAATAAAAACGTTGATATCTGGATTGAATCAATAAAGATTCTGGGAGTTGGCGAAGAACGCGAGATCAAGCATCGCCCTACACTTATTCAGGGAGTTAATAAGTCCACGCTCTACGTTTTCGAGGATGACGGTTATAACCTAAAATTAAGAATTGACGAGAACGAAGGAATTTCAGTGCTTGGCGCGGAAATACCCACGTCCTTACAGAAACTGGGTATTGAGCCCTTAGAGATCAAGACCTCAATAAAACCATCACCAGAGAAAACACTCGTCTTAACGAATCTAAACTTCCTAGGGAAAACGTATGAGACCGCTATGAGGTATTACAATATGAGGGTACTAGGTGTTGAGGAAGGGGTTCCTCCACCAGAGGATATATCCATCCCTTCCCAGCACGCGCCCTTAGACCTGATCCAACATTATGGCTCAGTACCTGCGTGGTTATACCCTATTCACGTTGACGACATCAACAAAATACCCTCATTTACTATCATGATCTTATCGAGAGTTAGAGAATATTACTTCGCGGCGTTAGGGCTCGCGGATAACTCAGTAACGTACTTTCATCCAGGCATGTGTATTAAGTCGTACACAGGATTTGAGGAAGACACGTTAAGGTTTACCTGGCTCGCTGCTCTAGGTCTCGGGGACAGCCCGTACGAGCTAATTGAAAGATTATTTGAGCAAGCTAGTTTAAGACTTAACTTTAAACTACGTGTTCATAAAGAGAAGCCTAAAAACTTTAACGGTCTTGGTTGGTGTTCTTGGAACGCTCTAGGATTGCGTGACTTGACTTCAAAGAACGTACTCAGCGTAGTTAGAGACTTAATAGTAAGAGGGGTTAAGCTCTCGTACGTCATAATAGATGATGGCTGGCAAGCAGAGAAGGAAGAAGAGCTCCGAATACCTGGATACGCGCCCATCAAGCTTAGAGTACTTGAAGATCTAGAACCAAACAGTGAAAAATTTGAGGGAGGGTTCCCCACTCTAGTAAGGGAACTAAAGAATCTAGGAATACGTCATGTAGGTTTATGGCATACTTTAAATCTCCACTGGGGAGGTTTCTCTGAGAGAGTAGCTAACGAACTTAGTGTGACGGCGATTAAATCGTTAATTCAGCCAGGATGTGCGTTATCTCCTTCATTTAGTGAGTACTTCAGAGCGTATAAGAACCTCTACAGCAAACTTAATAAAGAGGGGTTTTCTTTTGTTAAAGTAGATAATCAGTGGATTATTGAGCCACTTTACTTGGGTGTGGAGAATGCAGGGTCTGCAGCTAAGAAAGCTCAAAACGCGTTACAGGAAGCTTCCGTTGAGTCAGGACTGGAAATACTTAACTGTATGTCGATGACCCCCTCCTGCCTCTTCAATTATTGGAGAAGCAACGTAGTGAGAGCTTCAATAGATTACGTTCCTTTCTGGCGTTCCGGAGCTAAATTACATAATTATTTCTGCCTCTACAATAGTTTGCTAGTGTCTCAGATAGCTTACCCCGACTATGACATGTTCATAACCTATGACGAAGCCTCACTCCTCCACCTAATTTTCAGGGTCTTGAGTGGAGGACCTATATACATCACGGACAGGGAAGTAGACAAGACTAACTTTGACTTACTGAGGAAAATTCTCTTACCAGATGGTGATGTTGTGAAACCGGATGAGCCGGCCCTACCCACCCTAGACATATTATTCAAGAACCCCTACATGGAGCCCGTACTACTCAAGGCTTTTACAAGGATAGGAAAACATTTCGTAATAGGAGTTGGTAACGTATACCGTCATGGCGGCGTAGTCAAGGACACCGTTTCACTGTCTCATACCAAGTATTACGTACCCGGCGGTAATTACCTAGTGTATAGAGTGTTAACTAACGAGAAATTCCTCGTAAGCGGTCCGGATGAGAAGGTAGAGATAGAATTAGATGAGTTAGAAGCTGATGTCTTAGTGTTTACTAGGATAGAGGACGGGTTAGGCGTGGCAGGTCTTAGGGATTATCTTCTACCACCATACCCCATCAGGATAAAGGATGAAACCAGCGTTGAAACAAGAGCTCCAGGTACGCTTATTTATTATAAAAATGGTGATATTATTGAGTTAAGTCTGAGAGAAGGAGTTCTACACAAGCTGTGAGGTGCGTGAAGTATGGCCGTCAAAAAGTTTATGGTTCTATTCTTTATCACCATGCTGATGATGCTTTACGCGGATCAGAATCTAATAGCTCCGATGTTAAGAACTTTAAGAAATGATGGTATGATCATAGGCGGGGAGGAAGACTGGTACTATTATGCAGGGTTGCTAGGAACTATCCCGGTACTGTCTGGAATAATCACAACGTTTGTGTGGGGATATCTCGCAGATAAATTAAGTAGGAGATTACTGTTTGCGGTAGCAGTGCTTGTTGGCGAGATACCGTGTTTTCTGACCGCTTTCGCAAACGACTACTACCAGATGTTAGTCCTTCGGGCGTTGACGGGTGTTGGGATAAATGGAGCGGCACCAGTAGCTAGAGCGTTGATCTCCGATCTTTATCCCCCCGAGGAGAGGGGGAAGGGCTACGCGTTATATAACTTCGGTTCTGGTTTCGGAGTGCTTCTCGGGATGCTATTAGCCGGGATAGTCCTAAGCACGGGTCTGAGTTGGAGGGTTCCGTTCATGCTAGCAGCAGCGCCTAATTTCATCCTAGTCCCGCTATTTTTGTTGACTGTCAAGGAGGTGAAGCTAGGGTACGCTGAGCCGGAGATAAGGAAGTTCTACGAGATGGGTTACGAGTACAGGTTTAAGATAAATCTAAGAGAATTCTTCATGGCACTAGTCACTACCCCGACACTGATATTTATGTACCTTCAAGGGGTTCCTGGGACTTTCCCGTGGGGCGCGATACCTTATTGGGCACCCACGTTCTTCCAGGAAAAGTGGGGATTATCTGAAGCTACAGCAACTTTCATAGTATTCGTAGCTGGCATGGGGATGATGATAGGGTACTTCGTAGGCGGGCTCCTCTCAGACAAGCTTATAAATAAAGGCCTGTCTAAGGGTAGACTGATAGTGCCTTTCACCGGTATTCTCATAGGTACCTTCACGGTAATAATGCTTCTCTCATATCCCTATCCTTACGGTGAGGAGACACTTACCGCGCTAATCCCGGTAATCATAATTAGTTTGCTTGGAATGATCTTCGTGACTTTCGCAGCCCCGAACGTCCCCGCAGTCCTCAGCGAGGTATCGTTACCGGAACACAGAGGAACTATTTTCGGGATGTTCAACATAACGGATAATATAGGCTCTGCTTTCGGTCCAGTAATAGCTAGTGCTTTCATGATATTCTTCCAATCAAACGGTGTTCCAGAACCAGACAACATGTTACTTGGTCTGATAGCAGTAAGTCTTTTATGGATTCCTTGCGCGTTATTATGGCTTCCTGCATTCAGAACATACGAAAAAGACAAGAAGAAGTTAAGGAAGACTCTAGCTGAAAGAAGTGTGTAGGTTTAGGTGAAGTTTGAGATATTAACTCGTGTTCTCCTCTTCGTAATCTATTCTAGCCCCCTCATCAACCGAGACAACCCAACCTCTCCTCACGAGACTCCCGGTTTGGTGCAGAACTCTGAGCCCTCCCTCATCACCCTCAACTAAAGCAAGTAAAGAACCTCCCATACCTGCGCCAGAGATTTTCACACCTAAAGCACCTGCTTCTAGAGCTCTCGCTCTAATCACCTCCAGCTCGGGAGTGCTCACCTCGTAGAGATCTCTTAGTAAGACGTGTTGATAATTTATTAGTCCGCCGAGAAGTCTCAATACCTCATTGCTAGACTTAGAAGAAGCTATTAAGCAATCAGGACACTCCATCTCTAGAAGATCCTCTATTAACGCGCCTAAACTCCTGGTCCAGCCTTCCTCGATTAATCTCAGCGCTAATATGGTTGATGCGTGCATCTTCAGCGTGAACACTATTCTCTTTCTTGACGTTGGGTTCACGTCCTCTAATAATGGCGTGAGGTACTCTAACCTAAGATTACCCCAGTCCGTTTCGTAAACGTCTTCTTTCAGGAGAGTTCTGATGTTTTCCGGAAGCTTCGAAGACTTCAGTAAGTCACGTAACCCGCTAACAAGTTCTTTTACCCTTGCTGAGTGAACATCTCTGGTAGAGTGTCTAATACCTGAATCTAAGACTACGAACTCTAACGGGAATCCTTTGAAGGTCTTAGTTCTAAAAGGGGGTTTCGTTTCTATTAACGTAATGCCACCCATCACGGAACCGTACTGGTCTAACCTCCCGCAAGGAATACCCATCACATCATGCTCGCTCTGGTAAGCTAGCTCAGCGATTTCCTGCCTAGATAACCCTAACCCAAACAACTTGTTTAAGCCGGTAATAGCGGCTACTTGCAGAGCAGCGCTGCTAGCTAGTCCGGAAGCTATAGGTACTTCACTATAGATGAGCATGTTAAAGTTCCTCACTCTTAATCCTTTCTCACGGAGAGCTATGGCGATAGACCTAACGTAGTCACCGAACCACTCCCTACCCCTCAGCGAAACATCATTGACGTTGAAGATATCCACACACTCACTGCCTTCCTCACACAAATTCAGGGAGATCGCTCTCGAAGTAGCCTCGGCTTCGGATACGGCTATGTAAGCTCTCTTATTAATAGCTACTGAAACAACCGGCAAACCCTTGTAGTCCTGGTGTGTATTAAGGAAGTCCAGACGCCCCGGCGAGGACGCGATCAGGGAAGGCGAATTATTAAAGAACTTCCTAAACTCTTTCAAGGATTTAGTAAGAACATCAGAAGCAATAGCCAAGCACATCACCTAACTTCTTAACACTCTCCCTACAAGCACTTCTTAATTCCTTGACTCTCTCCTCAGGCACCCCGTCGTAAGTGAAAGTCCAGTAACCCCATTCAATTCCTGCAGCATACTTCAACTTATCTCGATCCCTGTACGGCTGGTAAAACTCCACGTGGAAATGATATGGGTAGTCCCCCTTAGAGGGGTGGTTATGTAGTACCATAATGTAGGGGGCGTCACGGTCCAGAAGCGCGTTGTAGGTAGCTGTCACTACCCTCAAAGAATCCGCGAGGAACTTCAAGTCCTCATCACTGAGCTCATTAATAGACCTCACGTGCTTTTTCACGTAGACATGTAGTTCGTAGGGCCACATAGCGTAATAAGGTAGTAAGATCGTGAAAACAGAGTTCTCATATACGAGCCTAGACTTACACGTAAGCTCATACTCCAGTATGTCGCAGAGAACACACTTAAAAAGCTTGTTCCAGTAATCTTGGAAAACCTCTATTTCTGCCTCAATCTTAGGCGGTATGAAGGGTAAAGCATATATTTGTGAGTGTGGATGCGTCAAAGAAACACCTACTTCTTTTCCTTTATTCCTGAATATAGCGATATACTCCACGTAATTAAGCTTGGAGAGCTTCTCGTACTCCTCCCTATAAGCTTTAACAACCTCCCAAACGTGCTTGAGACTGAGTGTGTGTAGATCTCCTTCATGATCCGGGGTTTCAATAACGACCTCAGACACACCCCTAGCATCTAACACCTTGTAGAGAGGAAAGTCCGGCTTAGGTGCTGGGGTAGGGTTAGGGAGTAATGCGGGGTATTTATTAGGCAGAACCACCACGTTCCAGGACTTTAAATCCTTGAGTTCTGGCGCACCAGGACAGAAGGGGCAAGGAAAGCTTTCCTTCTCATCTGGTCTCCAGGGCCTAACAGCTCTGTGAGGAGCTACGATAATCCACTGCTTAATGAGGGGGTTCCAACGGATCTCATGCATGTACCTACCCAACATATATTTCTTGATTATCGTTAAATCTTCATTAATTCTTGATTCGTAAGCGTGGAGGGTCTTCCTTGAGACAAGTGATTAAGTCGTTGAGGGTTCCCTGCCCTGAGGAGCAGAGCCTTCACGTGCGGGTGATCTACCTAAGATGTTTGTTAGAGCTTTCTGGCTTAGAGCTCTTTCTCTTATCTCGTTAATCAGTTCTCTTATAAACGTGTCGAGAGGTACGTTGCTTGCTTGTAGGTTTCCTCTACCTCTAATCGTTACGGTTTTCTGTACTACTTCCCTACGCCCGACCACTAATACGTAGGGTATTGCTTGCTCGTAAGCCATCTTTATTTTCTTTTGGAGTGTCTCATCACTTAAGTCTTCTACAGCTCTAATACCTGCGTTCTTAAGTTTCTCCGTGACTTCTAACGCATATTCGGCCACATCCTTAGACACGGGCACCACAACTACCTGGACAGGGCTTAGCCAGGTCGGTAGCCTACCCTCAAACTCTTCTATGATTATGGCCATGAATCTCTCAATACTCCCTAATATGGCTCTATGGATCATGACAGGTCTTTTCTTACTCCCGTCGCTATCTACGTACTCTAGGTTGAATCTCTCAGGTAATGCGAAATCTACCTGTATAGTGCTACATTGCCACCACCTGCCTAGAGAGTCTCTAAAGTGAACGTCTATTTTCGGCCCGTAGAAGGCTCCCTCACCTTCCTTAACCTCATACTGAATACCTAGCTTGTCGAGCGCGCGCTTAAGCGACTGAGTTGCTTTATCCCATGCTTCATCAGAACCTATGTACTTCTCCGGCTTGGTTGAGAGGTATATCCTGGTATTTTCCCTAGCTATGCCAAACAAGGAAAGAAGGTTGAAGACCTCCCTAAGAATGTTCCCAACCTCTAACTCAATCTGGTCTTCCCTCACGAAGGCGTGTCCATCGTCTTGCGTGAATCCTCTAACTCTAAGTAAACCGAATAACTCCCCTCTCTTCTCCCACCTATAAACAGTGCCAAACTCAGCAAGCCTTATGGGGAGGTCTCTATAGCTCCTGGTTCTGCTCTTATATATTAAGATATGTCCGGGGCAATTCATCGGCTTAACCCCGTACTCCTCGCCGTCAACATCCGCTAAGACCATCTTATCTCTGTAGAGGTCGTAGTGACCGCTAATCTTCCATAATATGGATCTGTAGACGTGGGGCGTGTAGACCTCGCTATAGCCTAGCCTGCTGTTTATTTCCTTAACTAGCTTTATCAACTCCTCCCTTATCAACTGCCCTTTAGGATGGTATATGACTAGGCCGGGACCTGCCTCCTCATAAAAATCGAATAAGTCTAGCTTCTGACCGAGGACTCTGTGATCTCTCTTAATAGCCTCCTCGTAATACTCAACCCACTCCCTATACTCACTTAAGTCATCGAAAGCCACACCAATAAGTCTAACCAAGCTGACGTCCTTAGCCGGGTTATGAGCAGAGATATTCCTTATCAAGACAGCCTTAACCACTTTTTCAGAAGGCTTTACCTCAGACTCCAGAAAAACATCGACACCGTTGACTTCATAGGTAGCGCTTCGCCCAAGCAACCTAACGAGCTCGTCACTCACTAAACCAACATACTTGGGGACGACGCCGCCAGAACTCTCTAACTCCACGATAGCTTTCTCAATTTTCCTCACCAAACTCTCGTTAGGCCACTCACCTGAAGTCGATATAAAGTCGCATTTAAAACCGTCCTCGCTAACACTACAACCTACAGGCCTCAACCAAGGCACATCCCTAGAAATCACGTACTGGAGTAGTAACCCAGCCCTCGCGAGCACTTCAGGTTTTAAAGAGACAGTGTTTGGCGTTGCATTACCACCAACCTCTTACTGAACATCACTTAATAAGCGCAGACAACCCTAATATAGTTTTGACTAGGTAAACGATCCTCTATCAACTCGGCATGAAGCGTATCTTGACAAGATCTTTATGTAGGTAAGCGTATACAACGTCACCCACGCTGAAGTCATTTACCTTCAAATAGCTCTTACTGATAGGCAACCTTAACTCCTGCGAGCAATTGCTAATTATTAAGCAATAACCTTCAGGACTTGCCTTAATATCTCTCACTACCCCATGTAACTCCAGTAACTCATTGCTCATGAAACGCTTTTTCGTTAAGAAGATATCGTCAGTTTTGAATATTATTAAGACATGCTTGAAGCCTGACTTATCTTGAGTGATGAGAAGGTCTGACATGATGTTTTCCAGGCCTGAAACACACCCACTTCTGAGTTCCTCAGGGCTTAGAAACACGTAAGATAATCCTAGAACGTCCTTAAACTCGTTGTTTTGAATTAGTAAATCACTTAACTCACGTATTTGGGAATTAATTATTACGAAGACTTTATCAGTGTAGAAGTTGATGTCTTCCACGTCGTGCGTGGTCATTAAGACTGTGATATCTAGTTCTGAGATTATTTCACGTAATTCTCTCCTAATGTTTTGCTTGAATATAGGGTCCACGGACTTAAAGGGCTCATCTAATAACAGAATTTTTGGCTCGTAAGAAATAGCTCTCGCAATAGCTACTCTCTGCTTCAGTCCTGAACTTAAGGCGTGTGGCTTATAATTCCTGTAATTACCTAATTCAAATAATGTAATCAAGTAATCAACCCTGTTTTTTATGACTTGACGAGACCACCCCCTAGCCTTCAACGGGAGGGCTATATTTTCTTCAACCGTTAAGTGTGGATAGAGTGCGTAATCCTCCGGAACCAAGCCCACAAGTCTTTCCGCGGGCGGTACGTAAACCTCTACCTTCCCGTTAGCCATACCCCTGAATACTACTTCATCATCAATCATTATCTCACCTTCATCAGGGTTTAAGATCCCGGCAATTATGTTAAGTAATGTGGTCTTGCCAACCCCGTTCGGACCTAGTAACAAGGCTGAATCTCTTCTCGAGAGTTCTAAGCTAACTCTATCTAGAATTACTCGTGTACCGAAAGACTTTGTGAGACTTGATACTTTAAGCAACTACTTTCTCACCTTCCCACGACTGAATAATTAGAAGTAACGTAGCTGAAGCAAGCAACGATGCTAGTATTATGGATGATGTAAGCCAGAGATCCCCGGAGTTAAACGCTAGGTAAAGAGCTATCGGAATAGTTTCAGTTTTGAATCTAGTTGCGCCGGCAAGCATTACTGAAGCACCGAACTCCCCTAAAGCCCTACTGAATAGTAACGCGTAAGTTGATATAAGAGGATTCCTAATCATGGGTAAGATTACCTTAAGCAGGGCTTGCAACCTATTAAATCCTAGAACGAGTGCTAAGTTCTCGTAACTAGGGTTTAAGGAACTGAAAACACTAGCTAAAACCCTGATGCTAATAGGTAGTATTACGGCGAACTGAGCGATGACCAAGCCCTTCACATCAAAGACCACACTTAAATAGTTATTTATGAGCACGCCTAGAGGAGACTTCGTAAAAAAGATGAAAAGAAGAATGCCTAAGGCTACCGGAGGTAAAGCTAAGGGTAACAGAAGCAATGTCTGAACAAGCTTCTTACCTCTGAATTCACGTCTAGCTAAGTAGTATGAGATAGGTATTGAGATTATTAGAGCGAGCGATGATGAAGCTCCAGCAGTCCCTATCGAGAGAGTCAAAGCATAGAGTAACTCACTAAAGTTCACTTCACCGGAGTACATTACGGTAAGACTCCAGGTTATGGAGGAACCGAACACGTACACCAATAAGATGACCGTGATTACCGTGAGACCCCCGAATAATGTGTTGATAGAGTCTCTTACCTCACGATACCTAAGCATATTTCAGGCACCTTATCAGCTAAGTCATATGTTCTTAGTTCCTCGATTGACGTTATGTAGCCTATGTCCTTCCAAACATCATCTCTCTTTAAAGACTCAATTACGAAATCAACGAATTTCTTAGATAGTTCTGTATTGCTTGTATTTTTAGCTATTCCTATTAACTGGCAAGCGACTTCAGGAACTTCCTGTGGTTGTAACCATATGATCTCGGTCTCGTTAGGATACCAATAATGCATAACGTGAAAACCTATCGCCGCATCCACGGCTCCCAGAGCTACTAAAGAAGCCAACTTACTTATGCTTTCAGCGTACACAACTATGTTGTTTTTGACTTCCTCGTAAATGCCCGTATTGATTAATACAGTTATAGCATACCTTCCTGCAGGAGATACTTCAGGGTTTGCTATAGCTATCTTGAGGTTGGGTTTGGTTAAGTCTTTAAGGTTCGTTATGTTAGCTGGGTTATTCCTAGGAACTATTATCGCAGGTATTAAATACGTGAGCACCCTAACAGAATCACCAATTACTAAGCCCTCCTCAACCGCTTGTTGCATGAACTCGTGGTCAGCCGTCACCAAAACATCCCCCCTACCGCTTAACCTCAACTTATTGATTAGAGAACCCGTAGGCTCGTAAGAAGTCTTAACCAATACCCCATACCTCTCCGTAAACTCACTTATTATAAGGTCTAGAGGTTTCTGAAGAACAGGAGGTGCTAGAATGAAGAGCTCTTCTAACTCACCAGTTCTTAAGTTATTAGTGATTAAAACATAGATGGTTGAGGCAAGCAATAATAGCGTCAACACCGCAATCAACCTTGCATTGATCATGGTTTTCGCCACTCACATCACCGTAAACTAGTTGATTTCATATTCTTATAAGTTTTGGTTTTGTTTGTAAATAAATTTATTTACATTAGGACAAAAGAATATGTTATTTAATTATTATTACTGTGTATCTATATTAGATATTGGTGGTGTGATTGAGCGCCGTTCCTGAAACCAAGCTTAAGAGGCTCGTCGTTGTTGATCCTGATCTTTGCGTTGGCTGTATGTCATGCATGTTTGCTTGCTCGCGCAGGTATGTTGACGCGGGGCTGGGTTACACAGCGATTCACGTGAGGAGTGTGGGTGGTGTTGAGAGAGGGTTCTCAGTCATAGTTTGTAGAGCTTGTAAGGACCCGTCGTGTGCTAAGGTGTGTCCTACTAAAGCTCTTCTCTTGAGGAGAGGTGGTGGCGTCATACTGAATCCTAATCTGTGCATTGGGTGCGGTAATTGCAGGATTGCGTGTCCTTTCGGAGCTGTTCAGTGGAATGTCTACTTAAATAAGCCGGTCATATGCACTTACTGTGGTTACTGTGTTGATTTCTGTCCTTACGGGGTTCTAGCACTTGAGGAGGTTGATTCTTGATGAGTGCACGCGCAGTAATTGACGAAGCCTTGAGTAAGGTGCTCTACATAGACCTAACCAGAAAGATTTTCTGGGTTAAGAGCAGGCCTGAGTTATTTACTAAGTACTTAGGAGGGACCGGAGTCGCTACACAGCTACTTAAGGAAGAGTTAAATCCTGAGATAGATCCTCTCAGTCCCGAAAACGTTGTCGTGCTGGCCGTAGGGATCTTCACGGGGGTTTACCCCACTGCTTCCAAGATTGTGGCAATGTTTAAGTCTCCCCTGACAGGTAATTTAGGCGAGTCTCACGCCGGGGGGAGAGCCCCGGTAGCTATGAGGATGGCCGGCTTCGGTGCGATAGTTATAAAAGGAGGTAGTGAGACCCCTGTGTACTTATCGATTCATGACGGTAAGGTAGAGTTCAAGGACGCTAGCGCTTTATGGGGTGTGAGGAGTTCTCTCACCATAGGTAAGGTTTTGAGGGAGAGGGAGCCGTGGCCTGGGTTAAGGTCTATAATGAGGATTGGTAAAGCGGGGGAGATGCTCGTTAGGTACGCGTCAGTCATTCTTGAGACGTATAGACATTTCGGTAGGTTAGGGTTAGGGGCTGTCTGGGGAGCTAAGAAACTTAAGGCGATAGTGATAGGCGGGAAGAGAGATATCCCGGTAGCCGACATATCTAATTATAGGAGGGTCTACAAGGAATTATTCGATGAGATTACCAGGAGTCCGGCGATGCAGAAATATCATGACTTAGGAACTCCAGTCAACGTACTGCCTCTCAACAAGATAGGGGGGCTGCCTACAAGAAACTTAACGTCCAACGTTTTCGAAGGTGCTGATGAAATAAGTGGTGAGGCTTTCGCTGAGTACTCACTAGCTAGGAGGGTTGCTTGTGCTCACTGCCCGGTAGCTTGTATTCACATAGCGGTCATAAGGGAGAGATACCCGCATGAGAAATACTTCTATACCACCAGGTATATAGGATACGATTACGAACCTATATACGCTCTCGGCACTATGCTAGGAATTAAAGATAGGGAGGGCTTACTTAGACTCATAGAGGAGGTTGATGTAGTGGGTCTTGACGCTATGAGTACTGGGGTCGCGCTGGCCTGGACTACCGAAGCTTTCAAGAAAGGATTGATTAGCGAGAAAGACACGATAGTAAGGCCTGAGTGGGGTGATTGGAAGACATACATAGAGATGGTTAAATACTTAGTTACGCAACCAAATAACTTCTACAAGACGTTAGCTATGGGCCTCAAGAAAGCTTCGGAAGTTTATGGTGGTTCGGAGTTCGCGCTAGTGTTCGGAGGTAATGAGATGCCCGGCTATCATACAGGGCCTGGAGCACACATAGGGTATTTAATAGGGCTTAGGCACAGCCACCTAGACAACGCCGGATACTCAATAGACCAGAAATACGTTGGCAAAGAATACCCTCAACCAAGAAAGTTAATAGATGAGTTAATTGAAGAAGAGGCGTGGAGGCAGGTCCTCTCCTCCCTAGTCGTGTGCTTCTTCTCAAGAGGCGTTTACAAGCCTTCCACGGTTTCAAGAGCTCTGGAACCACTCGGATTAAAGATGAGTGAGGAAGAGCTAAGGAAACTTGGTCTCGAGATCTACAAAGAGAAACTCAAACTTAAACTAAGGCTGGGTTATAGTCCAGAAGACCTCAAACCACCTAAGAGAATCTTCGAAACCCCATCACCCTTCGGCAACATAAGTGAAGACTACGTGAAGGAAGCTCTCAACTACTACAAAGAAAAAATATTAAACCTTTTAAGCACTTAATTAAATACTCATCATTAAAAACAAAAATTCGAAAGCCTTATTAGGTTTAATAACAATTAAATACACGAGGTGTTATCATAGTGAGCGAAAGACCTACTGCGGCATTCGTCCTATCGTTAATTAGCGGAATATTAATTCTCTTAACAGGTATATTGATGCTTGTTGCCGCCGGTCTTATAGGTTCAGTAAGTGAAGGACTCATACCTGGGATGCCTTATCCGCTAGAACTATTAGGATCCTTAATTATGGTTATCGGCGTTATCGGCTTGATTTTTGGGATCATAGTATTGGTTGGTGCTTCTATGATCTACTCAGGAGAACCTAGTAAGGTAAGAATAGGTTCTATCTTGGTTTTAATCTTCTCGATATTAAGTCTCTTCATAGTGGGTGGCGGGTTTTTCATAGGCTTCATACTAGGGTTGATCGGGGGAATACTTGGACTTACTTGGAAGCCTCCAATAAAGCAAGAAACTCCTACGTCAGGTTTTCAGCAAGTATAGCTTAGTTTTAGCTCAGAGGGATTAAAAGTTTTTCTCGTAAACGTTTTCCCAATACTCTACTATGTCATAGCCGTATAACTTCTTAAACAGTTCCCTACCTTCGGGAGTCATCTTATTAGGGTTCCATGGAGGATCGAAAGTTAACTCTACCGTAACGTCCTTCACGCCATCAACACCTCTTATAACGTCTTCTACGTTGATCGTTAAGGTATTCGCTAGGGGGCATCCAGGCGCTGTCAGCGTCATCAAGACATAAACGTTCCCCTCATCATCGACTCTCACGTCATACACGAGCCCCAAATCCCATATGTTGATAGGTATTTCCGGGTCGTAAACGTTCTTTAAAGCTTCAATTATTTTCTCCCTTAACTCGCTACTCACGTCTACCACCCTTACTTATACGTTAACAGAGTTAAAATATTGGGCTCTGGCTTTTATATCGATTTGTATGGTCTTGAGATAGTTACTTCGTTCCCCTCCTTCATCTCTTCTTAGGCTTGCACCTGCTCGGGGTGTTCGTGGCTACCTCAGGGAATCCTGCATCTTGAGCGTTTAGATAGGGAATTCGTCTAAAGGACGAGGCCTTTAGTTGTAATAATAAATAGAACCTGAAACAGTCTGTCTCAGCTGTTTTAAGTTATAAATCGGTAAATCGTGTAGTATTTGGTGTATTATGTTGATTAGGGTTGGTATGTTTGACTTTGCTAGCAGGTATGTTGTTCCAGCTATTAAGCAGAGGATAGTGAAGATACTGTATTTTGAGTATGGTTATAATCAATTAAAGATTTCTGAGTTGCTAGGTATTTCACAATCTTCTATCTCTAAATATGTTTCAAGACGTAAGAAGCTAGATATTGATTTAGGTAGTATACAGTTCGCTGAGTCTAGGATTAGAGGCATCATCAACGAGATCGAGAAGAAGTCTTTGGAAGGTGAGAGTTTAGAGTTAGCTATCAGTAAGTTAGCTGTGGAGCTGCTTCGTGGAGGTTACTTGTGTGGGTATCATTCGTTAGTGGATGAGGGGCTCAAGACAGGCACGTGTAAGATATGTTCAGAGCTCTTTAAGGAGGTTTGAGGTGGTTAGGTTGTCCTTGAGTAAGTACGTAGCTCGAATTATGCATCCAAGGCCTGTGTCAGTCATCGTGAGTAGGTCAAGAACCGGGGAAGTCAACGGTTGTAGCGTGTCGTGGTTTATGCCAGTGAACGTAGACCCCTTCATCTTCTCCGTGTCTTTAAGTCCTAGGAGATTGACGTACAGCTACATCAAAGAAACTAGAGAAATAACTCTGAACATAATGCCGTTTAAGTTTGTTGAGGAGGTTCATCGCGTAGGCAGTATTTCTGGCAGGGAATTAAAGAATAAGTTGATTGAGCTAGGTTTTGAGCTTGAGGAATCTTCTGTGGTGAAGGTACCACACATTAAAGGAGCTTTAGCGTACGTCGAGGGAGTGCTAATCAATGAGTTACCGTTCGAAGACCACTCCTTAATGGTTTTTAAGAGTCTTAAAGTTCACATAGACGAAAAATACTTCAAGGAAAACGTCTTCACGGAAGAGGCCGAGATATTGCTTCACGTAGGAGGAAACATATACGCTAAACCCAGTAATTACGTCAGGGTGGGCTAAGACCCAGCCATCTCGTCTAGCTACGTTAGAGCGGGCACGATAATAGGTATTAAGAGAGTTAGGAAAGCCCCGTGAACGAAGGCTAAAACCCCTGCTTCAGGACCTCCTACAGACGTTATTACCGGTAGCGTCGTGTCCATGGTCGTGGCGCCTCCTAAGCTGATCGAAGAATATTTCAGTTTCTTGCCTAGCAGTGGGTACGTGATGTAAGTGTAGACCTCGCGTAAAACGTTAGATAAGTACCCAAGAAACCCGAGGTACGGGTCTATACCAGTCAGGTAAGTCCCGGTAAAACTATACCAGCCCATACCAGCGGAAATAGCTAGCGAGTACTTTAAGGATGGCTCACCAAGCAAGAAATAGGTTACTACGCCACCAACTAAAGAACCAGTGATAGTGGCTAAGATTAGCTTAAGTCCCTGAAAGATTCTCTTCCTACTCGTTGAAATAATCTTATCAACTTCTAAACCCATGGAAACCCCTACTCCAAATATTAAGCATAGTAGAACAACCCATAGGAATTCCTCGCTCACTTTGATGTTCGTGGCTAAACCAGTCAACGATCCTACTACGAAGAATAAGGTAAGGGTTGAAGCCCCGAATTTTTCGATCATGACAGCTAACCTCTCAACACTAAGTACGAGATCATAAAACTAAGTAGGGTAGGTATTGCTGAGAACGCTAGCAGAGCTAAAACAACGTGCTGCCCTCTTGACAGTATGTCCGGCAGAACCTGTGAGATCCCCAATCCAATAAGGAATACTAAAGCGTAGGTTAAGAAAAGCGTTAGCTTCCCCACAAAGCTCGTGAACCGCTGATGCCTCCTCTTAGAACTAAGTGTCTTGTTGAGAACCAGGCCTACGAGCATCCCAGCAACAAGTGCTATGACGACCTCCAAACAGACCCCCAACATTATGGTTAAGGACTTGCTTAAAACATAATTCACGTTAGCTGATAATTAATTTTAATATTAATTATTCTTGTTAAGGGTAGGGCAGGAAAGTGGGTGGTGATGCCGCGAATATAATAATGCAATTAGTTGATGTGTGGAAGGCTTACAGAGTGGGCGATATAGTTACCTGGGCTTTGAGGGGGGTTAACTTAAGTATATTGAGGGGTGAATTCATAGCTATAATGGGTCCTTCAGGCTCCGGCAAGACCACGCTACTAAATATTATAGGCTTGCTGGACAGGCCTACTAAAGGTAAAGTATATATAGACGGTGTTGACGTGTCAGCACTGTCCTCAGACTCTCTAGCGAGGCTTAGAAATAAGAAAATCGGTTTCGTCTTCCAGCAATTCAACTTAGTTGCCCGCATGTCAGTTTATGAGAACATTGAACTACCCCTCATACCTGCTGGAATACCCCCGCGCTTGAGGCGTGAAATGGTTTTAAAAGCTCTTAAAGCGGCTGGCGGTGAGGAAGAATGGCTTACTAAGAAACCAACCCAGTTATCAGGAGGACAACAACAAAGAGTAGCTATAGCGAGGGCCTTAGTGAACAACCCTGAGATAATACTAGCGGACGAACCCACGGGGAACCTCGACAGAGCGTCGGCTAGAACGGTCGTAGAAACCTTCACGAAATTAAACTCCGGAGGCCAAACCATCGTGGTAGTAACGCACGACCCTGAAGTAGCCAACTGCTCTAACAAAATATATCTGATAAGAGATGGGGTCATCAAAGACATGAGATCGCCTTCTAAGAGTGAATGCCTCTTAAGCAAAGAGATTAAGTAGGTGGTTACCCGGACACGTGGATGAAGGGAGAGCTGTGGCAGGAATCATTCTGAGCGGGCAGAGCCCCATGATATGGGCTCCGATGAAGAGGGGCCTGAGAGCTACGAAGCCAATGGCAGAGGAATCCATACAAAACAACATAAACCCCTATGATGTCCAGACCCCTTTAATCACCTCTTTTTTACCTTTAAAATGGTAACTACTTGAGGTGACCTGATTGAGGAAGTCTAGATTAATTAACGCTTGCGTGTCTTTAGCTTTGTTAACTTTCTCGATTATCTCAGGTCTGTTACTCGCTATAAACGTTTCAGGAGATTCGCCGGGACTCACTCTCGTAGCCGTAACACAGCGTAACACGGCGGGCAGCACCTCAATCTATCCCGGTAGCAGAAACGTTGAGGTTTCTGTAGAGATAAGAAACGATGTATCTTTTAGTATAAGAGGTGTTCAAGGATGTTTTAATTTGCCTGAAGGCTTCCACTTCTCAACTGGGTTCCAGTCATGCGTCCCCGCTTACTCAGTCAACGGGTCTTGGGCTTACGAGTTCGCTCCAGGAGAGGTTTTCTTACTGAGAACCAGACTTAACGTGGATGAGTACGTCTTACCGGGTAGTTATAGCCTAGGACTTAACGTTACTTACAGGGTCTTCGACGGATTTAACGAGACTTTAAATCACGCGGAATTCGCCGTACAAGTTAACGTGAGTGATTACCCTGTAGTAGAGCTATCCGTAATTGACGTCTGGTGGTCTTCTCAAGTCTTTCCCGGGACACAGGGCGCTACACTGAACATACGCATAAAGAATTTCGGTGATTCAGACGTGTTGAGCGGTTACGGGATCTTAACGCTTCAACCCCCTCTAATGCCTGAAGAGACCAGGATCGAAATACCTACGATTCCTGAAGGCAGTACTTACGTTTTAGTAGTCAGCGGTGTTGACGTCCCGCCAACAGCGAATCCAGGTTCTTACGAGGGATTCATGAGAATTAACGTTACTTCCAGAACCGAGGACGGGGTTACCTACGAGCAGGAAACTAACCTGAGTTTTGCAGTGGTTGTTAACACGCCTGAAACACCGAATATAGTGGTTGTTGATAGTGGATGGAGTTACGGCGTCGCGTATGACGAAAGCCTCTCAGCAATCATTTTCGTAACACTACAGAACAGAGACTTACCGACAATAAATTCCCTTATCGCGGTACTTAAGCTCCCAAGAGGTTTCACGTCAAGAGACGGCAGAGACTACGTGATAGCAACTCTCGAGACCCCCATGAGTTACGGTAGTATCGCTACGTTAACTTTCGATAATATAGTGATTAACGTGTCCGACTCCCCAGAAGACACTATCGTTACTGAAGTCTACCTTGAGGGCTTAGCTACTTACAGAGGGTCTGAGTTCTGGTTTAACCTCACCTTAAACGTTACCGTGACGTTAGTGTCTGAAGACGTGTTGAGGATTAGTCAAGTTGAGTGGAGTTATCAGGGGGGTACAGCCGGGGCACTCCCTTCATCGAGAGACGTAACCTTAAATATCAGATTAAGTAATTTCGGACAAGACGTCTTAACGTTGGTGAATGTACGTCCGACATTCCCGGACTTCATACAAGTTAAATCTATTGGGGGTACTTGCTTAGCTGGGGTGCAACCAGGGAGTACCTGCGTTCTCCAATTAATAGTTGACGTGGGTTCAGAGGCGGAGCCAGGCTTCTATGACGCGACGATAGCATTAACTTACGACATTAGAGTGGGTACGTCGATCTTATACAGGACTACCGCTCTAGATTTTCAGATACTAATATCAAACCCGTATGATTACGCGGCGAACCTAGTATTGAGCAAGGTTTGGTGGGGGGTTACAACCCCCACCACTTCCTACGGTTTAGAGAAGCTTTACCCACTACACGTGGAGCTGACGAACTTGGGTAGGTATGGGGCTAGCTACGTTTATTTAAGGGTGACCGGACATAATAACGTAACTATTATCGACGGTGAAGGTGTGTGCTCAACATATCTAGGCCCTGGGACTTCATGTAGATTAGTTCCCTACGTAAGCTTTAGTGGGGCTGAGTTCAACGAGCTAGTCTTAAGTATTGAGGTTACCTACTACATAACAATGTATGGTTCCTACGTGCCCGTTACTACGAGCTACGTGGTTAGGGTACCGCTTAATACATATCCGCCAAGTTCTTTAGGCGGGTTGAGCTTAATTAATTTCGGGTGGGCAAACAATAATCCCGTGTATCCCGGCACACAGAACGCTACTTACGTAGTTTACCTCATAAACCACTACCCATACACGGTATCCTCTGTTTATGCTGAGTTATTGTTGCCTGAAGGTTTCTCGGCTAGTAAGGGCATTAACAGGGCTTACGTCGCGGGTCCAATACCTTCAAACCAGGTTCTCCAGCTAAGCTTCACCCTGAATGTAGGTGATGTGAAACCCGGTTGGTACGAGGGTTTCTTAAGGCTTTTCTATCTAATTAACTCAGGCGGTGAGGGGTTAGGGTTAGCTGAGGAGGTTGAGCTACCTATCTTGGTCAATGACATCGTCGCTGGTCTAGAGTTGGTGAGTACTTCATGGGTTGGGAGACCTGCGGAACCTGAGACTTACGGGAACGTACTAGCGATAGTTATGAGGAATTCCGAATACCCGTCGATCAGAGGTCTCGTAGCTGACGTGACGTTACCTGAGGGTCTTGTTTCCTCATTAAATAATGAGAGTAGAGTTAGAGTAGTCGCGACTTCGACACTGCCTCAAATCCCCGTGCAACAGCTTGGTAACGTGCAAGATTTGCTGAGATACTACACCCAGCTGCTAGGAACTCAAGCACCTATTCAGGTCCAGTTTAGTAAAGGAGACTTCATATACTTCACAATCCCTGTCAACGTGCTTTCCGTGAGTCCAGGCACCTACTACGCCAACATGACCCTATCGTTCGTTGACCACTGGGACAACATTAGATCACAGAAGCTGAGGTTCCCCATAAGTATTCTAGGCTCGCCTATACTTATTCAAGTATGGAGTGAGAGCTCCTTAAACTTCAAGGATTCTAGAGAGGTCAACATGTCATTAAAGATACTTAACTTGGGCACCGCACCCGCCTACAACGTGTATCTAGCCGTCTATCCGTATGGTAGTTACGTACTCATCCCTAAAACAAGTCCAATCTACATTAGTAGACTGGAACCCGGCATCATCACCTCGGTTAACGTGTCTGTTTACCTGAATCCATTGCCTTCAGCCCAGGTCCCCATCCCAATAACCTACGGTAATATACCTTTCATGGCTACGGTGATCTACACTACGTCTAACGGGTTAAGACAAGTTATTAACACCTCCTTCACCGTAAGCATCGAGCCATTCATTAAGTTCATGCTATCTGACGTTAAAGTATCGTACGCTAATGGGTTAGTGAGACTTTCCTGCACCCTAATAAACGTAGGTAACGCACAAGCACAAAGAATAACAGCTAAGCTGGTGAGCGGTGATAGAGAGGGTGAGGAAGTCTTCATAGGGGATCTAGACCCCTCCTCGCAAACTAGCTTCGCAGTCTATCTCGAAACAGGAACCTTCGTCGACACAGTTAAATTATTACTGAGTTACAGAAATCCGTATAATGAGGTTGAGGTCTTAAGTAAAGAGTTTGGAGTAACTCCCTCGGTCGTTCAAACAACCACGACACCTCCGCAACAACCTCCTGACACACTTAGATATGGCATAATGATTGCCGTGATAGTGTTCTTAGGCGTCGTGGCTTTCCTTCTCTACAGGTACTTGAAGACGCACCCCGTCCCTCAAGTGAGGGAGTAGTAGTGCTTAGAGACGTCTTTAGATACGCTATGAAGGTCCTGACCGAGAAGAAGTTCAGAGCCGTCTTAACGATTATAGGTATATCTATAGGGCCCCTAGCACTAGTAATGATGACCTCTACCGTGAGGGGTTACGCCAACTACGTAGAAGGAGCGATACTAGCTTTAGGTCAGAACACTGTTGTCATACTACCTTCTGAGAGGTACAAGCTAACTAGCAGTGACTTAGACTACATAAGAAGTCTTGAAGAAGTCAGTGAGGCTGAGCCTTTCTACACCACGCAAGGCTACGTACAGACCGTTGAGGGGAGGAGAAACGTTTTCATATACGCTGTAGACTCCTCAATCCTAGTTAAAGCTATAGGTAATCTAGAGCTTGAGGAAGGTGATTTCCCTCTCGACATGGAGATTACTTACTGCGTAATAGGTCATTCAATAGCTTACTCGACCGTCTCGAATACTAGGCTTTACGAGATCGGGGACGTCATCACCGTTAACATCGTTGAGGTGTTGAGTGGAGGCAAACTTAATTTAAGGAAGATCTCACTCAGGATTAAGGGGATCCTCAAAGAATTTGGTGGCGCGGCCTTCGTCTCACCAGATCAAACAATCTTCTTGCCTTTAAGGAGCGGCCCTTCCATACTTAACATGAAGGACATGTCAGGTATTTTCATAGTAGCTAAAGACCCTTCACTCGTTGACTCATTGACAAGGAGGATTAGGGAGACGTATCAAGACAAGGTAACTGTGGTAGCTTTTCAGCAAATAGCTAGGACTGTCGCTTCAGTCACTGCTGCTCTAGACTTCATAGTCTTCTCAGCCTCACTCTCAGCTTTCGCCGTAGCTGTAGCAGGCACCGCATCAACCATGATAACCTCAGTTATTGAGAGAACACGTGAAATAGGGGTTTTAAAAGCTCTGGGCTTCACGGACAAACAAGTAGTCATCATGATACTAGCTGAGTCAATAATAATGTCCTTAATAGGCGGTGCTATAGGTATGACGGCCGGCGTTATAGGAGCTCACATTCTTTCATCAAGAGGCCTCACTGTAACCGCCGGTAGTAGCGGGTTAATCATAGTAGCTAACCCTGAAATCACCGCTGATTTAATATTAACCACGGTTTTAATAACTGTCGCTGTCGGCGTTGCCGGCGGGACACTACCTGCTTACAGGGCCGCTAAGATACCTCCAGCAACAGCTCTGAGGTATGAGTAGGTAGTTCATCATAAAGTGTTTTCATAAACTGAAATATCGATCTTTAGCGTGGATAAGATAGAGTTAATTAGCCACGACGTTTTCTTAACCAAATTACGTAAACAATCAGTAACGAGAAAGCTGTTAAGATTAATGCTAGTCCTAAGTTTATGATCGTTTGATTACCTCCTGGCGTTGTTTGTGTGTCAGTAGCTGTTCTCTGAGTCAGAATCTCTCCATTATCAGCTAAAATAATCACGTTCTTGTAAGGTGTTACAGCAATTACGTATGCAGGTCTAAGCGTCTCGTGTAGCATCACGTAAGACTTCGTGATTCCCTTGTACTCCGTGATGTTTAGAGTGTTCTCAAGTACTTCCCTCACTTCCTCCTCGCTTAAATTAAAGTCAGGGATCTGAGCGAGTAATTTCTTGATTGTCGGGAAGTAATTAACGAACGAGTAGATTATTATAGGCGGTGATGGATAAATAAAGTACCTAACGGTGATTGGGGCTATCGTGACGTAGGTAGGGTTTAGGAAGTAAATCGGTGTGTCATTAACCACTACCTGTCCTCCAAGAACTTCAGCTATTGAAGTAGTGCTGATGAGGTTTTTGGTGTCGCTGTACCAATCCTTAACACTTGCCTCCAACCTACTCAGCAAGGTGTTAAGAGTTGATTCGTTAATATTCCTTGAGTCAACGACCACCTCAAAGCGTATCACGTCGCAGGTTTCCTCAACGGCCTGAACTTCGACAGAAACTCCCTGAGAAACCCATTTATAAACAAGTATTTTCAAGTCCGTATAATTGAGACTAGTACTTACCACACTATAGTTGCTCAAGTTCATGTAATCACCTAATTCAGGAAAACGAGAAATTAGAACATACCTCACTGAAGAATAGCAAGTAGAACCAACACGCGGTGAGGAATACGTAATGGCTAGTAGGGAGAAGGCTATAAGAAGTAACGTGAAAACACTTAAGCCACCGTATCTACCCACTACGCATCAACTCCTATAAGTTATGGCTTCAAAGAATTAAATACGTGGACTGCTTCTCAGCGGATAGTTCCTATAATAAAGTTTTCGGGGCTAGGCATTAATTACCTCGACAGACTGTTAACTACTAGGAGGGGAACACCCTCTGCGTAATCACGTAGTGCTTAGTGGATGACTATGTACGAACCCGATTAGTAAGTAATTAGTGATGGTCGGTTTCTCTATTACTACAGCGTGACCGGCGTCATTAATTATTATATAGGTTGAGTTAGTTATGTTCTTAGCTATTATCTCTGAGTATTTAGGGGGTTTAACCCTGTCTTTTTCAGCAGCTATGATTAATGTTGGTTGGCTTATATTTCTTAGTCTAGGGGTTAGTGGTTCCTCAGCCATCTTAAGAAATGATTTGAGAAGATATGCGGCACTCTTAAAATCAAATCCGCTTGAGTATATGCTCACCAATCTCTCAAATAGTTGCGGCCCCGACCTCTCTATGAAGGAGTCTGAGTAGACGTCGTTGATCCAGGAGAGAACGAATTTTCTGGGATCATTACTTAGCGCACCCTCCAACCACCTTAAGGCAGTAATTTTTAACTCTTCATGTACTTCACTGACAGAGGTTATTAGCGTTAAGTCGTTCACGTACTCAGGATACTTGATCGCGAAACACATCCCAACCTCACCACCGTATGAGGTCCCGATAACGTGTGCTTTCCTAACGTTGAGTTCGTCTAGGAGGTGCTTGAGGTCGTCTGCGTGGATTTCTAGACTGTAGCATTCGGCACAATCAGGTTTTCCCGAATTCCACTGGCCCCTCATGTCATGCAATATTACCCTGTAACCTCCGCTCACTAAGGACTTTAGCTGTAGGTACCAGCTCTTAGTGTTCATGAATATACCGTTAAGTAAGACGACGGGTTCTCCGGACCCGTGATCCTCATAATAAATATCTACATCACCTATTCTCACGTAGGACATCTCAATCACTCACAACACACGTCGTTACCCTTAATTAGTTCTTCTATTTCTTCCGTGGTATAATCAAGTAACTTATTTAGGATTAGTCTCGCGTCTTGGCCTAATCTAGGCGAGCCCCTCCAAACTCTCGGTTCTTCCCCCATCTTGAATTTAGGGACTACACCCCACCCCCTAATGTTTTTCTTAATGCTTTCGTCAAACCATTCTATGAAGTCTTTCCTAGCGTTATAGTGTGGGTCACTTAAAGCATCTCTAAGAGTGTAGACCTTGAAACAAGGCACGTTATGCTTCTTAAGAATCTCGATCACTTCGTCGGAGGTTTTCCTCGCTACCCAATCCCTCAATAATGAGTCGAAAGCCTTCCCTTTCTCTGTGTGCATTCCCGGCGCGTAGTGGACGTCCCTCCACTCACTAAAATCAATCCCGATCGCGTCACACAATCTCCTGAAGACATCGTAGCCTAAAGCACCTATAAAGACATACCCGCCATCCGACGTCTTAAATATGTCGTATGGCTGGAAGTAAATATCTTTATTTCCCCTCCTAGTGGGCGTGTCACCGAGCTCTATTGTCTGTATCCAGAGACCACCAAAAGTATTCGCGACGGCCTCGAACTGAGCCACGTCTATAGAAATCCCCCTGCCTGTTTTCTTAGAGTATATGTATCCAGCTAGAGCCGCTGACAACGCGTGAAGAGCCGTTAAGTAATCTCCGGTATAGGGGAACGGCTTATACGGGGGTGTTTCCGGGAAGCCGTTCAAGCTCATCCAACCACTGAAAGCAGCAGCTATAGCGTCGTAGGCCGGTAAACCTAAGTAATTCTCGTCCCCCCAATGCCCGAAGCCTGAGATATGCACTATAGTTAATTCCGGGTTGATTTTATGGGCTATCTCGTCAGTTATTCCTAGCTTCTCGTACGTGCCTGGCATAGAACTCTCCATCCATATATCGGCTTGCTTCAACAACTTAAGGAATACTTCCTTCCCGCGCTCCGACTTCAGATTTACGACTATCGAGAACATGTTGCGTCTCTCCTGAGCCCACCAAGTATTCACTTTCCTCCCTTCATGCTCTATGAAGGGTGGTGAGTACCTGTACGTGTCCCCACCCGGTCTCTCAACATGTATTACCTCAGCCCCCCAGAGCGCCGCTAGGTAAGCTGCGAAGGGTTCCGCGATTAAAATACCTGAGGAAACCACCCTCACCCCACTTAAAGGACCGAAGGATTTAGGCATTAAGGTAGGGGCAGGCTTCCTACTACCCCTAATAATACTATTTAAAACGTCATCTGATAACATCCTTTACTCACTCCTTAAGGAATGTAGTCTAGCACTAGATAACGTTAGTAGTTAACATTGTTAACTCTTTGATTACATCCCCATCATAAAAAGTTTCGAACACGTATTGTTTAGACCCACCTGAAGGCTATAGCGCCTTGCTGATAACCGACTCCGGAGGCAACTAATATGACGACCTTACCTCTCTCTACCTTACCTTGTTCTAGAGCATCGTGTAAGGCCATGTACACACATGCCGAGCCCGTGTAGCCGTATTTATCCATTACCCAATGCGTCTTGTTCTCCGGCAGGCCAAGAGACTTAGTCACGTCTAGTATGGTCTTAAGTCTTACCTGAGTGTAGATTATTTGAGTTATGTCATCTAAAGATATCTTAGCTTGCTCCATGACGTTCTTAACTAGTACTGGCCAGAACTGGTCGTTAACCGGAGGGTAAGCCCTCCTCAAGTCTAGGTAGGGGAGTGTGTCATCAACCACCTGCTCGGATATCGGTCTCCAAGCACCCATGAAGATACCCCAGTAGTCCCAGAAAGTCCCGTCAGCCCTCAACTTACTTGCTAGGTAGCCTGGTTCCTCAGACTCAGAAAGTATTACCGCGCTAGCACCGTCAGAGAATATCCACTCCCACATAAACTTCCATCTCAAGAATCTAGTCATAGCGTACGTGCCCACGAGTAACACGTTCCTATACTTAGTGTTACCTTTAATCATTGAAGTACCTAACTCAAGCATGTACGCGGGGTTCGCGCAAGAAGCGTTCACGTCGAAAGCAGGTATCTCCTTCTTACTACCGTTGAGGAGGGCCTGAACCTTGGGCGCTGTGGGCGGTGATATCGCCTCCGGGGTGTCAGTACCCACTATTATCAAATCTATCTCATCTATAGACATCTTAGCTCTCTCTAAAGCCATTTCCGCCGCTTTAGCAGCCATTGTCGCCGGGGTTTCCTCAGGAGGAGCAATCCTCTTCACCTTAAGGCCTGTCCTCTCTATGAACGTGGGATCCACCTTAATACCCGTCTTTTTCTCAAAATCTTCGGGAGTCATTATTATCGGCGGGACATAAATACCTGTTGAAGAGATCTTAACGTGCCTCTCTCCCATTAACTCACCTCCAAGAATAACGATACTAAACTTAAAGTAAGTTAGCGTTAACAGAGTAAATTAAGTTCTAACTACAGCGATTATTTCATAATCCGAGATAATGCTCTCTTAAGATTTCTGTTTTCACGATCTCGTCAGGCCTCCCGCTCCGCACGAAGCTTCCCCTCTCCATAACGTACACGACGTCTGACAGGACAGTTACCAAGCTAGGATCTTGCTCAGCTATGAGTAGTGAGAGTCCTAGGTTGTTTGTGATGTTCTTGAGCATGCTTGAGAGTTTTTTCCTAGCTACCGGGGCTAGCCCGGCGGAAGGTTCGTCCATTACGAGCAGTTTCTTAGCTGTCAGTAACCCTAGAACTACAGATAAGATTTTCTGCTCACCACCACTTAAGGTCCCGGCTACCTGGGAGGCTCTCTCATCTATTAGTGGGAAGAGCCTACGGAGATCTCTCAGCCTCTCGGAAGCCTCCTTAAATATCCCGGCAACTAACTCTATGTTCTCCCTCACGGTAAGGGTCTTCAGCACCCCACCCCTCTCAGGCACATAACCTATGCCTAACTGCACGATTTTCTCAGTGCTTAACCCATTTATTCTCTTACCCAGGTAGATTACGTCACCGCTCCACGGCTTTAGATAACCTAATATGGTCTTAAGTAAGGTCGTTTTACCAGCACCGTTAGGTCCTATTATGCCGACGACCTCGTTAACTCCTACAAGGAGACTCACGTCATTTATGATTAGAACACTCCCGTACCCGGATTTAAGGTTCTTTATTTCGAGAACGTTGCTCACCTTATTAACTCACCCCCAAGTATACCTCAATGACTTGAGGGTTCCTGGCCACATCCTCTGGCTTTCCCTCAGCTATCTTCACTCCTTGGTTAAGGACTACGACTCTATTAGCTATCCTCATCAGATACCTTAGCTTATGCTCTACTATCACGAAAGATATCCCTAATGAGTTAAACTTCCTTATTAAACCTATCATCGTTTCAGCCTCGCCTGACGTGAGTCCGGCGAACGGTTCGTCAAGTAAAGCTATTTTAGGGTTAGAAACTAAGATCCTGGCAAACTCAAGCATCCTCAACTTATACGGTGTTAACCTGATAGGCAGCTCACCGGCTTCAGGAAGTAACCCACTCATCGTGAGCGCCCAGGAAGTCTTCGCCCTAGCCAACCTAACGTCGCCGTAGATAGACCTAGCCACGAGTTCCACGTTGAGGTAGACTGGGAGGTAAGGAAATACCCTCATCCCTTGAAACATTCTCGCAATACCTAACTTAACCCTCTCATGAGGTTTAAGCCTGGTTACGTCCTTGCCGTCTAGTAAGATCCTCCCCTCATCAAGTCTCAGAAGACCTGTGATTACGTTGAGTAGGGTGGTCTTGCCTGAGCCGTTAGGCCCTATTATGCCGAGTATCTCCCCCTTAACGACGCCTAAGCTCACCTTATTAAGTGCTGTAAGACCTCCAAACCTCTTCGTTACTTCCTCACACCTAAGTATCTCACTCACTGAAAACACCTCTCAAAAACTTCTTCGCTTCCACGTAAGCCTTGAAAATGATTCCCTGCGGCTTAATAGTTATTATGATTATGAGGAGGAGCATGTAAGCTATCACCCTCCACCTCCCTATAAGCCCCCACAAGAATTCGTAGGTGAGTAAGAGTAGGTAGTTAGCTATGGCAGGCCCTATCAAGGTCCCTAAACCCCCTACTATAACTGACGTGAGTGGAGGTATCAACGTATTTGCTGGCACGACGAGGTCTACCGTTACTGGAGGCCTCATAGACGCGTAGAGTGCTCCGGCGATACTCACGTAGGTACTAGATATTAAGAACCCTATCACCTTCACTTTAAGAGTGTTTATCCCGGTACCCTCAGCTAGCTCCTCGTCCTGACCCACAGCCCTTAACATAAAACCGAACTCGGAGAAACTTATCTTGTAGGCTATTATGTACCCGACTACCGCCGCTGTCAAGGAGATGTAGTAGTAAGAGTACTGCAAGAACGTTAATCTAACTCCGGGTGGTAGACTCCTAGCAAAGTCTAGGAATAACTGTTTGAATCTCAGACCGCCCTCACCGCCTAAGTAAAGAGAAAACGGTTGCGCAGTAACTATCCCTATGAAAACTATTGGAACGAGTAAGGAGAGTATCGCGAAGTAAACCCCCCTTATTTTAAGACTAGGTAGTAGGATCGTTAAACTAAAGAATATTGATATAGGTATTGCTAAGAGCAAGGAATACTCAGTTGGTATACCGTAGTAAACATTTAGTAGAGCTAGGGAGTAACCTGCGAACCCGAAGGTGAAGGAAACTCCTAAGTTGAGGTAGTAGGTCGTTCCCGAGTATAGGTCGATCGCTAGCGTGACTAGCAAGAATAGATTTACCATAGTCAAGACATCAAGCCAGAAACCCCCAACGTTCAGGAAGGGTAGCAAGGCTAGTACTGCTAGCACTGTAAGGAAAGGTATTTTACCGATGATTAAGTCCTTAGCACTACGTTTAGCGAAGACCACGTCTACTCCACCCTCCCCATAAGACCTTGAGGTCTAAACACTAACACCAATATTATCAGCACGAGTGGTGAGATACTAGCCACACCACTTCCCAGGACATAAGTCATTGATTGTTCAAAGAACCCGTATATGAAGGAAGCTATTAAAGTACCTGTCACGCTCCCTACACCCCCCAAAGCAACTATAGCGAAAGCCGTGAATAAAGGACCCCAACCAGCTGTCGGCGTTAGCGCTTTAAGCGGTGTTAGCAAGACTCCTGTAGCGCCTGCGTAAACCCCTGACACAAAAAACGTTACCCTTAAGACTTTCAGGGGGTCTATACCTAGGCGTCTAGACTCATCCCAGCTCTCAGCAACTGCTCTTATAGATCTCCCTAACACTGTGTACTTCAGGAAGACTGTTAATAGCAGAAACATTAGTAAACTAGCTGAGAGGATTAAGAACCAGTGATTGCTCACAGGCACTCCTAGGACGTAAGTCACGCCAGGATATAGGGGGAGCGTTATGGGTCTTAAACCCATCTCAATACGGAAAAACTCTTCGAAGATGTACGCAACGGACAGAGTAGTTATGAACACGCTTACAGGCATTTTCAAACCTGGTTTAACCACTAACTCACCTATCAGTAAGCTTGCGAGCCCGGCAACCAATATAGCTACTAACGCAGCTATTAACGGTTCTAGACCTAAATGCATCATAAGAGCGTACATGACGTATGAAGATAATATGTAGAGAGAACCATAAGCTAGGTTAGGTATCTTAGCCACACCAAACAACATCGAGAAACCTAGAGAAAACGTTAAGTAGGTTGAGGAATGAAATATGCTAAAAAGTAATATATACTTATATATATCACCATCCATCTTAACCAGCCTATGGCCATGGTATGGCTCTCCAAGTCCTCGTCCCGTTAACTATCTCCGGTAGCAGTAGTTTAGTCCCGGTTTCAACGACTCTGAAAGGCCATACGACTACCCTCTTCCCTCCCTGCCACTGGAAGAATATCGGGTATATTCTGTTAGGTGCTAGAACTGACGTGTGACTCCTAGTGAACTCGTAAACCCCTGCCGTTCCCACGAAAACGTTGGTTTCCAGAGCGTTAATCACCGCGTTCACGTCGAAGCTGCCTGCCTTCCTAACCGCCTCAGCCCACATATGTACTGAGTCATATGCATACCACGTAGTGAATATTGGTTCAGTACCGTAAGCACTCTTGTACTTGTTGTAGAAATTCATGGTCTTATCGGTTATCGGTATTGGGAACCCCCAAGAAATACATATGAGTCCTTCCGCAGCACCGAATGTCTGGTTATAGAACGCGTCAAGCATTGCGAAAGTGCCTCCCCCGACTGCCAGGAGTGGTACCTGACCCAAGCTATAGTCTCTGGCAAACACGTAATCCTCAGTGCCTGAGAATTGCCACGTTATGTACTGAGCACCTGAAGCAATTGCTTGAGCGAATATGTCTGTGAACGACCCTATATCTGTAGGAACTCCCTGAACGTAGGTTATGTTCACGCCTTCCTGAACAGACCTGTTTTGCCCGTAGAGAGCGTGCGGTATGACCCACGGCAGGTCCTCGTATATCCAAGCTAGCTTAGTCCAGCCGAATCTCCTAGAAAGGTAAGCCAGCAGATCCCAAGTAGCTGCCGCCTGCGAAGTCGCGTTGACGTATGCTCTAAACCAGTACTTATACGCGTCGTAATTTTGAAGAACCATGGAGTCTATCGCATCGCTAACGGCTCCTGAAGCGATGACGGGGACCTCGTAGAGCTGAAGTAAATCCATTATAGCCAGGGCTTCATGCGAGCCGAAGACTCCTACAACCACTTTCACCCCCTGCTCAGCAAGGTATTTGTAGCCGGCGTTAGCTTTATCGCCTGTCCACTCAGTATCGTACGTGATTACCTCCACTTTATAACCTAACACACCGCCCTCAGCATTGATTTCATCGACCGCCATTTGAATAGCACTAAGCATCATCTGACCTATCGGTAAGTTCAACGGTAGTAGAGCACCAATCTTAACTGTGCCAATAAAGCCTGGGGTTGTGGTAGGGGTGGGTGACGTCGTTACGTAAGACGTCACAATTTGGGTTACTGTTTGTGTTGTTATTTGGGTTGTAGTCACGACTCCTCCAGGAGGGACAGACATCTGGCCTGCCAGGAAACCTACCACACCAGCTACCACTATGAGGACAACTAACACAGCCATTAATGTGGTTGGCTTCAACTCATGTAACACCTCACGATTAATGAGTTTAAACAGCTAAAAATAATTATGTTATCATATGTAAACATCCCCTAAAATCCCTTCCTACGCTAAAGAGCTGGGCGCCTCATCTCCTCATAACGTTCGCATAATCAGATTATTTTATGTGTCTTCAGGAACTCTAGAGAAATCCTTACCACTTCCTTTTCCTTACCGGTAAACAGGTAGTCAGCATCCTCGATCACCTCCAGCTTAGCCTCAATATTATGCTCTCTTAACCTCTCAAGTAGTTTCTGGGATTGTGTTAGGGGGACCATCGTATCCCTACCTCCGTGTATTATCAAGACCTTACCAGTGACTTTCTCGACGTAGGTTATGGGGCTTGAGAGTGTGTATATTTCGGCGTTCTCCTCAGGCGTTCCTATGGTTGACTTGACTAACTCAGCTATGTATTTCTGCGGCGTCCCCGCAGGGAATTTAGAGAGGTGGTTGTAGAGATCTGCTAGATCTACCCAACCACCAACGTCAATAACGAAATTAACTGGTTCCTGAGTAGATGCTAGCAGAGCTACGGTACCGCCAAGTGATATACCGAAAACCCCTATCCTCGACTGATCAACACCCTTAAACGTTTTGAGATTCCTTAATGCATTCACAGATATCACGACACCATCACTCGCGTCAGTATATCTAGGAACAAAGACTAAGATTCCTGACTCAGCAAAACCTTTAGCTATCTCATAGATAGCTTCAGGGGTTTGATTAAACGCGTGTAAGGCAACTAGTCCTGGGTAGGTCTCAAGCCCCTCCGGGATTAAGGCATACCCGACCATGCCCTGCAGTTTTGTTTTGATGAAATTGTACATTATGAAACACCTGAGAAATGTTCGTTGGTGAGTTAAAAAGTTAGTAAGTTAAAAATGAAAACTTTGAGAAGAAGTTCGTAACACTATTCTTTGAAGTTTCCTAAGCCCTCACTTAATCCTGCGTTCTTTCAGCGAGCTTACCCACTCGTAAGTAGTTTTCTCCGCGAATGCCTTGGTTAGCTTAATAGCGTTTAACACGTCCTTAAGGTCTATGACCTCAACAGGTGAGTGTATGTAGCGTGAAGGTATTGAGATAACCCCCGCCGGCACCCCCTCCTTATTCAAAGCTATCACCGAGGCGTCTGTCGTCCCCCCAGCTAAGACCTCTACCTGGTAGGGTATACCGGATTCTTCAGCCACCTTCATCAACATCTTGACTATCTCAGGGTGTGCTATGAGTCCCGAAGCCGACCTACCGTCAGCTACCTTTATAGCAGGGCCCTTACCTAACTGAGTACACCACTCATGCTCGGAGACCCCGGGGAAATCGCTTGCTACGGTTACGTCGAGAGCGAGCGCTACGTCAGGGGTTATCGAGTACGCGGCTACCTCAGCACCCTTAAGCCCTACCTCCTCTTGAACCGTCGCCACCGCGTACACGTCTAGCTCCGGTGACTCAATGATTTCGAAAGACTTTAACATGACTGCCAGACCCACCCTATCGTCTATTGCTTTACCCGTAACTCTATCACCAGTCAGTAGGGTTAACTCCCTGTCGAACACAGCTATATCACCTACCCTGACACCCATGTTGAGGACTTCCTCCCTTGAGGAAGCACCTATGTCCACGAAGAATTCCTTCATCTCGGGTATTTGGCGGAGTTCTTCAGGCTTTATGACGTGAGGAGGTTTTAGGCCTAAAACACCTCTGTAGATCCTCCCATCCCTAGTCTTGATAACAACTCTCTGATAAACTAGCGATCTTTCCGGAACGCCTCCTATGGGTAATATCCTTAAGAATCCCCTATCGTCTATGTGTGACACGAACAACCCTATCTCATCCATGTGTGCGGCAAGCATTAGCTTACCGCTACCTCTAGATCCTTTCTTAACTGCTATCACGTTACCTAAGGTATCGATTCTTAGCTCATCAGCCACCTTCTTGACCTCGTCTATGACTAACTCCCTAATACTCCCCTCATTACCTGAGGGTCCTATACTCTCGGAGAGTTTCTTAAGCAATGAGAAGACTTCTTCTTTAGAGAGACTTAACTCCATGTCTGTGCACCACCTACATAATCTTTAAGTAATACCTAAAAAACACGTTTAGTATCCTAAAAACCGTTCCTTGGACATGCGTTAGTTAATCTAAGCGATCACTATGATATTCTAAAGTAATTCGCTAGTAGTTTTTATTAACTAAGTTACTTATTTTTAGTTAGGTGTAGTGGTTGAGTGAGGGTATCCTACTAGAAAAACTAAGGTTGGTTGAAGATTTGTTGAGGAAGGTCATAGTTCCCGGATTTGACGTAGACGTCATTTCCTCAGGTGTTGTAAGCAGATTTAGAATATCTAAGGATGGAAGGAAAATAATCGTTTACTTAAACTTCTCAAGTAGTGACCCCGGCTGTCCTTTCTGCAAATTCATAAACCATACTTTATGGACTACTATTGCTAGGAACATACGTGATGTCTTGATCAGCACTTCTCTTTTTGATGAGGTTTATGTAGTAGATGAGTTTACTAGGTCTCCCTTAACCTGACCGGTTTAGACTCAAATTCTTTGACCACTTATTAATCACTCAAACGATTTCATGACTTATTTTAGTGGTCGTTGCTAGATCGTTTAGTAGGTGCCGTGATTGGATGATAAGGACTGGGTGCTGAAAGAACCTATAGTTAAGGTCATGCTGAAGTTAGGTCTCCCCATAGGTGTGATGCAAGCACTTCAAGTAGTTTACAATATAACGGATATGTTCTGGTTAGGGAGGCTGGGTAGGGAGGCTCTGGCAGCCGTTAACGCTACGTGGCCTGTAGTGTTCTTAGTGGTTGCGAGCCTAGTAGGTGTTTTTCAAGCCGGAATATCATTGGTCTCGCAGTACTGGGGTGCTAAGGATTATGAGTCAGCCATGAGTGCTGCCGGACAGCTATTATTGATGGTTTTACTCCTAGGCTTACCTTTCGGTTTACTTACTTACTTCTTACTGCCTTCAATGATGGCTCTGATAGGGGTGCCTGAGGAGGTAATCCCTGACGCTGTAACCTACGGGAGGTACTTCTCGTTGGGTTTCACCATATTTGGTTTAATGAACGCCACGGTATCTATCTTCAGCGCTGCAGGAGACACGATGACCCCCATGAAGATAAGGGTTGTGGGTGTATTACTGAACGTTGTTCTAGACCCGGTCTTAATCTTCGGTTTTGGATTAATCCCTCCTATGAGGGTTGCGGGAGCTGCTATAGCCACGCTACTGAGCGATTTAGTAGCTTCACTCATAGCAATACGTGTGTTAACTAGAGGTATTAGAGGTGAGAAACTACGGGCGCATCACCTGAAGCCGAAGCTGCAGTTAATAAGTAAGCTAGTTAGGATAGGGTTACCCCTATCCATATCGTCTGTTGGTGAGGCAGGGGGCTTCACTCTTCTAACAGCAATAATAAGCATGTTAGGTAGTGTGGCATTAGCTTCTTGGGGGATAGGTGATAGACCCCTAGGACTTCTCGACATATTCGTCGCTAGTCTGCTCGGAGCTACCGCCACAATAATTGGTCAAAGTCTGGGAGCCGAGATGCGTGATAGAGCTAAGGCGACAGCTCTTAAAGCAGTGCTATACTCAGCCCTAATAACTGGGTTAGGGGTATCCGCCTACATTGCTTTCAGGTACGAGATAGTCTCCGTGTTCGCCCCCTCAGATCCTGAAGTCATTCAATATGCGGCGGATTTCCTCCTGTACATGGGCCCGTCAATAATATTCTTCGTGATATTACGAGCAGCTTTCTCTGTAGCCAGCGGATCCGGACATACCAAGACAGTCATGTACTTGAGTCTCTTCAGGTTATGGGTTTTAAGAAACGTGCTAGCTTACTTGTTTGGCCCAGGACCGCTTGGGATGGGCGTGAGAGGACTTTGGATCGGCATGTCCGTAAGTAACGTGGTGACCGGGTTATTAGCCCTCCTATGGATAATGAGGGGTACTTGGTTAAAGCCAGTCATAAAGTCTTAAGTCCCACTCAACTAAGAAGTGCTGCAGTCCCTATACCCAAGGACGTTAACCCAGCACCTAAGACCAGCCTATAACTATGGGACTCTCCCGCAACACTCCTTGTAGTAATCATGGAGAGTATGGGGGTCAGTGCGGTCGCGAGAACTGTTGAGGCGGTGCCTACAGTAGCTAGAGACAGTAAGAAGAAGTACATCCCGCCAAACCACCCGATAACGCCTGTCAGACCAGAGCACACGAGTAATCCCCTAATGTTGTCGCGTATGTCGTAATCCCTCCTCACGTAAACGCTTAATAACCCTGCAGGTATGAAGACTGATACTAAGACCCCTAACCTAATCACCAATAGTGAGACAGGGTCTGAGTAGTGGAGAGACATAGTACTCAACACTGTTCCCGTCCCCCAGCACACTGAAGCTGTTGCCGCGTAACCAAAACCTCTAAACGAGCTCCTTGACTTGCCGGAGTTTCTAGGGGTTGAGATAAAGAGTCCTAGGAATGCCAGGACCGCGCCGACCACAGTACCCGGTTTTAGAGCCTCACCTGCTATTACGGAAAGAGCTTGAGCGACGAATATGTAGGTATACGCCACCACCACCGCCCTCCCGCCGCCGAGGATTTGAATAGCTTTAGTGTAAGCGGCGTCACCCACGCCGGGCCCTATTAGAGCGGACGCTACGAATAAGACTAAGCTGTAGGAAGTTACCTCAACGTCTAAACCTACGAGAGAGCAGAACACTAGTGCCGGGGGCAATGCTAGCAGAGCTCTAAGCCCTGTGAATAGGGTGGGCTGCAAGAAGTTCCTGTACCTGCTTATGAAGGCCGGATTAAGAGACCATAAGAGAGCCGTGATCAACGCGTACCCGAAGCTCAGCAGTCTCAACACCGATATGAGAGCAAGGAAGGATTAAAAAGCTATCCATCACTAAATTAAAGCAAATCCGTCCTAACTAGCCTGGGAGCGGGTTGCGTGCTTATATTAACGCTACGTCATCATTTAATTAGGTGGTTTAATGTATTTCGTGAATGAAGCGGTTAAAGACCTCTTAAAGCTTTATAGGAGGATCTGGGCTTTATCGCACGCGATGTCGGTCATGGGCTGGGATTTAGAGACTTACATGCCCCCTGAGGGTATTGAGGAGAGGAGTGTTGCCCACGCAGAGTTAAGCCTTATGGTTCAGGAATTACTACTCCGCAAAGAATTTCTCGAGGCTCTTGAGAAAGCTTCTAAGCAGGAATCGTTGAATGATTATGAGAAGGGTGTGGTAAGGGTTCTTGAAAGAGAGGTTAGGATCGCTAAAGCTCTACCCCCGAGACTCGTCGAAGAGTTAGCTAGAGTGACTCAGGAGGGTAGGATAGCGTGGAAGGCTGCTAGAGAGAAAAACAACTTTGAGATTTTCAAGCCATACCTAGAGAAAATAGTCGACTTAACTAAGGAGAAAGCGAATTACCTAGGTTTTAGAGAGCACCCGTATGATGCGTTGGTGGATCTGTATGAAGAGGGGATGACTACTAGAGACGTGGACATGATGTTCAGCTACTTAGAGCCTAACATAAGGAGGGTGTTAGATAAGGTTTTGAGTGAGGGTAAATACTCGGTAGACCACCCATTAGAGAAAGAGAAGTACCTGAGAGAAGAAGCTGAGAAACTTAACCTAGCGGTACTTGAGGCTTTCGGATTCCCATTAGGTAAGAGAGCAAGGCTCGACGTATCAGCACATCCGTTCACGATAAACATGGGTGTGAGAGATGTCAGGATAACCACGAGGTATGAGGGTTATGACTTCAAGAGAACCTTGTTTGGTGTGATACACGAGTTCGGACACGCGCTTTACGAGTTGCAGGTTGACGAAGAACTCAGGTATACCCCCGTAGGTAGCGGGGTCTCACTAGGCATTCACGAATCTCAGAGCAGGTTCTGGGAGAACGTGATCGGCAGGTCTAGAGCGTTTGTTCAAGCGTTCATAGACTTGATCAGGTACGTGAGCCCGGCCAGAAACAGGGACCCTGAAGACATATACGTCTACTTCAATACCGTGAAGCCGTCGCTGATCCGTGTAGACGCGGATGAAGTGACCTACAACCTCCACATAATACTCAGGTTCAAACTGGAGAAGCTGATGGTTTCCGGGGAAGTAAAGGTCGCTGATCTGCCCGAGCTATGGAATTACGAGATGGAGAGGTTAGTGGGCGTTAAACCCAAGAACTACTCAGAAGGAGTGCTCCAGGACATCCACTGGAGTATGGGTTCTATAGGTTACTTCCCAACATACACGTTGGGAACACTGCTAGCTTCTCAAATAGCTCACTACATGGAGAGAGACTTAAACGGGCTTTACGACCACGTAATCAACAAAGACTTCCAGAGAATCAAGAGCTACTTGAGAGAGAAAATACATAGATGGGGTGCAGTCTACACACCGAAAGAACTACTTCTCAGATCATTCAACGAAGCTTATAACCCGGAATACTTCGTGAAATATCTAGAGAGTAAATTCTCGAATTAGTTTTTGTGGAATTAGCCATTAAGTCTCGGGAGATGAGAGACTTGCTTAAGAGTTAATGACCGGTTTGCTGTAGCGTTTCATGTTGGTGTTGCGTGTTACGTTTTTAAATGTGCCCTCAGTAATATATAATTAAGTGATGTGAGTTGGTGAGAGAGTCATTACTCAGGGTTCTCACTAAGATTGAAAGAGAAGTCGGTTTCGATGAGTTGAGCGAGTTAGTTGGACTTAGCAAGAGTACTTTGAGGAAGTATGTGAGGGAGTTGCTCGAGGAAGGCTTTGTGGTTGAGGTTTCCAGAGGTGTTTACGCGTTGACTGATAAGGGTAAGAGAGTTAAGGAATCTCTTAAGAGTGTTTTAACCGAGGTTAGTGAGGAGAAAGCTTACGTGTTAACGGATCCTAGCACGGGGACCCCTGTCCCCCTCAAGATCAGGAGCTTAAAACACCTATACGTGGTCATCAAGTATGGTTTAGTGCCTGAGGGAATATTAAGGGAACACCTGAGGAGAGGGTATGTTTCCGAGTGGGTTAAGAATGTCTTAGGAGATGAGGGGTTAGCTAAGAAATTAAGTACTGAGGATTTAAGTGAGGTCGTTAAAACTCTTGAGGAGTTGATTGGATTAACCGAGTAGGGATTTCTTAATATAGTTAACACGCTCAAGCCCAGGCTTGCTTAGAGTGTAGAGACCTATGAGTGACGGCGTGGTCGAGTATAGTTTAATTACTGACTATGACGTGTACTTGTTTAAGGAAGGGAAACACTACCGGATTTACGAAAAGTTAGGTGCTCACCCGTTAGTTGTTGACGGGGTTTCAGGCGTTTACTTCGCTGTATGGGCTCCTAACGCGGCCGAAGTACACGTAGTCGGGGACTTCAATGATTGGAAGCCGGGGACCCATAAGTTAATCCCGCGTAAGGACTCTTCCGGCATTTGGGAGGGTTTCGTGGGGGGTGCTAGAGTAGGTGATAGGTATAAATACTACATAGTCTCTAAGTTCGGGAATTACAGGGCTTTTAAGGGCGACCCATACGCGTTCTTGTGGGAAGTACCTCCTAAAACAGCGTCCGTTGTTTGGGACTTAAGTTATGAGTGGAGGGATGATGAGTGGCTACGTGTTAGGGTGTTGAGGAATTCTTACGAAGCCCCCGTATCCATATACGAGGTTCACTTAGGTTCGTGGATGAGGGTTCCAGAAGAAGGTAACAGGTTCTTAACTTACCGCGAGCTCGCGGTGAAGTTGTGTGATTACGTGAGTTACATGGGCTTCACGCACGTCGAGTTCTTACCGGTGATGGAGCACCCATTCTACGGTTCCTGGGGCTATCAAGTAGTAGGGTACTACGCTCCCACTAGCAGGTATGGGAAGCCCCAAGACTTCATGTACTTAGTTGAGAGACTTCATGAATGCGGTATTGGGGTGATAGTTGATTGGGTACCCTCACACTTCGCTACCGACGAGCATGGGCTGGCGTTCTACGACGGCACACACTTATACGAATATGAGGACTGGAGGAAGAGAGTACACCCTGATTGGGGTAGCTACATATTCGACTACAGTAAGGGTGAGGTTAAGTCTTTCCTAATAAGTAACGCTCTCTTCTGGATCGAGAAATACCATGTTGATGGGCTACGAGTTGACGCCGTTGCTTCAATGCTTTACTTAGACTATTCTAGAAAACCGGGTGAGTGGGTACCCAACGTGTATGGTGGTAGGGAGAATTTAGAAGCTATAGAGTTCATTAAAGAATTCAATGAAGCTATTCATAAGTACTACCCAGGGGTTCTAACCATAGCAGAGGAATCTAGCGCGTGGCCTAAAGTATCGAGACCTGTCAGCGAGGGTGGGTTAGGGTTTGACATGAAATGGAATATGGGGTGGATGCACGACACACTCTACTACATGTCTAAGGACCCGATATACCGTAAGTACCATCACGACATACTGACGTTTAATGTCTGGTACGTGTTTTACGAGAATTTCGTTAATTCCTTATCTCACGACGAGGTAGTGCACGGTAAGAAGTCCTTGATAAATAAGATGCCGGGCGATGACTGGCAAAAATTCGCGAATTTAAGACTTCTTTACGGCTACATGTACGCTCACCCAGGCAAGAAGTTGCTGTTCATGGGGGATGAGATCGCTCAATGGGATGAGTGGAGCCACGAGAGGAGCATCGACTGGCACATCCTCAAATATCCTGAGCACGCAGGACTTCAGACATGGGTGAGGGATCTCAACAACGCATATAGGAGAGAACCCGCGCTACACGAACTCGATTTCAAACCTGAGGGTTTCGAATGGGTTGACTTCAGAGACAGGGATCAGAGCGTTATATCGTTCCTCAGGAAGAGTTCTAGAGGTGACGTGATACTAGTAGTACTTAACTTTACCCCGGTAGTGAGGGGTGGGTACAGGGTTGGCGTCCCGAAGGAAGGTTTTTGGGAAGAGATATTAAATAGTGATTCAAGAGTCTACGGGGGTTCAGGAATCGGCAACGCTCCCGGCGTGAAGACTGAGAAGATTCCGTACCATGAAAGACCACACTCTATAGTATTAACACTCCCCCCGTTAGCCGCCCTATTCCTTAAGTATAGGGGTTAAGGACTGTCACTGGATTCAGTCATGGCAATTCCAGTCTTAACGATGCCTAGCTAAGAATTAAAAGGAGTTCCGTGAGGTTTATCTGGTGCTTGAGATGTCGAGCTCGAATAAGTATGTGGTAATTCACGCACATTTCTATCAGCCATCGAGAGAGGATCCGTGGCTCTTCCAGATACCTCAAGAAGAGGGTGCTTACCCCTACCACGACTGGAACGAAAGAATCACCGAGGAATGTTATAGGCCTAACGCCTTAATCCCCATAATTGATAGTGAGGGCCGAGTGATCGACGTAATCAACAACTACTCTTGGATTAGTTTTAACGTAGGTCCTACGCTGCTCAAGTGGTTTCAGGAGAAAGCCCCTGACGTCTACGAAGCGATTGTGGAAGCCGATCACATCAGCAGGAGTAGGTTCTCAGGCCATGGATCTGCTATCGCGCAAGTCTACAACCACATGATAATGCCTCTCGCTAACAGGGAGGACAAGTACGTAGCTACTTATTGGGGGATAGAGGTTTTTAAAGAGGCTTTCGGTAGATCGCCTGAGGGCATGTGGCTCCCTGAGACTGCCGTAGATGACGAAACTCTTGACGTGTTAGCGGAGTTAGGCATTAAATTCACTGTGTTAGCACCGCACCAAGCACGTGAGGTGAGGGGGCCTGACGGTGTGTGGGTAGATGTGAGTGGTGGCAGGATAGACACCAGGCAACCATACACCTATAAAACCTCTTCCGGGAGAAGTATTGTTTTGTTCTTCTATGACGCAAGACTCTCGCACGGTGTCGCGTTCGGTGATTTACTAAGTAATGGCGACACTCTCGCTAAGAACATTCTTAAGGCTTTCAGCAACTCAGGCAACGTAGAGCTAGTCACTATAGCTACCGACGGAGAGACGTACGGTCACCACAAGAAGTATGGTCACTTAGCGCTCGCTTACGCGTTAAGAGATCTTAACGCTAAGAAACTAGCTAGAATCACTAACTTCGGTGAATTTCTGGAGCTTAACCCGCCCAGACAGGAAGTCAAGATATTCGAGAAGACTTCCTGGAGTTGTGTGCACGGAATTGAGAGGTGGAGGAATAACTGTGGGTGCAGGATAGACGTCAACAGGGCTTGGAGCCAGGAGTGGAGGAAGCCTCTCAGGAGTTCTATGGATTGGTTACTCAATGAGGTTAAGGGAATTTTCCTTAGTGAAGCTCGTGAAGTCTTCGCAGATCCTCTCAACGCCCTACTTAATTACGCGTCATTTATGGGTAAGCCTGAAGAATCAGTAACTAATTACTTAAGTAAGTTAATTAAAATCCCTGCCACCAAGGATGTCATGATAAGAGCGCTTAAGCTCCTGGAGATGATGAGACACGCTTACCTAGCTCTCTCCAGCGATGGTTGGTTCTTCGACGACATATCTAATATCGAGTCTATTCAAGTCATGAAACACGCTGCTAGATCCATGCAACTCGTTAAGGAGTTAGCTGGCGTGGATTTAGAATCTACGTACTTGAAGTTCCTTGAGAGTGCTAGGAGCAATATACAGGATCTAGGGAGCGGCGCGGAAATATACGAGCGTTACGTGAAGAAAGCCTTCGTAGACTTTCATGATGTATGCATACTATACTCTATGTTGAACCTAAATAACAACTCCTCAGAACGCGTTAGAAGAGTCTTCGGCTACTTGATTGAAGACCTGGGTAGCGAGTCCCACGTCCTAGGGAGTCTTAAGTATTCCTTTGGTAAGGCGCGAGTCACGTTCCTGGCAACCTTGGAGAGTCGTGAGTGTGTTCATTATTCTCACTCAATAAGTGGTCGTGTCTTAATCGGGGCTTCAACACCTCCTGAGGGACTTGATTTGAGGGCTATGCATAACACCTTAAGAGATTACGTCAGCAACAACGACTTCACAGAGCTCGAGAAATTTATTTTTCGAAGCTTTAGTAAGGTTAGGAGTTTTAGTGAGTTACGTAGAGATTTTCAGAACGTCATCATAAGTAGTTACTTCAGCAACTTACTCGATAGGGTTCATGAGAAGGTTAAGGAAATACTAACTACTAACTACTCAATAGCTAGGAGCGCCGTCCTCTCTAGAGCACCGTTCCTCGATTACTTCAAGGAGTTTATTAAGTTGTACGTGACTTACGAGTTACGTGAGTTACTCAACAAGCGGCTACTAGACTCCTCCAACTTAAGTGACGTTCTCACGATGATTAAAGAGTTCGGTGTTGAGTTACCTAACGTGTTGAGTGAGTTAGATATCGGGATCTCCAATCAATTACGTTCGCTTGTTAAGGACTTGAATAACTTGAGTGTCTTAAAGAACGCTGAGAAAAGTGTTTCTGTGTTGAAAAACCTCATAAGTGCTTCAGCTCTCAGAAATCTATGGAAGACTAGAGCTACGGTATGCTTATTGATGAGAAAGTATGGGGGCGGTCTGAGAGAAAGGGTTGAAGAAAGGGATGAGACAGCTGTCGAGGTTCTGACAATTCTTAAAGAGTTGGGCGACATTCTAGACGTTAAGTGCCTGGAGTAGCGTGCTTAAGAGCTGAACGCTGTTTTGTGGCATGGATTTAAACTTAAAAATCTCTAGCTTAGATGTTTATCAATCCTACGTATGAGAGTAGAAGAAGTGATAAGAAGGAGGTAGCGCTGATTAACAGGTTACCATCTATCGGGTTGAACTCGTAGTGTTCTATATATGAAGACAGCGCGGCTACCGGAATTCCCCAAGCCCCTATGAAGTAGTATGCTATGGGCATACACACCAAGAACATCGCGAAGTTACCCCACCAAGACTTTGTTCTCCTCCTGTATATTAGGTTCCTGACCACTCCTGTGGCGGCATCGCCGAAAGACATGAAGAGCACGGGTATTAAGCCGTATATGGGTGTGTTGAAAATAAGCCATGAAGCTAATAGTATGGTTCCCCAAGCTATGCAGAAGTTTACTTCATAAGCGTTATCCGGTACCTGAAACCAGGTCAGGAGTTTCCCTCTCTTATGCGGTATCCAGGTTATGAGAGCTAACACTAACGCTAGAACAAAAGGTATTGTAGGTGACGTGAACACGAACGGCACTATAAGAGCTACCACACCCCCCGCCAGCACATGTATTAGCTTCCTGTTAAAGTACACGACCACGTTATGTGTGAGTCCCTTCTTAACCATTAAATCATACGTGTACTTAGTCCCGTAAACCACCCCTAAGACATAGATAAAGAGCACAGTAGCGATCGCAGCCTCCGCAACGGGGTTCGCAGGTAATAAACTCTCTAAGTGCAACCCCAGGTTCATCTGCCGAAGCACCTCACA